>CACAHE010000034.1 GCA_902532195.1 uncultured Pelagibacteraceae bacterium | reverse complement strand
CTTGCACCAATTTGTTGAATAACTTTGGAAGACATTTCTGTTCCTTTTTCTAAACTTTCCTTAATTGAAAAGTTATTTACATGGCCATGTAAAAAACCGGCAGCAAAAAGATCTCCTGCACCAGTCAAATCAAGAATTTTAAGATTTTTTTGAACACCGCATTCAACTACTTCGTTCCCTTTTATTGCTATGGCCCCTTTTTCTCCTCTAGTAAGAACTATTATTTTATCAAGTTGTTTGGAAAAGTTTATTACCTCATCAAAATTTTTAGCATCTATTAATGATGTAATTTCTTGTTCATTAGCAAATGTAATATCTAATTTATTTTTCACTAAATTTAAAAAATGAGTTTTATGTCTATCAACACAAAATTTGTCTGATAATGACATTGCCACCTTATTTGCATTATTAATTGCTTTATCAAATGCTTTTTTAGGTTCACCTTCATCCCAAAGATAACCTTCAAGAAATATTATTTCACTTTTTCTAATTGCATCAGAACTAACATCGTTTTCATTAATTTTTCCTGCAGTACCTAAAAATGTACACATGGTTCGCTCTGAGTCCGGTGTAACCAAAATCAAGCAAGTTCCTGTTGGCAATTCTTCTTTTTTTTTAGAATAAAAATATTCTACTTTTTCTTTTTTTAATCCTTCTTCGTATTTACTTCCAAGATCGTCATCAGATACTTTTCCTATGAAACCTACTTTATTACCTAGCTGAGATATGCCTACTATTGAATTTGCTACTGATCCACCAGACACAGTTTTTTCTATTTTAAGGTTGGTTAATAATTTTTTAAATTCGTTTTCATCAAAAATTAATTTCATTGTACTTTTTGTCAAACTATTTTGAACAATAAAATTATCTTCAACTTTACAAATAACATCTACGATTGCATTACCCATTCCTAAAATTTTCATAATTAAGCTTTCTTTGTTTTTATTGGTGATTTTCTGCTAGGATAGCAAGAAGTGCAAATTTTACAAGTTAAACCATAACATTCTCTTGCCCTACAATATTCTCTTCCATAGTAAATTATTTGAAGGTGAAGCCTATTCCAAAATTTTTTAGGAAATAACCTTTTAAAATCTTTCTCAGTTTGAACAACATTTTTACCATTAGTAAGGCCCCATCTTTGCGCTAGCCTGTGAATGTGGGTGTCAACAGGGAAAGCTGGATGACCAAATCCTTGTGACATGACTACGCTAGCAGTTTTATGACCAACGCCTGGTAATTTTTCAAGATCTTCAAAATTATCTGGAACTCTCCCACCGTGCTTTTCAATTAATTGTTTTGATAATAAATAAACACTTTTAGCTTTCACTCTAAAGATACCTATGCTCTTTATTAACCTTTCAATTTTCTTTCTTCCTAATTTTACAAAATGTTCTGGCTTATTATATTTTGGATATATATTTTTAGTTACATTATTCACATTAACATCTGTAGTCTGCGCAGATAATAAAACTGAAACTAATAGTGTAAACTTATTTCTATGTTTTAAAGGAATCGGTGTTTTTGGATAAATCTTATTTAATATTTTTAATATTATTTTAGATCTCTGAACTTCATTCATTTAAAATTCAAAACGTCTCTCATTGAATAAAGACCAGGTTTTTTAGTCATTAACCATTTAGCTGCTACAAATGCTCCTTCTGAATATAGAGCTCTATCAAATGCTTCATGATTTAATGTAATTATTTCTTTACCACTTGAAAAAGTTACTTCATGTTCACCAATTATTTTACCTTTTCTTAATGAATTAAAATTGATTTTTTTTCCATAAGGAAAAGTTTTTTTATTGAAATATTTTTTACCCATTAATTTATAAAAGTCCTTGTTTTTTCCAACAGCTATACCTTTTCCAAGCATTAAAGCTGTACCTGAAGGATGATCTTTTTTATGCTTATGATGAACTTCAAAAACTTTACTTAAAAAATTATTTCCCAGAGATTTTGATGCAATTTCTGTCAAATACATTAATAAGTTTATTCCTAAACTCATATTTCCTGCTCGAAGTATTGGTATTTTTTTTTGCATATTTTTTAATCAAATTTTCTTCTTTTTTAGAAAATCCTGTTGTTCCAATAACTACTCTTTTTTTTAGTTTTGTTGCGATTTTTAAAACTTCAAATGTGCATTTAGGAACTGTAAAATCTATTATTAAACTTGCTTTTTTAAAGGCTTGTTCAGTATTTAAACTAGGCTTAATTCCATTTATTTTTTTATTAATTATT
>CACAHE010000033.1 GCA_902532195.1 uncultured Pelagibacteraceae bacterium | reverse complement strand
ATGTGGAAATAGTTCAAAAAAAGCAGCTGTTACTTTTGCAATATTAGTTGGGAAAGGAAGAAGTATTCTTTTTTTATTAATCAGTTTCATAAGTGTTAATAATATTTTTTTAAAGCTCATTTCTTCTGGACCAACACATTCAATTGTATTTAAATAAATTTTTTCGTTTATAATTTTTAAAATTATTTCAGTCAAATCTGAACAATGTATAGGTCTAAATTTTGTTTTACCGTTATAATAAATTGGAAAAACTGGAAGATAACTAATTAAAGTCATTAGCTGTGTTGTAAAATTATCATCTACTGAATAAACAATTGATGGTCTAAGAATAGTTACATTTTTAAAGTTTCTTTTTATTTCTTGCTCACCTTCTAATTTACTATTTGCATAATTACTATCTTTTGCATTATCTATGCCTAAAGCAGAAACATGGATTAATTGTTCTATACTATTTTTTTCACAAACTTTTGATAGAACAGAGGGAAAATTTATATGAATATTTCGAAACGTATTGTTTTTTTTTTCAAATAATATTCCAACTAAGTTAATACATATATCTTTATTTTGTACAAGATTACTTAAATTTTGTTCATCAAATATATTACTTTCAACAACTTCTATATAACCTGGGTTACCTTGCGTTTTTAAAATATAGCCTTTTTTATGTAGATTTCGGGTTACAACTGTAACTCTGTGATTATTTTTAGTAAGCTTTCTGATTAAATTTCTACCAATTTGGCCAGATCCACCGAATACTAGAATATTTTTTCCTTTCATATATATATATTTTAAATGAATTTAGATATTAAATTGCACAAGCACGACTTACCAGATCAATTAAAACTAGGCAACATAATTGCCGTAGATTGTGAAATGGGAGGACTTAATTTTAAAAGAGATCCACTTTTTATTGTGCAAATTTCAACTGGTAATTTAGATGCTCATATAATTCAACTTGATAGAAGAACCTACAAAGCACCAAACCTTATTAATGTATTAAAAAATAAGGAAGTTAAAAAAATATTTCATTTTGCTAGAGCTGACCTGGGATTTATTAATCAATATTTAAATATTAATGTAGAAAATATCGATTGTACAAAAATTAAATCAAAATTATCTAGAACCTATACAGATCGTCACAGTTTAAAAGATTTAATTAAAGAATTTACAGGAGTCGAAATTAGTAAACAGTATCAGTCATCTGATTTTGGTGGAGAACTAACTCCTGCACAATTAAAATACTGTGCAAATGACGTTATATATCTTCATAAAATAAATGATAATTTAAATCAAATTTTAATAAGAGAAAATAGAATGAGATTATATGAAGAGGCGATTAAATTTATTCAAACAAGGGTCAACCTAGATATTGCCTCATTTAAAGATGATATTTGGTCCCATTAATGAAAAAAATAAATTTTCAAAAAATTGCAAAAGAAGTAATTGGTTTAGAAATCAAATCTTTGTCAAAATTAAAATCAAGTATAAATAATTCTTTTTCAAAAGCTGTGCAAACCTTATTAAATTGTAAAAATGGAAAAGTAGTTGTTTCTGGTGTTGGAAAATCTGGAATTATAGGAAAAAAAATTTCATCTACTTTAGCTTCAGTCGGTATTCCATCTTTTTTTGTAGATGCAAGCTCATGCTCTCATGGTGACTTAGGTCAAATAAGTTCTAATGATGTTTTAATACTTATAAGCTTTAGTGGTGAAACTAGTGAATTAAAAAATATAATTCAGTATGCAAATAGAAATAAAAAAATTACTTTAATAGGCATAATGTCAAAAAAAAATTCAGTTTTATATAGATCTTCCAATATAAAATTATTAATTCCAAATGTTACTGAGGCAGGACCTGGTAATATTGTTCCTACTTCATCCACAATTACCCAATTGAGTATAGGAGATGCTCTGGCTATAGCTACAATGAAATATAGAAATTTTGGAAAACATGAATTTAAAAAATATCATCCAAGTGGGGCTTTAGGAGCAAAATTAAAAACTGTTGAAGATTTAATGATAACCGGTAATAAAATTCCATTTATTAAAGAAAATGAACTAATGAAAAATGCCTTAAAAATAATGACAAAAAAAAACTTAGGTGTTTTAATTGTTAAAAATTTAAAAGGGTCTACAGTTGGTATTATAAGCGATGGAGATTTAAAAAGAGTTTCTGAAAAAAATGAAAATTTAAAAAATCTTGTTGCTAAAAAAATCATGAAACAAAATCCTGTTAGTATAGAAAAAAACATGCTTGCGGTTAAAGCATTATCTATTATGAACTCGAACAAAATAACTTGCTTGTGTGTT
>CACAHE010000032.1 GCA_902532195.1 uncultured Pelagibacteraceae bacterium | reverse complement strand
ATTTTTTTTGTTTTATTCTTATATATTTTATTAGTTAAGAAATAAGGAGACTTAACACCACCGCTTATATATTGAAAAAGTTTTTTTTTAAGTTCATTATTTTTAAATCTATATTCAAACTGTCCTACAGAAAAATTATTTTCGAGTAAATATTTTTCATATTTTATTCTGGAAAATTCTCCATTTTCATTAAAAAAAATATTATTTTTTTTGATTAAATCAGCTAAGTTTTTGTCAGATATAAATAAGTTTTGATCTTTTATCTCTAAATTAATAATTGAGGTAGAAACTAAATCATTTACCAGTCTTTCTATTATTTCATTATCAATATTTTGTCTTATATACTGATTGTCTATTCTTGAATTATTTATATGTGAAATAAAATCATCGGTTGAAATGTTATGATTGTTTACCTTTGCTAAACTGTTTAAATTTCCACCACTAAAAACACTACCCATGCCCCAAAAAACAAAAGGAACAATTATTATAGCTACTAATACAGCAGCTAATTTACTTTTAGAAAAATCTCTTAATTTACTTATCATAAAAACTGTTTAAATTATTGATCTATATAAAAAACAAACCTATAAATTAATTTATTAATAATAACAAATAATAAATATAAAAATATGTATTTTATTGCTAATTGGAAAATGTTTGGAAGTACCAACTCTATTAATACAATTAATAAAGTAATTTCTTTGACAAAACTTTCAAAATTTAGAAACACAAAAATTGTATATTGTCCACCATATACAATTCTTGAAAAATTCGTAAAAAAAACAAAAAAAACAAAAATAAAAATTGGGGCGCAAAATTGTCATTATGACAAAAACTTTGGTGCCTACACAGGATCGATAAATGCCATGATGATAAAACAAGTAGGAGCAAAATTTATTATATTAGGTCATTCAGAGAATAGAGAAAATGGTGACACAGATCACATTATTAATCTAAAAATTAAATCATCATTAAATGAAAACTTAAAAGTTATTTTTTGTTTTGGAGAAAAATTATCTGAAAGAAGACAAAATAAAACATACGAAGTTATAAAAAAGCAAATTAAAATTGGTTTAAAAAATGTAAAAAGACTAAATAATATAATTTTTGCTTACGAACCTGTTTGGTCTATTGGAACAGGTAAAATTTTAAAAAATACTGATTTAGAAATTCAAATTTCAAAAATAAAAAGTTATATTAAAAAAAATTTTAAAATTAAAAACCCTAAAATTTTATATGGGGGATCGGTAAATCCCAAAAATATAAGATCTTTTAGTAAAATTAAGTTATTAGGTGGTTTTTTGATAGGTGGAGCATCACAGAACCCAAAAAAATTTATTGATATCATAAAAAAATCTATTAATTAGTCTTCATGGAAAATATTCTTTTAACTATCAATATAATTTTAGCAATAATATTGGTTATTCTTGTTTTGTTACAAAAATCTGAAGGTGGAGCTTTAGGCATTGGTGTTTCCCAAGATAATTTTATGTTCTCAAGATCTGCAGGCGACTTTATGACAAAAGCCACTGCAATTGTTGCTACACTTTTTATTATTTGTAGCCTTGGTTTAACTATTATTTCTAGAGGTGAATTGGAACCAACAACTTCAGTAATAGATAAAATTGAGGAAAATACCGACGAAGCTCCTGAAATTCCTGAAAATAATAAATAATTCTTTTACTTTTTAAAATTTGAAGCTATAACGTAATTCCATGGCGCGATATATATTCGTCACTGGCGGCGTGGTTTCATCATTAGGAAAAGGTCTTACTTCCGCATCTCTAGCTTACCTTTTAAAATCACAGGGTTATAAAGTCAGATTAAGAAAAATGGATCCATATTTAAATGTAGATCCAGGTACAATGAGTCCTTTTCAACATGGAGAAGTATTCGTTACAGATGATGGAGCTGAAACAGATTTAGATTTAGGACACTATGAAAGATTTACAAATATTTCAGCAAAACAAAGTGATAATATCACAACAGGTAAAATTTATAGTGATGTTATTAAAAAAGAAAGAAAAGGAAATTATCTTGGCAAAACAGTTCAAGTTATTCCACATATAACAGAAAGAATAAAAGATTTTATCAGAGGTGATATCAGTAATGAGGATTTTGTAATTTGTGAAATAGGCGGTACTGTTGGAGATATCGAGAGCTTACCTTTTTTAGAAGCAATAAGGCAATTTTCTAATGAAGTTGGTAGAAGCAAAACATTGTTTATTCATTTAACACTTGTACCATTTTTAAAATCTTCAGATGAAATCAAAACAAAGCCCACTCAACATTCAGTGAAAGAACTTAGAAGTATAGGTATTCAACCAGACATAATCATTTGTAGATCTCAACAGTCAATACCAATTAGTCAAAGAAAAAAAATATCATTATTTTGCAATGTCGAAATTTCAAATGT
>CACAHE010000031.1 GCA_902532195.1 uncultured Pelagibacteraceae bacterium | reverse complement strand
TATACTTTAATTTATGATCACGTCTTAAACTACAAATCATCTCAAAATGGAATTTTTTGGAAAATTTTTACTCCTCAATTTTTTGGAACTTATTTGGGTTACAATTTTTTATTCCTTGTAACATTATTTATATTGAGTTTGTTTTTTGAAAAAGAAGATAAAATTAAAACTTATTATTTATATCTTATATCTATTGCACTATTTTCACCATCAATTGCTAATCAATATTTGGCTATACCGATAGTTGCTATAGCTTTCTTTTGGAACAGATTTTTCTTTTTATATACAGTGGCTTGTTGTTTGTTCTTTTTAGTTGATTTTACTGCTTTAAATATTGAATATATCAAAGATATGGTTGGTTGGACAAGAAATACTACAAGAATCGGCTATAAAATAATTATAATTTTTTTAGCGTTAGGTTTTGTTCAGACTATAGTATCAAAAGAAAAATTTGATTTATTTTTTAGGAATATTATTGTGTATTTTTATAACAAAATTAAAAATCAATTTTTGTTGAAATAATTGAAAACGATATTTGTAAAATATAAAAATTTATGACACGTAAAACAATTCCTCTTAGCGAAGTTGATGATCTCTCAATAAATGAAATTCATGATTTGTACACTAAGTTTATAAATCCAAATCAAACAAAAATTTTTTCATCTTTACCATACGGTAATGAAATATTTGAAAAAGCAGAAGGTTCTTATTTATACACAAAAAGTGGAAAAAAAATATTAGATTTTACTGGAGGAGAGGGTGTATTGTCTCTTGGACATAATCATCCAAGAATAATCAACGCAAGAATTAATTATCAAAAAGAAAATAGAGTAGAGGTTCATAAAATATTTTTTTCAAAATATATGGCCGCATTATCGAAAAGCTTATCAAATATATTGCCTGAAACATTAAATAAATCCTTTTTTTTAAATTCAGGAGCTGAAGCAGTGGAAGCTGCAATAAAAGTTTGTTTTAGAAATTATGATGCTAAAAAAAAAAATATTCTTCATGCAAACAATTCATATCATGGTAAACTAATTGGCACAGGAACAATATCCGGCTCATATACAAAAAAAAATCTTTTTCCAGTTATGGAGAATTCACATTCTTTTGATTTCAATAATATTGATGATTTAGAAAATAAAATAAAACATTTAAGTAAAAATGGAGGAGTATATGCTGTTATAATTGAGCCTTATAGCGTCAGTTCTTTAACTTCATGTAAAGATGAATTTATACAAAAATTATACCTGCTTAAGAATGAATATGATTTTAAAGTTATATTTGATGAAGTTTATTCGGGTTTTTACAAATCGAATAAAATGTTTTATTTCGAAAACTACAAGAATATTGTGCCAGATGTGATCTGTCTCTCTAAAGCACTTGGGGGCGGTAAATCTTCAATATCTTGTTTAGTTGTTGAAGAAAATTTATATAAAAATACTTATGGAAAAATTGATAATACATTTTTACACACCACAACTTACAACGGTTTTGGAGAGGAGAGTATTACTGCGTTGGAAGCAATCAATATAATGAGTGAAGATAATTTTGAAAAAAGGGTTAATGAAATTTCAGAAAAAATAAAAAAAAATCTTAATGATATAAAGGAAAAACATAAAGATAAAATAGAATGCACCAAAGGAACAGGTATAATTAATGGAATAATTTTTAAATCTTTTTCTTCAAAAATTGGAGATATTGTAGAAAAGTTTCCAATAGAACTTGTAAAAAATAAATCATATTTTTTAAAAAAAATAACAACTACTACAATTTCAAGTGAGTTATTTGAAAACTATAATATTTTGACATCTGTTAATGATTCTCCTAATTCAAATCATTTAAAAGTTTCTCCTGCACTAATTATTTCAAATGAAGATATTGATTATTTTTTTCAAAGCATCGATGATCTTCTATCTAAAAACATAAGTATACGTTCGATAAGCAAAATACTTGAAATAGTAAAAAAATTATAAAATCTATATATATGACAAATATTAAATATGGAATTGAAGACAATATTTCTTGGAACAGAACTCATATAAAAAAAGCAAAAACAGTTTATCCTGAAAACATTACCCAATTAAAATCAATTTTAAGACAAATTAAATTTAAAAGCGAAAACTATTTAATAAAAACTGGTGATTGTGCCTATGATAATAAATCTATCATTTCAAATGATAAAACATGGGTAATTTCATTAAGAAAATTAAATAGAATAATGAAAATTGATAATAAAAAAAAATTATTATTTGTTGAAGCTGGAGCGCTAATGCCAAAAGTAGTTAGTTATTTAAGATCAAAAAATTTTAGTTTATATTCTGTTCCAGGTGGATCAAATGTTTCTATTGGGGGAGCAATTTCAGCAAATGTGATTGGAAAAGACTCTTCAAGGGA
Organism: uncultured Pelagibacteraceae bacterium; assembly: GCA_902532195.1. GTDB lineage: Bacteria > Pseudomonadota > Alphaproteobacteria > Pelagibacterales > Pelagibacteraceae > Pelagibacter. The sequence continues at coordinate 45 of CACAHE010000031.1, read as the reverse complement.
AGTTGCATGTTTTGGTGATGCTGTTGAGTCTTTAGAAATATTAAG
>CACAHE010000030.1 GCA_902532195.1 uncultured Pelagibacteraceae bacterium | reverse complement strand
AGGGCTTAAATCTGAACCAATTCTTGATATTAATGAAATAAAAAGCATTAATCTTCAAGACAAAATAAAGGAAGGATCAACTATACCTGTATTATTAGAAAAAATTGAAGATAAAAATGGAGAAGTAATAGTATCTGCTTCAAAAGCACAAAAAATAAAAGGATGGGATATTTTAGTTAAAGCATATGAAAAAAATGAACCAATAATGGGTAAAATTACATCAAAATGTAAAGGAGGTGTAATTGTAGAACATATCGATACCGGTTCATTGATGTTTTGTCCAGGTTCGCAGATTTCTGATAAGCCTCTAAAAAATATAGATCATTTGCTAAATGAGCCACAAAAATTTGCACTAATTAAGTTAGACAAAATTAGAGGCAATGCCTGCGTGTCAAGAAGGCAAATAATATCTTCAGTCAAAAAAGAAGATAAAGCAAAAATTGTAGAAAAATATAAAGTTGGAGATGTAATAAAAAATGCAATCGTGAAAGGATATAGTTCCTTTGGGTGTTTTTTTGATGTTAATTCTGAACTTGATGTATTGGTACACCTTCAAGAAATTAGTTACTCAAGAGTTAACCATCCAGAAGAAATATTCACAATCGGTGACAAGCATGATTTGCTAGTAATTTCAGTAGATAAAGAAAAACTACAAGTTGGATGCTCAATTAAACAATTATCTCAGGATCCGTTTGAACATATTTCTAATTATGAATTAAATAAACCTTATAAATTTAAGATTCAGAAAATAGTAGACTACGGAGCATTCTGTGAATTAGAACCTGGATTAATCTCATTACTACATTCTAGTGAGTTAAGCTGGACTAAAAAAAATCCATCTATAAAAAAAATGTTTAAAATTGGAGATGAAGTAAATTGTGTCATAACTGAAATTGACAAAGAAAAAAGAAGAATATTAATTTCTCATAAAAAAACATTAGAAAATCCATACGATAAACTTCCTTCTGTTGGAAATGAAGTCGAGGGAGTGGTCAGCAACATGAATGATTATGCTTTATATGTAAATTTAAATGGATTCGATATTGATACTTTTTTACATTGTAATGATTTATCATATTTTGGAAAACCTGAGGATGAATTAAAAAAATATAAAAAAGGCGATAAACTAAAAGTAAAAATTTTAGAAATTAAAAAAGATCAACAAAAAGTTAGAGTTGGATTACGTCAAACACAAAAAGATCCATTTGAATGGTTCAAGGAAAAAAAAGCGAAAGATATTATTACAGTAAAAGTTGTTAGGTCAGATAACAAAGGAATTTATGTTAAACCCGAAGGAAATGAGATTGAATTTAATATTAAAAAATCACAAATAGCTATTAGTCAAGAAGATCAAAGACCATCCAGATGGGTTGGTGGAGAAAGAATTGACGTAGCAATTTCAGAAATTGATATTGAAAAAAGAAAAGTTTCATTAAGTATTAAGTTGTTAGAAGAAATGCAAAATAAAGAAGCGGTAAATAAATTTAGTTCGCCACTTTCAGGGAAAAATCTACCATTTTCATCTCTTTCTGATAAGTTAGATAAAAAAAAAGATAAAAAAAAATAATTTAAGTTGGGAATAGTAAAATCAAATTTATTAAAACAATTCAGAGATAATTTCCCTAATTTTCAAAAAAAACACTTAAATAAAATATTCGATATATTTTTAAATGAGATTAAAGAGTCTCTAAGAAGAGGTGAATCTGTTGAAATTAGATCATTTGGAAGATTTAGTGTTAAAATTCATATGGATAAGATAGCAAGAAACCCTAAAACTGGAGAAAAAATAAAAGTGCCACAAAAAAAAATAATACGTTTTAAAATGGCTAAGGAAATATTTGGTAAAATAAATGAAAAATAGTAAAAAATTTAAAATTTTCATTGCTTGTGACACTAATAAAATTGCCCAAGTTAAAAAAATTATAAAGCATACCAAATCAAATAGGTTAATTATTGGTTACAAATTTGGTTTAGAATTTTTAAACTCAAAAAATGGTCGATCTTTTGTTTCTAAAATTAAGAAAAAAATAATTTTTGTGGATTTAAAATTAAATGACATTCCAAATACATGTGTCTCAGCAATAAAAGCAATTAAAGACCTAAATATTAATTATTTAACTATTCATATAAGCTCAGGTATGCAAGCTTTAAAAGCTGCAAAAAAAATATCTGGAAAAATTAAATTAGTTGGAGTTTCTACATTAACATCTTTGGACAATAAAAATTTAAAAGAAATTGGATATACAAAGAGTGTTAAAAATTTAGTTTTACATCAAGCAAAAATTGCAAAAAAAGCTAAGCTAGATGCTTTAGTTTGTAGCGCACAGGAAGTTAAATCTGTTAAGAAAATATTTAAAAAAGAAATTATTACGCCAGGTATTAAATTTAATTCAAACTCTAATGATCAAAAAAGAGTCATGTCCCCCAAAAAGGCTTTTGAAAAAGGTAGTAACTGGCTGGTAATTGGAAGATCTATAACTAAAGGTAATATAAAAAAAAATCTCAAAAATTTAATT
>CACAHE010000029.1 GCA_902532195.1 uncultured Pelagibacteraceae bacterium | reverse complement strand
ATTCTGAAGATCAAATTAAAATTTTAAATAAAATTGTTTCTAGCGTAATCGGAAAAAAAAGAATACCAATGATAATTATTGATAAAAAACCAAAGTTATTAAATCGTAAAGAATTTAATGCAAAATATGCAGCTTATAACGGTTTTTCTATATTTGGAAAAAATCATACATATATTTTAAATGAAAATAATGAAATTGATTACCCCACGCTGAATTCTTTTTTAAATAAATATGGATCTGAAAAATTTTTATTATTTGGATTTACCTATTTAGTGTACACTAACTTATTTACTAAATTAAATCTTAATAAAATCAAAATGAATTTTAAAAATGGCATCCTTTTGCATGGAGGAGGATGGAAAAAATTAAATAAAATTAAAGTTTCAAACAAAGAATTTAGAAATCAAATTAAAAGAAAAATTGGTTTAAAAAAAATAATTAATTATTATGGAATGGTTGAACAAACAGGTTCAATTTTTCTTGAATGTGATAAATGCTCAAGCTTCGTAACATCTATTTATTCTGATATAATTATACGAGATAAGTATTTAAATGAAATAAAAGATAATAAAATAGGTTTTATACAATCTCTATCTTTGTTACCTTCAAGCTATCCTGGACATAGTATTTTGACAGAGGATTTAGGAAAATTAATAAATAATAATTGTAGTTGTAAAAAAAAAGGAAAAAGATTTTTAGTTTTAGGAAGGACAGAAAAATCAGAGATTAGAGGTTGTAGCGATGTCTGATTATAAAAATGTAAATTTTCTAGTTGGAGATAAAAAATTTAATTTTGAAGTACTCAACCCTTATGATGACATTATAATTGAATTTTTATCTGAATTTTCTGATATTTTAAAAAAATATCCAAAAGTAAATAATTATCCTGATTTAATAACATTATCTTTCTGGTGTAGAAAAAAAAATCTTCAAAAACTTAAATCAGACTTTTCAAGCCCAAAACTGAAAAAAGCGCTAGGTATTTTATTTCATATAACACCATCGAATATTCCGACAAGTTTTATTTACTCCCTTATATTTGGAATGATTACTGGTAATAGTAATATAGTAAAATTACCTACAAAAGAATTTGATCAAACAGAAATAATTTGCAAAATATTAAATAAAATTTTGTTTAAAAAAAAATATAAAAAAATTAAAAAAAACTTAAAGATTGTTAGATATAGTTCAAATGAAAAGTTTACTAATATGGTAAGTTCAATAGCAGATGGTCGCTTAATTTGGGGAGGGGATAGAACTATAGAAACGATTAAAAAATGTAATACAAAAAATAAAGTTACTGATTTAATTTTTGGCGATAGAGTTTCATTATCTGTTATAGATTTAAAACATTTAAAAAAAATAAATAAACTCGAACTAAAACAATTAATTAATAATTTTTATAATGATACTTTTTTAGTTGATCAAAATGGATGTTCATCACCTAAAATAATTCTATGGTTAAATGGTAATTTGCAAAAAGAAAAAGAAATCTTTTGGAGTGAATTAAATAAATTTGTTAAAATAAAATATTCTTCCCCAGATAATGCTATTTTTGAAAAATATACAATGTTCACTGAAAGTCTAATGAAATTAAATTTTATAAGTGACTATAAATTTTTAAATAAAAATTTGTATGTAATTAGTTTAAAAAAAATAGAAAAAAGTTTTTCTGATTTTAATGGAAGGTGGGGTTTATTTTTTGAGTACAATGCAAAAAACCTATCTGAAATAATTCAGTATGTTGATCACAGGTGTCAAACTTTAAGTTATTTTGGATTAAATAAGAATCAAATTTTAAATTTTTTAAAAAAAAATAATCTAAATGGAATAGATAGAGTTGTAAAAATTGGTCACACAATGGACATATCTTTTTATTGGGATGGTTACGATATAAACAATCAATTAACTAGAGTTGTAGATATTATTTAAAATGAAATTTCTAGAATTAGACAAAAAAAAAATTTGTGAATTTCAACAAAATAGAGATCCCTATTTAATGATAGATTATGCGACCGAAGTAATTCCTGGAAAAAGCGCAAAAGGTTATAAAGATTTAAAAGATGATGAGTGGTTTTTTAAAGTACATTGGCCAAATGATCCTAATATGCCTGGAATGTTGCAAGTAGAAGCTTTAGTTCAAATGAGCGCTTTGTCTATTTTAACTCTTCCGGGTAATAAAGGAAAAATCATGTATTTAACTTCCGCAAATAATTTAAAATTTATATCTAAAGTAACTCCAAATTCTAGATTATATATTGACTCTAAAATAAAGTCTTTTAAAAGAGGCATTGCAATAATCGAGGCTCAAGGATTAGTAAATGAGAAAATTGTTTGTAAAGCTGAATTTAATCTAATACTGCCAGATTTATTGAAAAAATATAATTTAAAATAGTTATTAAACTAATATAATATAAATATATATATGCCCATAGCCTCATCCCTTCTAAAAAAACCAAAATTAGTAAAAAAACTTAAACAATTTTATGAATATGTTCAAAAAAATGATGGAAGAGTTGGTACAAAAACAAGAGGTATAGATCTTAATTTCAACAATGCGTGTAATTTGAGATGCAAGTATTGTTTCACAAAT
>CACAHE010000028.1 GCA_902532195.1 uncultured Pelagibacteraceae bacterium | reverse complement strand
ACGAATTTTATTTTTTTTTTCATTTAAATCTAAATGATCAGTTAAATTTTCTCTAGCTAAAAGATAATTGTAACCATGATAAGCAGCTAACGATGTTCTTGTTTTTATAGTTAAATTTTTATGTGAATTTAAAGTTTCAATTTCTTTTTTTATCCACTCATTTGAGTAAGAATTATTTATTTTAAAACATTCATTTTCCTGGAAAAGAGTAGTTCCACCTAAAACATTTTTGTCCTCTATTAATACAGTATCTAAATTATTCTTAGCTGCTGTTTTTGCAGCCATTATTCCAGATATGCCTCCTCCAACAACTAAGACATCACAGTGTAAATATCTATGATCATAAACATCTTTGTCTGCTTCAGTAGGTGATTTACCTAAACCTGCAGATTTTCTTATAAAATATTCATATAATTTCCAAAAATTAGCAGGCCACATGAATGTTTTATAGTAGAAAGCTGCCGGTATAAGAGGGGAGAGAAAATTGTTTATTGCACCTATGTCAAAATTAACACTCGGCCAGCAGTTCTGGCTTGATGCTTCTAAACCTTCATATATCTCTATCTCAGTTGCTCTTGTATTTGGTTCTGTCATTGAAGCATCATTTCCAACTTGCACGATTGCATTAGGCTCTTCAGAACCACATGCCATTATTCCTCTAGGACGGTGATATTTAAAACTTCTTCCCACAAGGTGAATATCGTTTGCCAATAAAGCTGACGCTAAAGTATCACCCTTAAATCCATATAAAGTTTTACCATCAAACTTAAAAGATATCCTAGAAGTTTGATCAATAAACTTGTTATTTGCTATTCTTAAATTTTTGCTCATCATTATTTAATAGGGGGTTTTTCGCCCATTTTGTATACAGCATGAATTTTATCGTTAGAAGTATCTCTAACCATATTAAACCATTTTCTACAACCGTGAGCGTGATTCCATCTTTCAAGTTGAACTCCTTTAATATTTTTTCTCATAAATAAAAATTCAGCCCATTGATCGTCACTTAATTCTGTTGGTTGTTTTGGTCTTATTATATGAGCCTCACCACCAGCTGAAAACTCACTTTGATCTCTTTCACCGCAATATGGACAATTAATTAAAAACATTAGTGTGCTACAGCAGCAGCTCCGTGTTCATCAACCAGATCACCGCTGATAAATCTATTTATATTAAAATCAGCATTTAACTTATGAGGTTCATCATTCGCAATGGTGTGGGCAAATAAATCTCCTGAGCCTGGTGTAGCTTTAAATCCACCTGTACCCCAACCACAATTAAAATACAATCCCTTGATATGTGTTTTACTAATTATTGGACTTGCATCAGGACAGATATCAACAATTCCACCCCATTGTCTTAGCATTTTCATTCTACTAAAAATAGGGTAGAGCTCTAGTATTGCTTTTAATGTTCCTTCAACAACATCATGACTTCCTCTTTGTGTATAAGAAATGTAAGCATCTGTTCCTGCACCAATAACTAATTCCCCTTTATCTGATTGGCTTACATAGGCATGCACTGCATTTGACATAACCACAGTATCTATAATTGGTTTTACTGGTTCAGATACTAAAGCTTGTAAAGGTTTGCTCTCAAGAGGTAATTTTAAATCAACCATATTTGCAATAACACTAGAATGACCAGCGGCAACAACTCCAATTTTTTTTGTTTTTATAAAACCTTTAGTCGTTTCAACACCTTCAACGCTATCACCTTTTCGTTTAATTCCTTTAACTTCACAATTTTGAATTATGTCTACTCCCATTTCATCAGCACCCCTAGCATAACCCCAGGCAACAGCATCATGTCTAGCTGTACCAGCTCTTCTTTGTAAAGTTCCTCCTAAAACTGGATATCTAATATCTGGAGAAGTATTAATTATTGGACAAAATTTTTTAACTTGTTCGGTGTTTAGCCAAACAGCATCAATTCCATTTAATCTATTTGCATGGGTTCTTCTTTTTAAATCTCTAACATCTTGAAGATTATGAGCTAAATTCATAACTCCCCTTTGGCTAAACATTACGTTATAATTTAGTTCTTGAGATAATCCTTCCCAAATTTTTAATGCATGGTCATACAATCCTGCACTTGCATCCCATAAATAATTTGAACGAATGATAGTAGTGTTTCTTCCAGTATTTCCACCTCCAATCCAGCCTTTTTCAACAATGGCAATATTTGTCATATTATGTTTTTTGGCTAAATAAAATGCTGTAGCTAAACCATGACCTCCGCCACCAATTATTATTGCATCATATTCTTTTTTTGGCTCAGGATCACGCCAAGCTCTTTGCCAATTTTCATGGTCAGTGAAAGCATTTTTAATCAATGAAAATATTGAATATTTGTTTTTCATATTTTGTTCAAAAATACTTTATAAATATTGAATATTCAATGATTTCAAGTTACACAGGTATCAACGGAAAGGTGGGTGAGCTGGTTTAAACCAACGGGTTGCTAACTCGTCGTGCGTCGAAAGATGTACCGAGGGTTCGAATCCCTCCCTTTCCGCCATTAATAAAGAGGATCGTCTTTAAAGAAGTTTTTTAATTTTATAGGTTTTTGCTCTAAAATATATCTGTAAACATTATAATTTTCTAATACTCTTTGGACATAATTTCTTGTTTCTTTAAATTTAATTAATTCTATCCAATCTATATAATCAATTTGACCCTTTTGAGGATTTTTATTTATTTTTTTCCAGTATTTAACTCTTTTGGGGCCAGCATTGTATGCTGCAATTGCAAATGGATAAGCGCCATCATATTCTAAAATTAGTCCAGCTATATAATGAGAACCAAGTTTAACATTGTATTCAGGATCTTTAGTTAGTCGTGATTTAGAGTAAGGCAATTTTGCTTGTTTAGAAACAGTTTTTGCAGTGTAAGTCATTAATTGCATTAATCC
>CACAHE010000027.1 GCA_902532195.1 uncultured Pelagibacteraceae bacterium | reverse complement strand
ATATGGTTTTTGGTTTTCAAAAAGTTCTAAAACATTACTATCTACAAGGTTTACACCAAGTAGTCGTTAATGCAGACTTTTATATGACTGGAAAAACATATAATGCTTTATCAGATCATGAAAAAAAATCACTTGAAGTTGCAGCTAATGCATCTTTAGCTAAATCACTAAGCTATAGAATATATGAAAATGGAAAAGCTCTAAGAGAGTTAACTACTAAACACGGTGTTATTTTAGAGGATACTCCTTCAGATTATTTTACTGAATATATGGCAGCAGCTAAAGCCACTTTAAATAAAAATGCAGCTAAAAATGCGTTTTTCAAAAAAGTATGGGACTCACAAAAAGCTTTTGCTGATGTTGCTGTTCCATTCTGGAGTGGAGCTCAAATGTCAAATGCTAAGCTAGGAATGGCTCACGCAGCGACATTGAAGTAATATAGTTTTTATAATTAAACTATAATCAAATTATAATAAAGCGGACTTATTAAAGTCCGCTTTATTTTTTTAGGGATTTTATGGCAGAAGAACCAGGTAAACTAGATATTTCAGATGAAATGATTGCCGAAAGAAGAGGCGGAACAGGTAAAATGCCAGACGATATGCCAATTTGGATGGCAAAATCTATTACTGGGATAGATAAATTTAGCAAGATAACAGGAAATGTAGTTTGTTGGATTTTAGTTCCATTAATCCTAGCAATGACCTACGAAGTTTTTGCAAGGAAATTATTTTTAGCACCTACAATTTGGGCCTACGATATTAGCAGATTTCTTTATGGTGCTTTGTTTATGTTAGGTGCTGGTTATGCTCTCTCAAAAGGAGTTCATATAAGAGCAGACTTTTTATACAGAAATTTTAAAGTAAAAAATCAAGGTTTGATTGATTTTGTTTTATATATTTTATTTTATTTTCCAGGACTAATTGTTTTTCTATATATGACAACTGGGTTTCTCCAGGAGTCAATAATGAGAGGGGAAAGAGGCATGGACACTACATGGATGCCATATATGTGGCCCATAAAATCATGTTTATGGTTTGGAATTGTTTTTTTATTAATACAAGGAGTCTCAGAATTATTTAAAAGTTATTACGCAATGACTAGAGGAAAGTGGCCAGGTAATTAATGATTGCTGAATTAATTGATCCAGCCATACTAGGTTTTATTTTGATTGGAGTAATGCTTTTTTCTATATTTGTTGGTTTTCCAATTTCTTTTACTTTAATATTTTTGGGTTTTGTCTTTGGTTATTTAGGTTTTGGAAAACTTGTTTTTTATTTAATGACATTACAGTTTTCAATGGTTATGACAGAACAAACCTTAGCCGCCGTCCCGCTCTTTGTATTTATGGGTATAATGATGGAACAAGCTGGGTTAATGGAAAGATTGTTCTCAGCCTTTCAACTAATGTTAGCTAAAGTTAGAGGATCTTTATATTATGCGGTACTTTTTGTCTCGGTAATTTTTGCTGCAGCCACAGGTATAGTCGGTGCGTCTGTTACAATTTTAGGAATTATGGCAGCAAAATCTATGAACAGATCGGGCTACAACGTTAGATTGGCCGCAGGAACAATTACAGCCGGTGGTACTTTGGGAATATTAATTCCACCTAGCATTATGCTAGTTGTAATGGGTCCTATAATGGAAATTCCTGTGATTGATTTATTTGCTGCTGCTATCATACCTGGAATTCTACTTGCTAGCTTGTATGCAGCTTATACCACCATTAGATGTATGATGGACCCTAAGCTAGGTCCACCATTACCTGAAGATATGAGAGCAACAAGCATGAAAGATGTTTGGGTTGAATTTTTTCTTGGTTTGGTCCCACCCGCTGCATTAGTTTTTTCAGCTCTTGGAAGTATCCTTTTAGGTTTTGCCACACCTACAGAAGCTGCTGGTTGTGGTGCAATGGGAGCATTACTTTTATCTCTTGCATACAAAAAATTAACTTTATCTAAATTACAAGATGCACTTGTTAAAACTTTAGAAATCTCTGCTTTAATTATGGTTTTAGTAGCTGCATCAAATTTCTTTGGAGCTGTTTTTGCCAGATTGGGTACACCAATGCTTCTTACAGAATTTTTATTATCTTTAGAAATGAATAAATATTTAATTTTAGCAATTGTAATGGGAGTAATTTTTCTTTTGGGTTGGCCATTAGAATGGGTTCCAATTGTTATGATAATAGTTCCGATTATCTTACCGCTAATTGAAGCTTTAGGATTTAATTTAACTTGGTTTGCGATATTAGTCGCAGTAAATTTACAAACCGCCTGGCTATCTCCACCTGTTGCTCTATCAGCTTACTTTTTAAAAGGAGTTGTCCCAGAGTGGGATTTAAAAGATATTTATATGGGAATGATGCAATTTATGGTTCTTCAGATAATAGGATTAATAATAATTATAGTATTTCCCAAAATTGTGCTTTGGTTGCCAACTCTCTTGTATGGACAGTAAAATATATTAGAATAATATAAAAAAGTGATTCAACAAAAAGAAAAATATACATTAACAAATTGGGAGTTGGTATCAGTAAACCCATCAGAAAAAAATTGGACTTGGAAAGATTTGTTTTGTTTATGGGGAAACGGAATTCAAACATTAATTGGATTTTCTTTAATAGCATCTTTTTATCTTACGTATAATCTAAACTCTGGTGTTGTATTCTTTGGAAGTATCATAGCAGCATTACTCGTATATTTTTTTGCAAATCTAATTGGAAGACCTTCACAAAAACATGGACTTCCTTTTCCTGTAATACTTAGAATGTCTATGGGTGTTAGTGGAGCAAAATATATTGCAATGTTAAGAGGATTAGTTGGTTTATTTATGTTTGGAGTTCAAACATTTTTTATATCTAAATCAATAGGTTATATAATTAGAATTTTTTTACATACTTATTACAGCAGCTTCT
>CACAHE010000026.1 GCA_902532195.1 uncultured Pelagibacteraceae bacterium | reverse complement strand
TTTTTTTCTTAATTTCTTGAAAGTTTTCATAGTATGCAGGTTGCATACGATTTATTTCCTTAATCTTCTTATCAAACTAGATGTATCCCATCTGTTACCACCAAGTTTTTGCACTTCACCATAATATTGATCAACAATCTCAGTTATTGGCAATAAAGAATTATTTTTTTTAGCTTCTTCTAATGCAATCTTTAAATCCTTTCTCATCCAATCAACAGCAAAACCAAATTCAAATTTATCATCTATCATTGTTTTATATCTATTTTCCATTTGCCACGACTGAGCAGCTCCTTTTGAAATAACTTCAATAACATCTTCCATTTTAAGTCCAGCTTTCAAGCCAAAATTAATTCCTTCAGATAGTGCTTGAACTAATCCAGCTATACATATTTGATTTACCATTTTGGCTAGTTGTCCACTACCAGCTTTGCCAAGTAGTTTCATTTTTTTACTATAACAATCAATTACATCTTTAGCTTTGTCATAATCTTTTTGGTCACCACCTATCATTACTGTGAGCGCTCCATTTTCTGCACCCGCTTGTCCACCAGAAACTGGTGCATCTAAAAAACCAAAACCTTTTTTTTTGGAGTAATCATATATTTCTCTTGCTATTGTTGCTGATGCAGTTGTGTTATCCACATAAATAGCATCTTTTTTTATTGTTTTAAAAATACCTTTTTCTCCAAAAGTCACTTCTCTTAAATCATTGTCATTGCCAACACAGGTAAATACATAATCTGCACCTTCAGCTGCCTTATCCGGTGTTTCAGCTTTCGATCCTTTGTATTTATTTAGCCATGCATCTGCTTTTGAAGTTGTTCTATTAAAAACAGATACATTGTGACCAGCTTTTGATATATAACCAGCCATTGGAAAACCCATAACACCAAGACCAATGAAAGCAACTTTACAAGCCATATTTAAAAATGTTTAAAAATTTAAGTTTAAAAGTAATTATATTTGGATTCATATTTACATTTTTTTCTAGCTTTGGACAGAGTTTTTTTTTAGGAATTTTCAATACCAGTATTAGAAATGAATTATCTATTACACATGGACAATTTGGCTCAATTTATGCTTCAGCTACATTATTGAGTAGCTTTGTATTAATTTGGGTTGGAAAAAAAATAGATGATATAAATATTTCAAGATTTGCTTTATATGTAATATTACTATTATCTTTTTCTTGTTTTATTTTTTCAAATATTTCATCTTTATTATTTTTATTTGTAGCAATTTTTTTTATGAGATTTGCTGGTCAAGGAATGATGTCTCATACTGCAACAACTACAATTTCAAGATATTTTACTAAATCTAGAGGAAAAGCATTAAGTACAGGTTGGTTTGGATTATCCTCAGCTGAATTTATACTTCCAGTTTTGATGATATATCTTTTAACAATTACGGAATGGAGAAATATTTGGTTATATATTTCATTAATAGTAATAATTTTTTTACCCATAGCTTCATTTTTATTAGTAAAGAATCTTAAATTTGAATCTAGAGAAGGAGACTCAGATAAAGAGCTTAAAGATGACAAAATTAAACAATGGAAAAGAATAGAAGTAATAAAAGATTATAGATTTTATATAGTTTGTGCAAATATGCTTGCTATGCCTTGGATAGCTACAGGAACTTTCGTGTATCAGTCGTTTATACTTGAGTCAAAAAATTGGGGTCCGTATGTAATTGCTCAATCTTTTATGGCTTATTCTATATTATCTGTATTAACATTATTTATTTCAGGACTTTTAATCGATAAATTTACAAGTAGAAAAATTTTAATTTATATGAATATTCCATTACTTTTATCTGTATTTGTAATAATTTATTTTAATAACCCAGTATCATCCTTTGTATTTCTTGGTTTAATTGGTATTTCTAATGGACTAGCGAATGTCCTTGGCTCATCTACATGGGCTGAAATATATGGAGTTAAATATATTGGTTCAATAAAAGCTTTAACTACAGCTTTAATGGTTTTTGCCACTGCTTTTGGAACAGCTCTATTTGGAATACTTATAGATAAAGGTTTTTCTATAGAACAGATAGCTATAGTTTCTGGCATTTACATAATTATTTCCTTAATTTCTCTTTTTCTTATTAGGGAAAAACTTAATCCAATAAAAATATAGAAAAACCTTGATTTTGTTTCAATCGGAGTATAAATAGCTCGCATGGCAAGAGTTACAGTTGAAGACTGCATTGATAAAGTTGATAGTCCATACGAATTAGTCCTAGTTGCGAAAGAAAGAGCAACTCAGCTTAATTCAGGATTATTACCCACAATAGAGAGAGATAATGATAAAAATACTGTAATTTCACTTAGAGAAATTGCTGATGAAAAAATTAAAGTTCCAGATCTTATCGATAGCGCAGTTTATAAACTTAGAAAACACGTAGAACAAGTAGATGACACAGTCGAAGATGATGATGATATAGGAGATGATTTTGAAAATTTATACAAAGGAGAAATTTCAAAAAGTGGAGTACCTATTTTACCATCAAAAAGAGCAAGAAAAATTCCTGAGAAAATTCAAGTTTCAAAAGAAGATTTAGCTGAATTACAAAATAATGAAGAACAACCAGTAACAAATACTGCTTCAGAACAAGTATCTGAAGAGCAAAACGAGGATCTCTCTATTGAAGATATGAAAGAGGCAGAGCAATCTTCATCTGAAGATACAGAGTCTACAAATAGCTAAAAAAATAATATAATCATAAATTATGATTAGAAAAGTTTCAGTTGCTCCTATGATGGATTGCACAGACCGTCATGAAAGGTATTTTTTAAGATTAATAAGTCCAAATGTACTTCTGTATACAGAAATGATTGTTTCAGAGGCAATACATAGAGGAGATAAACAAAAACTTTTATCTTTTAATATAAATGAAAAACCAGTTGCCCTACAATTAGGGGGTTCTTCACCAAAACTTTTAGCACAAGCATCAAAAATAGGTGAGGAGTTTGGATATGATGAAATAAATTTAAACTTAGGCTGTCCAAGTAAAAAAGTTCAAAAAAATAAGTTTGGAGCCTGTTTAATCAAGGAACCTAATCTTGTAGCTGACTGTCTTTCTGAAATGCAAAC
>CACAHE010000025.1 GCA_902532195.1 uncultured Pelagibacteraceae bacterium | reverse complement strand
AAGCCGGGATTTTTAAAATCTTTTTTTCCATAAAAAATCTCATTTCCTTCTAAATCAGTTATTGTACCACCGGCATGTTCTAAAATTGCATGACCGGCAGCAATATCCCATTCAGAAGCACGAGGTTCTGCAATATATAAATTATACTCACCTGCCGCAATAACGCAAAATTTCAAAGAACTTTTCATTTTAGTAAATTCTAACCAAAATAGCAGAATACTTTGGTGTGGTCCAAAAAATTGGCTATTAGTTACAAGTAAAAAAGATTTAATAAAAAATATTAATGCAAAATTTAATACAAAAGATTTTGCTATAACTGATATATCTCATTCTAGAGGAGTGATCGAAATTGAAGGTGAAAATTTGAAGGAAATATTAAAAAAAGGTTGTCCATTTAATTTTAATGAGCTTAAAAAAAATAATTGTGTAAATTCTGTTTTTAATGGAATAGCAATAACAATTGATATGATTCAAGAAAATCCGGACAAAATTAGATTATTTGTGTTAAGAAGTTTTAGTGATTCGTTTTACCATTCAATAACAGACTCATCACTAGAATATGGTTATAAGGCTGTTTAATTTAGCTCATAATGGATAGATATTAATCTTACACTATTGTTTTGTAATAAAAAAAAAGTAAGTATTGAGTAAGGGAGATGAAAAAAATATTATTTTTTGTCGGTTCTTTATTTATTCTAAATGGCTGTCTCCAATCTACAGCTATGGTGGGGCCTTCTTTGTCTTTAGCTGGAGGTGGAAATATATACCAAGCAGGTTTTAGTTATGGTGCAGGAAAACTTGTTGAAGAGGAAACTGGAATGTCAACGGCTGAATACATAACTTCAATTCTAGAAAAAGAAAAAAAAATTTTAGAAGAAGAAAATAAAATTAATAAAATAAAAGAAAAAAAATTTAAAGAAGATTTGTATACCCTTGTTTTATCTAATTTAAAAAAAACAGAACAACAAAATAACTTAATTTCTATGATTAAATTACATTATGAGGAAACAAAAAAAGAATTAAAAAGTAATTTTAATTTAAATTAGAAATAATAAAAATATTTATATATCTAAAGAAAAGTAGCAGGAATTAGGATCATTTTTATAATGAGCAAATGGTTCACATTTTTTGAAACCAAAACTAATAAATAATTTTCTTGCTGGAGTAAAAAAAATACCTGCGCCAGTTTCTACACTTATTTTTTTTATATTTATTTCTTTTGCTTTTTCAATTAAATGACCAATTATTTTAGTTCCGAAACCTTTATTTCTAAATTTGTCAGCTACTCGAATAGACTTAAACTCACCGTGACTTTCGTTTAAAAATTTTAATGCCCCACAACCTAGAAGTTCATCGTTATTCCACAAACTCCAAAATTTTATACTTTTAACTTTTAAACCAGGTATATCTAAAACATGAGCACTACCTTCGGGTGAAACTGATCTTAATTCTATAAAATGTTTTGTTAAAAGATTATTAACTTCAGGGTTGTCAAAATTATTTTCTATTGATTTCATAAATTTTGATCACATATAATATAATTTGAAATTAAACCAAGTAATAAATAAAAAAAATGTGTGGTAGATACGTAATAACAAATCCGGTTACTAAAACAAAAAAAATTGTTAAATCCGCAATAAATACTAATGATATAGAAAACTATAATGCTCATCCATATCAAGAACTTCCAGTTATAAAAAAATATACTAATGGTAATACTTTAGAAAAACTCAAATGGGGAATGATTCCATCTTGGTCAAAAAAAAAAGATTTTAAACCACTTATTAACGCAAGACTGGAAACAATAGACGAAAAAATTTCGTTCAAACAACTGATTAAACAGAGCAGATGTGTTGCTGTTGCTAATGGATTCTATGAGTGGAAGAGAGAGGAAAAAAATAAAACTCCATATTATTTTTTAAGAAAAGATAAAAAAATGATGTTTATTGCTGCCATTTATCAAAATAATGAATTTTGTCTCATTACTGAAGATGCAAATGAAAATGTTAAACAGATTCATCATAGACAACCCGTTATATTGTATGAGGCAGATGTAAATAGATACTTAAATCTAGAACTAAGTGGATCAAATTTTCTTAAAGAAAGTAAAAAAATAGATTTAGAATTTTATGAAATTTCTAAAGATGTTAACAAACCAACAAATAATAATATTTCTTTAATACAACCTATAAACAATTAATAATTTAATATCTTATTTAAATTTTCAATTTGGCCGATTTTAAAAATAATTGCATCTTCAGGATTATAACCAAACTTGATTGAGGAATTTTTAAATCTTTTTGGAGGATCAAAAATTGGTTCAAGAGATAAAATTACGGTACCCCAATGCATACCTAAAACTTTTTTACTTCTTAAATCTTGACCAATATTTAATGCTTCTTCTGGGTTCGTGTGATAAATAGATTTATCTTTTTTAGGGGCCATAGGATAGAAATTATATGCTCCAATATTAATAAAAGTTAAATCTATAGGACCATATTTTTTTCCGATTTCTTTATAAATATTTCCATAACCAGTATCACAAGCAAAAAATATTTTTTTATCTTTATACTCAATTAGGAAGCTACCCCATAGGGTTTTATTTGTATCCCATAAGCTTCTTTTGGACCAATGTACAGCAGGCATAAATGTAATTTTTAAATCATTAAATTTTATTTCGTCATACCAATCCATTTCAGTCACATTCCTGAATCCATTTTTAGTAAAATATTTTCCTAGTCTTAATGGAGTTAAAACCTTTGATTTTTTGTAGGGAAATCTTTGAATGGTTCTTGTGCTTAAATGATCATAATGATTATGTGTTAGTAAAAATAAATTTATTTCAGGAATTTCTTTAAGTTTAATTGCCGGATCAACAAATCTTTTAGGGCCAAAAATAAAAGGTCCCATATTTTTTTCAAATACTGGATCTGTAATTATAGTTGTATCACCAAGTTTAATTAGAAATGTAGCATGACCAATCCAAGCTATATAATCATTATTTTTATTTTTTTCTAAATCTTTCAATACAATTTCTTTGCTAACTATATGTTCTGGAGGAATATCAATAACTATTTTCTTTTTTTCTTCATTAAATATTTTAAAGCTCCAATTAAA
>CACAHE010000024.1 GCA_902532195.1 uncultured Pelagibacteraceae bacterium | reverse complement strand
TTAATAGCCAAGAATTTTTTTCAACTAAAAGTATTGTTAATCAATTTAAACTTAAAACTGTTTGTCAGGAAGCTAACTGTCCTAATATAACTGAATGTTGGAGCAAAAGGCATGCAACATTTTTAATTATGGGTGATATCTGTACAAGAGCATGTGCTTTTTGTGATGTCAAAACTGGCAAACCAAAACCGCTTGATCCATTAGAACCAAATAAAATTTCTTCTGCTATCAAAAAATTAAATTTAAGACATGCTGTAATTACTTCAGTAGATAGAGATGATCTTGATGATGGTGGGGCCAATCATTTTCATGATGTTATTATTGAAACAAGAAAAAATAACCCAAATACAACTATAGAAGTTTTAACTCCTGATTTTTTAAGAAAGGGCAATTCTTTTAAAAAAGTTATAGAAGCTAAACCAGATGTTTTTAATCATAACATAGAAACTGTTCCAGGCCTTTATAGAAAAGTTAGACCTGGATCTAGATATTTTTCTTCGTTAGAACTTTTAAAAAATGCAAAAAAAATTGATAAAAATATTTTTACCAAGTCAGGTCTAATGGTTGGTTTGGGTGAAAACAAAGATGAAATTTTACAAGTAATGGATGATCTAAAATCTGCTGAAGTTGATTTTTTAACTATAGGTCAATACTTACAACCTTCAGTTAGACATCATCCTTTAGACAGGTATTATAATCCCGAAGAATTTAATGATCTAGAGAGTATAGCCAAATCAAAAGGATTTTTACTTGTTTCTTCTTCTCCACTTACCAGGTCTTCTTATCATGCAGATGAAGATTTTGCTAAATTAAAAAAAAATAGAATAAATAAAACTAATGCCCAAAGCATCAGTTAAAAGATTAATTGAATGTAAAAAAGAGCAATTAATTGATTTAGTTCTTGATATAGAAAAATATCCAGAATTTGTTCCTTTTTGCATTGATGCAAAAGTATATGAAAAAAAACAAGAAAAAGATTTATTATTTATAATTGCGGACTTAACAATTGGCAAAGGTCCACTCAACGATACTTATAAAAGTGACGTTAGGTACAATAAGAAAGAAAATTCTATATATGTAACTAATTTAGATGGTCCTTTAAAACACTTAGAAAATAAGTGGCTTTTTAAAGAAGTAAACAAAATAACCGAAGTTTCGTTTGATGTTGACTTTGAGCTAAAAAATAAGTTTTTAAATATAGTTATGACTAAATCTTTTCAGTATGGTTTAGATAAAATTGCAGATGCTTTTCAAAAAAGGGCAGAAGATTTATTTAGCAAAACTTAAAATTAAATTTAAAGCTTTATTTACTGTAGCTCTTTGAATTGAGTTTCTAATTTTATTTTTAAATAAGTATTTTTTGACTAAAGTTTTGTTATCTTTTTTTATACCTATATATACCAAACCTACTGGTTTTTGTTTAGTTCCACCTTTTGGTCCAGCTACTCCAGTAATAGATAAAGAAATATTTGTTTTGCTAATTTTGTTTAAATTTTTTACCATAGATATACAAGTTTCATAACTTACAGCACCATGCTTTATTATTATTCTTTTAGGAACTTTAAGAATGTTAATTTTTGCTTGATTTGAATATGTAATTAATCCAAGAGTAAAAACTTTAGAAGATCCGCTTATGGAAGTTATTGAACTTGAAAGCAAGCCACCCGTACAAGATTCAGCAAAGGAAACTTTAAGTTTTTTTTTACTTAATAATTTAACTAATTTTTGAGCAAGTTTTTTCATTTTAAAGCATTAACGAAAAATATCCTTTTTCCAAGAGTTTGGATATTCTTTAGCAAAAACAAAATTGGAAGATAAAAAATAAACAATTAACAAAGTAAATATTTTTTTCATGAACTTATAACCATATATAAAACAAGAACAGCTACAACATATAAGCCAGCACAGACATCATCCATTATAACACCGAAACTATTTTTAAAGTTTATATCATAATAGCTGACAGGGTACGGTTTAGCGATATCAAAAATTCTAAATAAAATAAACATTATGAAGTAAAATGTTAATATCTGGCTAGTTTCTTTTACACCTTCGTGAGCAATTTCATAAAGACATATAGGTATAGATTGACCTATAAATTCATCAATTACTACTTCCTTAGGATCCTTATTATCCATATTTTTTATAAAAATATTAACTGAATAAAGAGAAATAAAAAAAATTAAAATTACAAAAATTAAAACAATATTTGGAGAAATATTTAAAATATGAAATATAAAAAATAAAAATAAAGTTGTAACTAAAGATGCGACGCTACCCGGTATTTTTCCGATTTTACCTATTCCAAACAATGTAACAAATAAAAAATTAATTTGATTAATCATATTTTGTAACTGAAGTTATTACCTCACATGCTATAGCTTTTTCTTTTCCAATCAAACCTAGTTTTTCAGTTGTTTTACCTTTTATATTAATTTGATTTTTAGATATTTCACAAATTTTAGAAATTGCCTGTGTCATTTTATATTTATACTTTGATATTTTTGGTGTTTGAGTAATAATATTTATATCAATATTATTAACAAAGTAATTTTTTATTTTTATTTGACTTATAATTTCTTTTAGCAAAATAGTAGATCTTATGTTTTTATATTTTTTATTTTTGTCAGAAAATTTTTCTCCAATGTCACCCATTTTGCAAGCACCAAGAATTGAATCAGTGATCGCATGTAAAACTGGATCTCCATCAGAATGACCCAAAGTACCTAATTTAGACTTAATTTTTATTCCACCTAAAAATAATTTTTTATTAGGTACTAATCTATGAACATCAAACCCTATTCCATAAGAATTCTTATTTTCTTTGATATCACTATCATAAGTTATTTTTAAGTTTTCATCTTCGCCTTGAATGAATTTTACATTTAAACCTTTATCTATAAACAGTGAAGATTCATCTTGAATATTTTTTCTATTATTTACTGCTAGAGAATATAAAAAATTAAATTTAAATGCTTGAGGAGTTTGTGTTAAAACAAGATTTTCTTTTTTTAAATTAAAAAGGTTATTTTTACTTTTATATTTTATTGAGTCTTTAGTTTTAATTATTGGAATTACTGCATTATTTTTTTTTAAATTTTTCAAAAGTTTTTTGACAAGGCTTATCGAAAAGTTTGGTCTTGCTGCATCATGAATTAATACATTTTTTATTTTGAGTTTTTTTGCACATTTTAAACCTAATAAAGATGAGTCATTTCTTTCCTTTCCTCCCTTTATTATTTTTACATATTTAGGCATTTTTTTTGTTATAAAATTTTTGTTATTAACTACCAAAATAATGTATTTAAAAAGTCTTGATTTAATGATTTTTTCTAAAGAGTGGTTATATATTGGTTTACTTTTATATATGGTAAATTGCT
>CACAHE010000023.1 GCA_902532195.1 uncultured Pelagibacteraceae bacterium | reverse complement strand
AAAATCAAAACTTTTTCATAGAAAATCCTCTAGATGGAAAAATTATTTTAATATATTTTTAATTCTTTTATTTGGAAAAAATTTCTTAGTAGAAAAATTTTTATTAAATAATAACATTAAAATTGTTTCTCATACATCTATATTGGGCAGAAATTCTAAAGTACCTTCAATTAAATTTATACCTGATTTTCAAGAGTTACACTATCCAGAATACTTTAACTGGAAGATGATATTAAAAAGAAAAATGACCGTATGGTTTGCCGCCATGAATTCAAATAAAATTATTTTATATTCAGAGTCTATTAAAAAAGATATGGATAAAATATTTAGAACAAAAAATGAAAAAATATCTTATTTGCCATATTGTACAAATATAAATGATGATTTTAATTTATTAAGTTTTAATGAGTTAAAGGATAAATTTAATTTAAAATCTTCGTATTTTTATTTACCAAACCACTTTTGGAAACATAAAAATCATATGACAGTTTATAAAGCTTTAGATTATATTAATAAAAATTTTAACAAAAAAATTTATCTTATTACAACTGGGGAAAAAAGTGATTATAGAAATCCTAGTTATAACAATGAGTTAGAAAAATATATTTTAAATAATAACCTTAATGAAAATATTAAACACCTAGGTATTATTTCAATGAATGAAGTCTACTCGCTAATAAAGCATAGCAAAGCATTAATTAATCCTTCATTTTTTGAAGGATGGGGAACATCAGTTGAGCACGCAAGATATTTTAAAAAAAATGTTATTGCATCAAATATTCCTATTCATCTTGAACAGAATAAATTTAATTTAAATCAAAAAATAAATTCGGAACACTCTATTAAATTTTGTCATTATTTTGAACCAAAAGACTATATTCAATTAGCCAATTTGATATTAAAAATATCAAATTTTGAAGAAGTAGAGACTGAACAAAGTAGATTGGCGTATTTAGCTGGACATAAAAAAATTGTAAATAATTTTTATATAAATTATTTAAATATTATTAATACAATTATTTAAGTAATATTTATTATATTATTTTCTTTGTACCAATCAAAAGTATTTTTGATAGACTCTTTTTTATCTGTGAATGTAAATTTCCTTTTTAAAATTTTTTTTAATTTCGAATTATCTCCATGAGTATTCCTCACGTCTAATTTGTTTCTTCCTATTTTTTTAATACTAAATTTATAATTTTTAAAGTAAGACAAAATTTCAAGCAATGAAATAGGTTTGCTTGAACAAATGTTAATTACTTCATGTCTTTTGAATTTTTTTTTTATTAATAACATTAAAATTTTTGTTACGTCAGATATATATGTAAAATCTCTTAAATGTTTTCCATAATTATTAATATTTAAAGTTTTCTTTGAAATTATAGATTTAAATAATTTGAACAAAAACATATCTGGCCTACCCCACTCTCCAAATATTGTAAAAAATCTAAATCCTACTATTTGCATATTATATTTTCTAAAATAGAAATTTCCAATTTTTTCATTAAATTGCTTAGTTTTTGCGTACAAACTTATTGGTCTAGGTTTATAAAATTCCTTCCAAGGGTAGTTTTTATTATCGCCATATACAGAACTTGAGGATGCATAAAATATCTTTTTTATACTTTTTTCTTTAGCTAATTCCAGAATATTTATAAAACCTGAAATATTTGAAGATATATAATTTTGAGGATTTGAAACCGAAAATCTTACTCCGGCTTGAGCTGCAAAATGAATTATCATATCAATTTTTTTTTTTTTAAAAAAAGAATTTAATTTTTTAAAGTTTGATATATCTATTTTTGAAAATTTAAAATTTTTAAATTTTCTTAACTCTTTTAAACGTTTCTTTTTATATTTTAATGAATAGTAATTATTTAAATTATCTATACCAAATACAGTATGTTTGCTCTTAAGGAGATTTATTGATAGTGAAAAACCTAAAAAGCCTGCGGCTCCAGTTACAATTATATTCATTTAATTATTTTATTAATATGTTTTAAAAATTTATATATAAATATAAACAAGACTAATATTTTATTTTGACCATTGTCTAATTTTTATTTCTTCCTTAAAATGATCATAAAAATCTATTTTACTTGAAAACCCACCTCTACCAAAAATACCAAATAATTCATTTTTTTTTGTTCCAACTCCTTTTAACTTATGTTTAACAATCATTCTGAAAAAATAATCATAGTCTGAAGAATATTTATACTTTAAATTATATTTACCGACTATTTTTGCTGCCTTTTTTTTTATAAAAAATCCTGTTGAATGACTAGAATAAAATCCCCAGCTCCAAAAAATTTTATGTGGTCTATATCCATATAATATTCCCCAATGTTTTTTTACTGCACCAAAAATAAAGTCTGAGTTTGGATATTTTTTTATATATCTATTTAGATAAAAAAAGGCTTTGCTTGAGTACTGATCGTCTGAATTCAAAAAACCGATATATTCGCCTGTTGTGTATTTCATCCCTTTATTAAATGCATCATAAATACCTTTGTCTTTTTCACTTATCCAATATTTAATTTTATGTTTGTATTTATTTATAATTTTAATTGTATTATCAGTTGATCCACCGTCTATTACAATGTGCTCATAAGATAAATTTTTTTGCTTATAGAGACTTTTAAAACATCTCTCTAAAGTTTTTTCTGCATTATATACAACTGTGATTACTGATATTTTTGGTTTTTGTGTTTTCTTTTTTTTTAACATTTTAAAAATAAATTATATTTTTTTTTGAATCAAAAATAATTCTTTAGAAACATTAATTAAATATTATTTAATCCTTAATACTATTATAGTTTGCAGTATAAGGAATTTTTATTGGTACATTTGTTTTTTTTAAGTATGGAATTTTATGTAAAGGATTAAATCTTTCTGTAACAGTTATTCTTACATGTTTTTTTGTTTTATTTGGATATCCACAATGTATTAAAGAATTAATCATTAAAACTGCAGAGCCTGACTTTACCTCCAAATTAACCTTTTCAAAATTATTGTAAATTGATGGATGTATATTAGTATAATTATTAGTCCATCTTTTTTTTCCGCTAGGATCTTTTGTGGTGTGTTTAAAAAAACCTCTTTTGTGTGATTTTTTATAAATAGTTAGACCGCCAGTGTCTTTATTAGTATCAAATAAAGGTACCCATAGTAAAATACCGTCTACTGAAAACATATTTGTTTCTTGATGTGGTAATAGTATATGCTTATTTGTATCATCATGAACATGGATACACGGCCTTGAGGAAAAGATAACTTTAGTTTTGAAATATTTTTTAACTAATTCAATAATTTTTTTATTATGAACAAATTCGAAAAGAGTTAAATTGTAGTTAGCCATATCGTACCAATTACCTTTTAGTTTTCTATTATATTTCTTTATTTCATAGTATTTTTTTTGTAAATTTTTTTGTTTGCTTTTTTTTATGTAATTTAAAGTATTTAACAAACTATTTTTAATTTTATTTAAATCTTTTTTTTTATA
>CACAHE010000022.1 GCA_902532195.1 uncultured Pelagibacteraceae bacterium | reverse complement strand
TTTGTAGTTTGTTTGATTTGTTTTTAATCCAAAATTTTTTTTTCTCAAAAATAATTTCATTTCTCCTATGTGTTGTTTTAAGCCTTTTTTAATAAACTCAAAAAAATTTATGTTTATATCATGAAAAGGTTTAAGCTTATTATTGACTGGTATTTTAAAACCCGACTCTATCAACCTATAACCGAATTCTTCATCTTCACTATTGCTACTGTGAAAGTTTTCATCAAATCCTTTAAATTCAATGAAAATTTTTCGTTTTATACAAAAAAAATTAGTTACTAATGTTTCAGTTTCTGTTTTTTCTTCAGGAAAAACATAGTAAGCATAGTGGGACATCATAAATTGAGATGAAGCGTATTTATAATTGTGTTTGTATGAATAGGTTCCTTGTAATAAATGTTTATCTTTGTTTTTTATAAAAAAATCATTTATTAAAAATAATGAATCATTATTTATTATAACATCTGAATCTAAAAATAATAAAATATCTCCATTGGCCTTGCTTGCACCAAGATTTCTTGTTGCGGCTGCCGAATTAGCATTCAAAGCTAAAAGTTTACATGGAAATTTTTGAGCTATTTTAATTGAGTTATCTTTACAATTATCTGCTACAGCTATAACTTCAAAGTTTTTATAATTTGAATTATATATCCCGCTTAAACATTTATATAAAGTATCTTCGGAATTATGAAAAGGAACAATAACTGAAATTTTTAATTCCATAAGTTTAACTTTTAATCTTTTATCTCTTTAGATTTAAATAATAATTTAGGATAGAATTTTGGATTAAACATAATATTGACAATGTTAAAACATTCATGGGTACAAAAACATTTTGTGTCTCTAATAAAACTTCTCTCTTCACTAGCTTTTTTTGCCATCCATAATTTTTTAAAATCATAATTAAAATCTCTGATATTTCCAATTTTATGTGTGTTGTCTAAAATTTCACATGGATAAACATCTCCTTCTGGATACATCACGCCACTTAGATTGCCTGCATAACATGGTGTGATATATTTTTTTTTTTCATATATTTCATAAACTAAATTATTTAATAAAATTCTTCCAGCAGTAGCTAATTTATTACCTTTAAATCTAGAATGACCTCCCATTTTTTTTTTATAAAAAAGATTATCTCTATATTTCACTGCTTCTTTATATAGCGATATATCTAAATCTTTATTTACTTTTTCTTTTGGATCTCCTCTTACAAGATTTATTGAAATATTATCTGGTTCTGCGATTGAAAAAATTTCCTCTACAATGTTTTTAAACTTATGTTGATTTTCACTTGTAAAAGTCACTATTATACCAATATTAATCCTGTTGTAAGTTTTTTGCATCACCTTCAAATGTTTTATAGTTTTAATAGCTTTTTCAAATGAATTTTCAGGTCCATCTATCTGCTTGTCCATCCTGATATTATTATGGTCTTCTTTAATACCATCAATAGATATTTGTTGATTTAGAGTTATCATTGGACACCATTCCATCATGTTCTTTATTTGCTTATCCATTTTACTTAAATACCAACCATTAGAAGGTATAGTTAAAATTGGAACTCTTGTATTGTCATAAAATATTTTTACAATTTTATCTAAATCATGTCTAAGATATGGTTCTCCACCTGTTAACAATAAACTTAAAATTGGATCCATTGTTTTAGTTATTTTATCAATTTCATCTAAAGTTAATTCATTAAATTTTTTGTTTAAACTATCATGATAAAAACAATGAGAACATTTCAGGTTACATCTGCTCGTAGGGTAAAATATAAAATAGGAAGGAAGTTGTTTATATTTTATTAATGATTTAAATAAATGTCTATAATAGCTTAAAGGCTGTTTATATGTGTCTACAATATTATTTTGCATTTTATAAGTTACAAGAGTTATTAATTTTTTTATTTATTTATAAATTTATTGTGTAGTCTGTATTTATATATCTTTTTCAAGTTTTCCATATCTTCTTGTACATCCACATCATAAGACTCAAATTGATTTAATTCAATACCGTCTGTAATAAAAGCCGTTTTTTTAAAGAATTTAAGTTTTTTTTGTATTTTGTACCAATAACATTGAGCAGCATCATGGTAAAAGGTTTGTAAATCTTGAGATCTTTTCATAAAATATTTTTTATTAGTTACTATAAATTTGCCTTTATTGTTTTTAAAATATGATCTTTGAATAGGGTATGTGAATTTTTTTAATGTAATAACTTTATCTACATTTTTTTTTTTTATTTTTTTAAAACATTTAATCAGTGTACTTTTTTTTAGTAAAGGATTTATAGGATACAAATAACATAAAGTTTTAATACTAATTTTATTTCTTTTGTATTTTTTAATAAAATCTTTAATAACATCTACATCTCTTGCATAATCTGATGATAATTTTTTTGATCTAAGAAACGGTACAGTTGCTCCGTATTTTTTAGCTATCGAAATATATTTGTTTGAGTCAGTAGAAACAATAACTTCATCAAATAACTTGCTTTTTATTGCAGTTTTTATTGTATAAGCAATTATAGGTTTGCCAAAAAAATTTTTTATATTTTTATTTTTTAATCTTTTTGAACCTGATCTAGCTGGTATTAAACAAATATTCATTTTTTTATGGATAAATTCTTTTCAATTGATATTTAATATTTACGTTATTATCCTTATTTGATGAAAATATATATACTTCTGCATCTTTAGAAAATTTTAACTTTTTCATTAATGATTGTTTTTGTTGCATAGTTTTGGCTGGGGGATTTTTTTTATTTTTATCTAAATATATATTTAAAAATCCCATTCCAGTGAAACTATTACTATTATCAGTTATTTTTTCAAAAATCACAAACTTATCTACATCTTTGATTCTATTTAGTGAAGCAGATATTGTTCCATCTAATTTTGAATTATTTAAATGATTTATTACGTATTTTCTAAATATCATATCTAATTTTTTGTCCTTAACTATTGCAACTGTCCCAAAATTTTCTTGAAACCATATACCTTCAATTGGATATAAATCCTTACCAATAAAAAATTGATTTATTGTTTCTAAGTTAGATTTTGGACCTATTTGTGAATCAGTCCAATATCTACTTTGTTCATCTGCGTTAATTGGGTTAATTTTAATAAAAAGAAGTATTAAAATAAATTTAATTATATTAAAGAAATTCATTAAAAAATTATATACAATTCAAAAGTAGTTTATATGTAAAGTTTCTATGTATCAAATAAAAGAAATAAACAAAAAATTGAATTATGTAATTTTATTTACTATTGCGGTAGGTGTCTCATCTAGAATATTAATTTCAACTTACGGCTTCAATGTTGATATGGAATATTGGAGATTGTTCGCAGATGTAATTAAGTATAATGGACCTATCTACGAAGTAGGTATGAACTATGGTCCAGTATGGGCTTATTTACTATATTTTCTGGATCAAATTCCTTTTTTTATTGAAGGAGAAATAGAATCATTACGATACAAAATAACAATTTTTTTAACATTAATTGATTTATTAATTTTTATTACAATAATCAAAATTCATTCATTAAAAATAGGCATATTATTTTTTTTAAATCCTGTCTCAATTTTCATTACTGGATTTCACTCACAATTTGATAATTTGGCAGTTTTTATAGGTCTTCTTGCAATTTTAATTTATGAGAAAAAT
>CACAHE010000021.1 GCA_902532195.1 uncultured Pelagibacteraceae bacterium | reverse complement strand
AAAAAAAAAATTGACACAGATGATATTGCTCATTTAATTTTAGAAGCTAAATCAATAATTCAAAAAAACTATAATAATAAAAAATTATTACATATTTTAATTCAAAGATATGATATTGATAAAAATATTTACCATCAATTTCCGAATGAAAATATAATTTGTGATAATTTAATACTAGATATAAAATTTATTTGTTTTGATGTTGAAATTTACGATAATTTAATAAAGAATTTTAAATATAATCATATATTTGTAAACCAAGTTTCCTGTTCTAGTTATGTAAAATCTTTAAACTATAATAATTTTTTTGATAATTATAAAAAAAAAGTTTTTTTAGATATCGGACTTAAAAAAAGTACGGTTTGTCTATATGAAAAAAATAAATTAATCCTTTTTAAAAATATTCCAATAGGAGGTGATCATATTACAAACGATATAGCCAAAATATTTAAAATAGAAAAAGAATATTCTGAAAATATTAAAAAAAAACTTAATAGATCTAATTCTGTATTTTCAGATAATTCTGATGCAATTTTGAATCAAGAAAAGTTTGATAAAAAAATACCTTTAGATCTATTAAATAAAGTAATTTATGCAAGAATTGATGAAATATTAAATTTATCTTTTAAAAATATCAATCTTTTGGAACTCATAGGAAACAAAAAAAATTCAATACTAATTTTTACTGGACAGGGTTCTAAAATTTTAAATAAGAATTCTATATATTCAGAAGAACATTTTGATTATTTTAATGAAATAATATTTTTTGATGAAACAAATAAGTTGATATGCGAGAGTGGGTTGAATTTTATTACCTCCTTAAATGATAGTGAGGTAAATATTGTGCCTAAAAAGCTTAAAAAAACTGGATTTTTTGAAAAGTTATTCGATCTTTTTGAATAATATCAGTATTTTATTGTAACATTAGTTGTTTTTTAAAATCTAATTAAAAGATTTAAAAAATGGAATGTCAATTCTTAATCAAAAAACACTTAATAAAAGTATAGTTATAAAAGGCGTAGGTTTACATTCTGGAAGTAAAGTTACAATGAAACTAATTCCTGCTGCTCCAAATTCTGGAGTAATTTTTAAAAGGATTGATGTTAAAAATAATAATTTAATATTTCCTAGTGTATTTAATGTTTCAGAGGCCAACTACTGCACAACAATTTCTAATGACTCAGGAATAAAAGTTTCAACAATTGAGCATTTAATGGGAGCATTATATGGGCTGGGTGTAGATAATTTATTAATAGAAATAGATAGCCAAGAACTCCCTATTTTAGACGGTTCTGCAAAAAAATTTGTTGATGAAATCAATGCTGTTGGTTTAAAAAATAGTGAAACACCAATTAAAATAATAAAAATTAATAATAAAGTATCTCTAAAAGATGGCCAAAAAAAAATTACAATAGAACCAAGCAAAATAAGTTTAGATATAGATTTTGAAATAAAGTTTAATAATTCATTAATAGGGACTCAAAGAAACAAAGTAAAAATTTATGAGGATGACTTATCAAATGTGTTTAACTCTAGGACATTTTGTTTATTTGAAGATATTGAAAAATTGAGAAAAATGAATTTGGCTCAGGGTGGAACTTTAGAAAATGCTATTGTTGTAAAAGATTCAGAAATTCTTAATAAAGAGGGATTGAGAAATAATAAGGAGTTTGTGAATCACAAGATTTTAGACTGCATGGGAGACATTTATTTGTCAGGGTACAAAATGATTGCAAATGTGAAATGTTCGCAAGGAGGGCATAAATTGACAAATCAAGTTTTAAGAAAAGTTTTTGAAAATAAAGAAAATTATTCTATAATTGAAATAAAAGAAAAATACCTACCTCATACATTAGTTACTAAATCACAGCTTAAATCTATAGCTTAATACATTAGATTTTATAAAATCTTCTGATAAAAATGAATTATGAATAGTTTTTATAAAATATTTATACTTTTACTCTTAATTTTTCTATCGTCATGTGGTGGAAAAGAACTAGATACAAAAAACGTGATAGAGGAGCAAGATATCGATCTACAAATGATAGCGGCTTACAAAGAGGGAAAAGAAGCTCTAGAAAAAGGTGACGCTATATTTGCTGCAAAAAAATTTAACGAAGCAGAAATATTATTTCCCCAATCTATTTGGGCTCCTCGTTCTGTTCTTATGGCAGCATATTCATATTATTCAGATGGACTTTATGGAGATGCAATCTTTGAATTAGAAAGATATCTTAAAACTTATCCCCAGGATAAAAATCAAATCTACGCACATTATTTGATTGGGTTATCTTTTTATGAAGAAATAAAAGATGAAAAAAAAGATATTCGACCTTTATTAAAAGCAAAAGATAAATTTTTATATATTTTATCTAATTATCCAAATACTGATTTTGCATTAGACGCAAAATTTAAATTAGATTTAATTGCAGATATTCTTGCATCAAAAGAAATATACTTAGCAAATTATTACATTGAGAGAGAAAAATGGATACCAGCAATAAATAGACTAAAAATTGTGATTAACGATTATAATGAAACAATTTATGTAGAAGAAGCTCTACATAGATTAGTCGAGGTACACTATAAAATTGGTCTTGAAAATGAAGCAAAGAAATATGCAAATGTTCTTGGTTATAATTACCGTTCGGGGGAGTGGTATAAAGAGAGCTATAAAATATTTAATAAAGATTATCTGAGCGAAAGAGAAAAGCTCAGACAAAAAAATAAAAAATCAATTTTTAAAAAGTTGAAAACATTGATTGATTAATTCAATGATTAAGAAAAAAGAAATAATCAAAGAATATAATAAAAAAATAAAACTTTTAGACAAGTATAATAAATTTTACTATGATAAAAATAAACCGATTGTAGATGATAAAGAATTTGATGATTTAAAAGATCAAATTCAAATCTTTGAAAAAAAATATATTTTTTTAAAAAATAAATTATCACCAAGTATTTCTGTAGGTTATAAACCATCAAAAAATTTTGTTAAATCAAATCATAGAATTCCTATGTTGTCCTTATCAAATACTTTTAATAGAGAAGGTTTAGAAAATTTTGAAAAAAAATTATCTAATTTTCTTAATTTTGAGAAAAAAAATAATTTTGAATATAGTGTAGAACCAAAGATAGATGGCATCTCAGCATCTTTAACTTATAAAAATGGTAAGCTTATATCAGGATTATCTCGAGGAGATGGAAATGAGGGAGAATTAATTACTGAAAATTTAAAGACTATTCACGACATACCCAAAATTGTCAAATCTGAAAATTTCCCAAAAGATGTAGATATAAGAGGTGAAGTCTTTATAGGAAATAAAGATTTTGAAAATTTAAAAGATAAATTTGCAAATCCCAGAAATGCTGCTTCTGGCACTCTTAGGCAAAAAAATTCAGAAGAAACAAAAAAAATACCTCTAAGGTTTATTGCATATACATTTGGATATATCGACAAATTGAATTTTAAAACACAATCGGAATTCTTGAATGCATTAAAAAACTGGGGATTTAAAGTAAGCAAATTTAATAAAGTTATATCAGGTATTGATAATTTATTAAATAACCACAAAAAATTTGAAGATTTGAGATATGATTTAGAATATGACGTAGATGGACTAGTTTACAAAATTAATGATTTTGAATTGCAAAAAAGATTAGGTTCAGTTGCAAATGCTCCAAGATGGGCAACAGCACAT
>CACAHE010000020.1 GCA_902532195.1 uncultured Pelagibacteraceae bacterium | reverse complement strand
ATAAACATCGACTCTTAAAAAAAACCAAAACCATCCTCCTCCAACAACCGTCATTATGGCGCCTACATGCCAAATGATAGGCCAAAAAGATGGGGTAGCAGAAGATGGGTTTGAATAACAAAAAATCATTATTGCTGAACCTACCCAAAACAAAACTGTTCCATACATCCCAAGTAAATGTGCAACTCTTCTTTTGCCGGCACCAAGTTCAGATGTTGTGGCTATATCGCTAACAATGGTTTTTGAAATTACAGATATTTTTTCACCGGTGGTTACTTGTTTTATAGTATCTTCTGCAAAGAATGAGTCATATGCGATTGCTATTCCAACTAAAAGAAGCAATACAGCTAATATTGTTTTAAATTCTGAGCTATCAACTCTTTCACCTATTTTTTGACCTACTTGAACACCTAAAATTGATCCACAAATTAATACAGTAACTAATATTAAGTCAATTGATCCATAATTAAATGCATGTAAAATTGTAACAATTGCACTTACAAAAATTGTTACAAAAAGAGAGGTACCAGGAATTAACTTTGTTGGCATTCCAATAATATAAATCATTGCTGGAACTAAAATAAACGCACCACCGACGCCCATTATTGCGGCTATAAAACCTACGATTAATCCAATTATGATCGGAGTAAATGCACTTTCGTAAACTCTTGATTTTTTAAATCTCATTCTAAATGGAAGTCCATGTATCCAATAATGTGAATGTAATTTTTTTTTTATAACAATTTTTTTTCTTGCTCTATCAATTTCACTTATACCTTGCACTAACATCATAGTTCCAATCATTGCTAAGATGTACATATAAGATAATGAAATAACTATGTTGATCTTTCCTATGTCTTTAAAATATGAAAAAGTTAGAATTCCTAATATAGTTCCAACAACTCCACCAATAACGATCATAAAACCCATTTTATAATCTAAAGTCCCTTTTAAATAATGAGTGGTAGAACCAGAAATTGATGTTCCTAAAATATTATTTGCTTCATTTGGTACAGCATATGCTGGGGGAACACCTAAAAAAATTAAGAATGGAGTCATTAAGAATCCACCACCAACCCCAAATAAACCTGAAAGAACTCCAACAACTAAACTAAGAAAAAATAAAAATGGTAAATTAACGTAAACTTCTGCAATTGGAAGAAAATACTCCATTAGTTATTAATTATTACTCAAAAATATCAAAGTCAACAAATTGATTTTTGTAAAGAATAAAATACCTAGATATTTAAAAAATTGTAGCACCATAAACCTTAACGATCCCATCTTCCTCACCCAAAACAAGTCTACCTAAAAAATCTCCTGGTAATTTGGTGCTTGTTTGTTTGTAAAGGACAGATACATAAAGACCTCTTCTTAAGCACCCGAAAGGTTTACAATTTTCTGATAAATGTGTTATCAAATCGTTACTAGCCCATTGCTTTCCAAGCTCCACTTCGTTTGCCCCATAAAGCATTTGAGATGAAAAATCTTTAGTAAACCCACCATAATCTTTTATATTTGAAGATTTTACTAAGTTAGACCAAATTGGTTCGGCTATTTCAAATATTTCTTTGTCAGACTTATCAAGCAGACTCATTAGAATTAATTAAGAGGCTTCTTTTTTTTCTTTATCATCTATTATGTGGTAGACAGGCATTTTTTCCATAGTAAATTTTCCAGTTTTTGGATCTCTTCGAGATACAGTCAAACAATGCCAATTTTCATCATCTAATTTCATGTAGTCTCCTCTATAGTAATATCCTGGCCAACGTGTTTCTTTTCTAAATAAAGTATGTTCAGTAACACATTGAGAAGTTAAAGCTCTATGTTTAAGCTCCCACGCTCTCATTAATTGATGATAATCTTCAGCTCCAACGTGTTCTAAATCTTCTTGAAGCCAATCTAATAATTCAAGACCTTTTTTAAGTAAATTTTCGTTTGTCATGTAATTTACTGATATACCTCCTACATACTCATCCATAATCTTCTGTAAACGTTGAAGACCTTGAATTGGTGATATATAGCTAGGTGAAACTGTACCACCAGTAATTTCATTTCTTCCAACTGTATAATTTTCCAATGGTTTAAATATTATTTTTTTAAAATCTTCGCACTGCTTATCACTTATTTTTATATTTTCTGCTTTTTGTTCTTCTATATATTTTACAGCAGCTTTTGCAGCTAAACGTCCTTCTGTAAAAGAACCTGAAGAAAACTTATGTGCACTTCCTCCAACAGTATCTCCAGCACCAAATAATCCTTCAACTGTAGTCATTCTATTGTATCCCCAATAATATTCTGGTGGAGATAAATCTTCAGGACCACTTACCCAAGCACCCGAACATGTAGCATGAGAACCCATAACGTATGGTTCTGAAGTTGTTAATTCAGGATTTGTATATTTAGGATCTATATTTTGAGAAGCCCAAACAACAGCTTGGCCCACTGTCATGCCTAGGAAATTTTCCCATCCGACTGTTTCTAAGTGTGGATCTTGAAATGCTTCTTTTGTAACCATATGAATCGGTCCACCTCCAGCCATTACTTCTTGAACAAATGCATGGTTACGCAAACATGTTGGTGTTGGATGGTGATCTATATATTCACCTACTAGTTTTTTTGTTTGTTCGTACCATTTTTTTTCATAATTTTCTCCATTTGCATTTTGAGTATATGTTTTTAAATGCAAGAAATATGCACCAACTGGTCCATATCCATCTTTAAATCTACACAAAACAATTCTATTTTCCATTTGAGTCATTTTTGCTCCAGCTGATATTGGTAGTGCATAAGCTGAACCATTGCTCCATGGAGCATACCATGTTCTTCCCATTCCTTCGCCAACTGCTCTAGGTTTAAAAATGTGTGACGCTCCTCCAGCACCAACTATTACTGTTTTTGCTTTGAAAACATAATAATCGCCTGTTCTCATATTAAAACCTACGGCTCCACCTACTCTATTATCTTTACCTTCATCCATTAGAAGATGTGTAATCATAATTCTGTTGTAAATTTTATCTGCAGATTTTTTTGCAGCTTCAGCAACAATTGGTTTGTAGCTTTCACCGTGTATCATAATTTGCCACTTACCTTCTCTTTGATATCTGCCAGTTTCTTTATTTTTCATCATTGGTAAACCCCACTCATCAAACATATGTACAGTTGAGTCTACGTGTCTTGCCATGTCATAACCAAGATCTTCTCTAACAAGTCCCATTAGATCGTTTCTTGCGTATCGTACATGGTCTTCTGGCATATTTTCACCCCATTGCATTCCCATGTAACAATTGATTGCATATAATCCTTGAGCAACTGCACCACTTCTATCTATGTTTGCTTTTTCAACACAAATTATTTTTAAATCTCTACCCCAGTGTCTAGCCTCAAAAGTAGCACCAGTACCGGCCATTCCTCCACCGACTACTAAAATATCACATTCTTCATAAATAGTTTTTCTAGCCATTAATAGTAAACTCCTTTTTTGAATGCGCTTTTTTCAACTTTAGGTAATTCTTTATTTGTGTTTAAACCTTTAGGTTCTGAATAAAGTGTTTGAGAATTTATTTCTCCTTGATTTGGTTTATCTCCATCTGCTAATTTTGGAATAAATTTTCCCCAGGGTTTTGTTGTTATTGGAGAAACAAAATCTTTAACTGTTCCGTTTCTAAATTTAATTTTCCAAGATATTGTTCCCTTTTCTTCTTCTCTTCTAACTCTCACACTATGTCCCATTGGAGCAAAGTCGGCATAACCTCGAACATCGATAGCATGATTTGGGCAAGCTTTAACACATGAATAGCATTCCCAGCAGAAATTTGGTTCTATATTTTTTGCACGTCTTATAGTTTCATCAATGTGCATGATATCAGATGGACATATATCTACACAATGTCCACAACCATCACAACGTGTCATGTATACAAAAGTTGACATAATTTTATTTTTTTCCTTTCAATATCATTTAATAATGTTTTGGATCTTCTCTTGTTATACCTAATCCAAACTGTTTTGGAGCATCAGCTTCGG
>CACAHE010000019.1 GCA_902532195.1 uncultured Pelagibacteraceae bacterium | reverse complement strand
TGTAAGTGTTAATTCAGTAGTTGATATAAGAGATAAAACTAATTCGTTAATAGTTAAACAAGCTGAAAAATTAGGTATTAAAATACATTGGAAATCTACAGTCATTAATACAAATGGTTACAAGAAAATAAATTCTATTGAAATTATGAAATTATCTGACGATGGTGCTGCTGTTGTAGGAAAAAAAACAAAAGAAGAATGTGACTGTTTGGGTATTTCAGGAGGCTGGACACCAAGAGTACATTTGTTTACTCAGTCTGGTGGTAAACTTAAATTCAGAGATAAAGATAATGTTTTTTTACCAGATAAATCAGAGTTGGATCAAATAAGTATTGGATCATGTAATGGTGATTTTGAGCTTGATGAACTAATAAAAAATTCTGTTAATTCAACTAATAAATTCTTAAATGTAAATAATATTGATTATAAAAATTTAGAAATTACTTCCTCAAAAGAAATTGATAAAAAAAATATATGGCTACTTCCATCTGATAAACCTTTAGGTAAAACTAAACCATTTTTAGATTTTCAAAATGATTCTACTGCAAATGATGTAAAATTAGCTTTAAGAGAAGGTTTTAAATCTATTGAGCATGTGAAAAGATATACAACAACGGGTATGGCTACAGATCAAGGGAAATTATCTAATATGCATGCACTTGGAATTATATCTGAAACAGCCGGTGTTAAAATGGGTGAATTGGGAACAACCACATTTAGACCTCCTTACACTCCATTAACTTTTGGTGCAATAGTTGGAAGAAACGTTGGAGAATTTTTTGATATTATAAGAAAAACACCAATGCATGACTGGCATGAAGAAAATAAAGCTGAATTTGAAAATGTCGGTCAATGGAAAAGAGCCTGGTACTATCCAAAGGAGAATGAAACCATGTATGATGCTGTTCAAAGGGAAAGTAAATCAGCAAGAGATAGTGCTGGTATATTAGATGCATCAACTTTAGGGAAAATAGATATTCAAGGCACAGATGCGTCAGAGTTTTTAAATAGAGTTTATACAAATGCTTGGTCTAAATTAGAAATTGGTAAATGCAGATATGGTTTGATGCTAAATGAAGATGGAATGGTTTATGATGATGGTGTTACAGCTAGATTAGGTGAAAATCATTATATTATGACAACTACTACTGGTGGAGCGGCAAATGTAATGACTAAGTTAGAAGATTATCTGCAAACAGAATGGCCCGAACTTGATGTTTATTTAACATCTGTAACTGATCAGTATGCTACAATAAGTGTTTGTGGACCAAAATCAAAAAAAATTGTCTCAAAAATTATT
Source organism: uncultured Pelagibacteraceae bacterium (assembly GCA_902532195.1). Lineage (GTDB taxonomy): Bacteria > Pseudomonadota > Alphaproteobacteria > Pelagibacterales > Pelagibacteraceae > Pelagibacter. The sequence goes on along the minus strand of CACAHE010000019.1, from coordinate 2,992 downwards.
CCTGATTTAGACTTATCAAACAGCAATTTTCCACATATGTCATTCAAGAATGCAAAAATTGATAAAATAAAATGTAGAGTAATGAGAATTAGTTTTACTGGAGAGCATAGCTATGAAATAAATATTCAATCAAGTTATGGAAAATCTTTATGGGAAAAATGTTTTGAAGCTGGAAAAGAATTTAATATAACTCCATATGGAACAGAGGCAATGCATTTACTAAGAGCGGAAAAAGGTTTCATAATTGCTGGACAAGATACTGATGGAACAATGACGCCTGTTGATCTGCAAATGGATTGGATAATCAGTAAAAAGAAATTCGATTTTATAGGCAAAAGATCTTTATATAGAAGTGACACAATTAGAGAGGATAGAAAACAACTGGTAGGTATATTAACAGAAGATCCTAAAGAAGTTTTAGAAGAAGGAGCTCAAATTGTAGCTGATACAAATAATAAACCTATTGAAATGTTAGGTCATATAACTTCAAGTTATTATAGTCCAAACTTAAAGAAATCTATTGCCTTAGCTGTTGTTAAAAGTGGTAAAAAATTAAAAGGAAAAAAAATGTTTATTCCAATGGAAAATAAAACAATAAATGTAACAATAACAGATACTATTTTTTTAGATAAAGAAAATAAGAGGTTAAATGCTTAATTATAAATCATCAATTAACGAAACTAAAAACTATTCTGAAATTAATATGACAGAATTTGACCCTGTAATTAAAATTAATTTAAGGGGAAAAAAAAGAGATTTTATAACTAAAATTGGAAAATCTTTATCTATTATTATACCAACAGAACCAAACACTTCTTCTAGCAATGAGAATTTTAACATTCTATGGTTAAGTCCAGATGAATGGATGCTATATACGAATGAAAAAGATCATGCATTCGGAAACAATTATAATTTAGAAGAAAAGCTTTTTAGCGAAATATCAAAAGTTAATTTAGGATCTGTTACAAATGTTTCAGATCACTGGTCAATAATTAATATTAAGGGCAAGAATATATATGAATTATTATCAAGCGGTTGTCCATTTAACTTCAATAAATTTAAAAACACAAAAGGTGCTGTAACTCAAACTATTCTAAATCACGTAGATGTGATAATTCATAATAAGGATATAAATGAGATAAATTTATTTGTTAGAAGATCTTTTTCTAACCATTTATGGTCATGGATGAACGACAGCGCTAGGTTTCTCTAACTTTGTTCTAAAATAATAGATAATAATTAACAAGTAACTGATTGAGAAAAACCAGTTAATTCCAACCCATATCCAAAAAAAGGTATTAAAACTAGCGCTAATATATTTTGCTATATAAAAAACAATTATAGGATTTAGTACATTTCTAAAAAAATTTGAAATCATTGCATTTTCAGATTTTTTTAGTGCCATAAAGAACCCATTGGAAAGAAAAAAAATTGGATAAGCAGGTAGTACAAAAGCAGATATTTTTAAATATCTTTTGCCATATTCTATAACTTCAGGATCATCTGAAAATATACTTGTTATATAATCAGCAGAAGTAAAAACAATAACACCTGCTGTGATCATTATAATAAAAGAATATTTAATTGCAGTAAAGTATGTTTCTTTTATCCTATCAAAATTTTTTGCACCAAAGTTTTGAGAAATAATCGATATAATAGCTGTATTAATTCCTAATATAGGAAGTAGCACAACCTGTTCAATTCTAGTTCCTGCTCCGTAACCGGCAACCGCATATTCGCCTGACTGACCAACATAAGTAAAAATAATTGAAGCTGCTAAAGCATAACCACAAATAGATATAGATATTGGCATAGATTGAAAAAAAATGTTTTTAAAAAATAAAAATTTTGGCCTTAAATAGTCTTTTGTTAATTGTTTAACTAAATTATTTCTTAAAACTTTATTTAAAATAACTATGAATGATACTGATTGAGCTACTATAGTTGCAATACCAATACCTTTTACACCCATAGCAGGAATAAAAAGGAAACCAAAGATTAGAATTGGATTTAAAATTATGTTTAAAAAGAAAGAAAAAATTAAAACATTTCTATACGTTTTAGTATCACCCTCAGCGTGAAGAAGTGAATTTAAGGCAACTACTAAAATAAATATTATAGCGCCAGAATAAATAATATTAGTATAATCAAGTCCTAAATTAATTACTTCTTCAGTAGAGCCCATGAGAAAAAAAACATCATCAGCATATTTTAAGCCTAAAAATGTAATAATTAAGGAAAGTATAATTCCAAAATAAATTATATGCGTAAAATAATTAATTGAATTATTTTTATTATTTTCTCCGATACTATTTCCTATTAGAGCAGTCCCAGCAACAGTTACTCCAATTGAAGTAGCTATGATTATAAAATAAATTGGAAATGATTTACTAAGGGCTGACAAAGCTTCGGGGGATATTTTGCCAGCAAAAAATGTATCAACTATATTGTAAAGTGTTTGAAATAAAGTACCAACCATAGCTGGAACCGCAAGTTTTCTCACTAATTTTGGAACACTGTCCTTTAGTAAATTCATTTTTTTAAAATTCTTTTTGGAATATGTGCTTCTTTCCGTGTTTTTTTGCAAGGTTTATTTGCTTTTGACGCATTCTAAATCTTTCTTTTTGAGAGTTTGTTAAACTATCGTGACAATTTGGACATGAAACTCCTTCTTCATATTTTTTTGATTTTTTATCTTTATTGGAGATTGGCTTTCTACATCCACTACACATAAAATAGTTTCCAATTTTCAATCCATGTTTTAATGAAATTCTATTGTCGAAAACATAACACTCGCCTTTCCATAAACTTTTATTTTTTTTAATTTTCTGTAAATAATTAATAATACCACCTTTCAATTGGTACACATTTTTAAAACCTTTTGATTTTAAATAAGAGCTAGCTTTTTCACATCTTATTCCTCCAGTACAAAACATTGCTATATTTTTTTCTTTTTTCAATTTTTTAAAATAGGTAGGAAATTCTCTAAAAT
>CACAHE010000018.1 GCA_902532195.1 uncultured Pelagibacteraceae bacterium | reverse complement strand
GGTCATATGTCCTTTATCAATATCACCTTGGGCAGCTTTTGGATCTGCAATTAGAAATTTAGTAAAAAATAATAAAATAAAAGCATTAATTGAGTATTTTTTAGCTTTTTTACTTTTAATTACTGCCGTTTTGATTGTAATACAAAAATAACTTATAACTATTATTATGAATAATTTAAGGAGATGTTTTGATTTTACATAAAATAAAAGTTTATCCTTCAAAAAAATATTTACCAAAAAAAAAACAACTGGCTTGGAGAATAGCAGAAATGGCTAGTGATAATGCAAAATTGAATAAAGAGTCTATAGAAATGGTTATTAATAGAATTATAGATAATGCTTCTGTTGCTGTAGCATCATTAAATAGAAAACCTGTAATTTCTTCAAGAGAAATGGCATTAGGACATCCAAATAGAAATGGTGCAACGTTATTCGGGGTAAATTCGAAACTTAGATTTGATTGTGAATGGGCTGCCTGGTCAAATGGTACGGCAGTAAGAGAATTGGACTTTCACGATACATTTTTAGCAGCAGACTATAGTCATCCAGGAGATAATATCCCAGCACTTCTAGCTGTAGCACAACAAAAGAAAAAAAGTGGTTTAGATTTGTTAAGAGGTATAATTACTGCTTACGAGACTCAAGTAAATTTAGTAAAAGGTATATGTCTTCATAAACATAAAATAGACCACATTGCTCACCTTGGCCCAAGTGTAGCTGCAGGAATTGGATCAATGTTAAAATTAAACACTGAAATTATTTTTCAAGGAGTCCAGCAAGCATTACATACAACAATTTCAACAAGACAATCAAGAAAAGGAGAAATTTCAAGCTGGAAAGCTTACGCACCTGCGCATGCAGGTAAGCTCGCAATTGAAGCTATAGATCGAGTTATGAGAGGTGAAGGAGCACCGAGTCCTATTTACGAAGGTGAAGATAGTGTTATAGCGAGAATACTTGATGGAAGAAAAGCCTTATATAAAGTTCCATTGCCTAAAAAGAATGAAGAAAAAAAAGCAATTTTAGAAACTTACACAAAAGAATATTCTGCTGAATATCAAGCGCAAGCTTTAATTGATATTGCAATAAAATTAAAAAAAAAAATTAAAAATTTAAATCAAATTAAAAAAATAGATATTTATACCAGTCATCATACTCATTATGTAATTGGAACTGGAGCTAACGATCCTCAAAAAATGGATCCTGATGCAAGTAGAGAAACTTTAGACCACTCAATTATGTATATTTTTGCTGTAGCTCTTGAAGATGGAAGTTGGCATCATGTAAAATCTTATACTAAATCTCGAGCAAATAAAAAAAGCACTATTAAAATATGGAGATCTATAAAAACTCATGAAGATAAAAGATGGACAAAGAAATATCATGATCCAAATCCCAAAAAAAAATGTTTTGGAGCAAAAGTAATAGTGTCATTAAAAAATGGAAAAAAAATTACAGAAATTTTAGATAGAGCAGATGCCCATCCTTATGGGTTAAGACCTTTTAATAGAGAAAATTATATAAATAAATTTCAGATACTTACTAAAAATTTAATATCAAAAAAAGAGAGTGACAAATTTTTATATAATGTTCAACAATTAAAAAAACTTAAAGCCGGTCAATTGCATAAGTTAAATATAGAAATCAAAAAATCTAATTTAAAAAAAAATAATAAAAAAGGAATTTTTTAATGCACTTTGTTAAAAAAAATTCAAAGGAAAAAAGATTAGATTTTGTAAAAAAATTGAAAAAAAATAAAATATTAAGAGTGCCTGGTGCTTATAATCCTCTTACTGCAAAACTCATCGAAAGAATAGGTTATGACGCTGTTTATGTATCTGGAGGAGTAATGTCCAACGATTTAGGCTATCCGGATATAGGTTTAACAAAACTAAAAGACGTAAGTTATAGATCAAATCAAATTGCTAGAGTTACAAACCTTCCTACAATTGTAGATATAGATACTGGTTTTAAATCTTGCAAAAAAACGATTAAAACTTTTGAAAAAGCTGGTGTTGCAGCTGTACATATTGAAGACCAAATAAGTCAAAAAAGATGTGGTCACCTTGATAACAAAGAATTAATTTCAACAAAAAAAATGGTAAATAAAATAAAAGAATGTGTCAAAGCAAGAAAAGATAAAAACTTTAAAATAATTGCACGATCAGATGCAAGAAATGTTGAAGGATTGAATAAAATGATAGAAAGATGCAAGTCTTATATAGATGCGGGAGCTGAAATTATTTTCCCAGAAGCATTAAAAGATAAAAAAGAATTTGCGACAGTTAGAAAAAAACTTAATTCTTATTTATTAGCTAATATGACAGAATTTGGAAAATCAAAATTATTAAATTTCAAAGAATTAGAAAATTTAGGATATAATATAGTGATTTATCCTGTAACTACTCAAAGATTAGCAATGAAAAATGTTGAAAGTGGATTGCGCGCTATTTTTGAGGATGGACATCAAAATAATATTATTGGTAAAATGCAAACTAGAAAAGAATTGTACAAGTTGGTAGATTATGAAAAATATAATTCTCTTGATGAAAAAATATATAACTTTAGTACAGATGGGCACGAATAATGAGTGATGAAATAAAAAAAGGATTACTTGGTATTGTTGTTGATGAAACTACTATATCGCAAGTGATGCCTGATATAAATTCACTTACATATAGAGGTTATGCTGTTCAAGATCTTTGTGAGAAATGTAACTTTGAAGAAGTAGCTTATTTGGTTCTTAATGGTGAACTACCAAATAAGAGTGAGCTTAAAAAATTCAAAAATCAATTAGAAAAAAATAGAAATATATCAATTAACTTAAGAGAAATTGTTAGACATATGCCTAAAAAGTCTCATCCGATGGATGTAGCAAGAACTATTGTTAGTGTTTTGGGGCTAGAAGACAAGGAAACTACAGATAATTCACCTAAAGCAAACATGAGAAAAGTAATAAGAATATTTGCTAAAACTCCTACGGCAATTGCTGCTTTTTTTAGAGCTAGAAAAGGTAAAAAAATTATTCCTCCAAAAAGAAATTTGTCTTTTGCTGAAAATTTCTTTTACATGTGTTTTGGAAAAGTGCCCAGCAAAGATATAGTTAAGGCTTTTGATGTATCGTTAATACTTTATGCCGAACATAGTTTTAATGTTTCCACTTTTACTGCTAGAACTATTACAAGTAGTTTATCAGATATTCATGGAGCAATAACAGGAGCAATAGCAAGCCTAAAAGGACCTCTACATGGAGGTGCCAATGAAGAAGTTATGCATATGATGAGTAAGATAAAAAAACCAGAAAATGCTTTCAAATGGATTAATAAAGCCCTTGATAAAAAAGAAGTTGTTATGGGTTTCGGACATAGAGTTTACAAAAAAGGAGATTCTAGAGTCCCTACTATGGAAAAATATTTTAAAAAAGTTTCTAAAATTCAGAAAGACAAAAAATTTATTAAAATTTATGATGTAGTTAAATCTGTCATGATTGAAAGAAAAAACATTCATCCTAATGTAGACTATCCAACTGGTCCTACTTACCATTTAATGGGCTTTGATACTGATTTCTTTACTCCAATATTTGTTATTTCAAGAATAACTGGTTGGTCAGCACATATTATGGAACAACATGCTGCAAATAAATTGATTAGACCTTTATCCAAATACAGTGGCCCCGATCATCGTAAAGTTGTGTTGCTTAATCAAAGATAAATTTATTAACTAAAAGCTTCTGTCCAAGTTCCTTTAGTGGATGCTTTAGAATATTCAGTTGCTCTTCCTTCAAAGAAATTCATATGCTCTACAGCATTTAACATTGTATCTAACCATGTCAGTGGGTTTTTATCTACTTTGTAAATTGGTTCTAATCCAAGTTGGATTAGTCTTCTATTTCCAATCCATCTTATGTAGTCCTTAATTTCTTGAGGAGTTAAACCTTCTATTGGCCCTTGTTGAAATGCAAGGTCAATAAAAGAATCTTCATGGGATATGATTGTTCTGCAAGCTTCGTAAATTTCTTTTTTTAATTGAGGAGTCCATATTTCAGGTTGTTCTTTAATAAAACTTTTAAAAAGTCTGATCATAGAATTACAATGCAAAGTTTCGTCTCTAACAGACCAAGTTACTATTTGGCCCATTCCTTTCATTTTATTATGTCTTGGAAAATTTAATAATATTGCAAAGCTTGCAAATAACTGAAGACCTTCAGTAAAAGCACTAAATACTGCAATTGTTTTTGCTATGTCGTGATGAGATTTAACATCAAAGCCCTGCATATAATCATACTTATCTTTCATTTCTTTATATTTTAAAAATGCAGAATATTCTGTTTCAGGCATACCTATTGTATCTAATAAGTGTGAGTATGCAGCTATATGAACTGTTTCCATTGCAGCAAAGGCTGACATCATCATTAATACTTCTGTTGGTTTAAAGACATTCATATAATGCCTTATGTAACAGTTGCTTACTTCAACATCTGCTTGAGTAAAAAATCTAAAAATTTGTGTTAAAAGATTTTTTTCTTCTGGTTTAAGATTTTTTTGCCAATCTCTTACATCATCACCTAAAGGTACTTCTTCTGGCAGCCAGTGTATTCTTTGTTGGGTTAGCCAAGCGTCATAACACCATGGATACCTAAAAGGCTTGTAAACAGGATTTTCAATTAACAATCCCATTTCTTTTGGCTTAGATAGAATTATTTCTTTTTTTTTTATTTTTTCTACTGACATGATAAACACTCTTCATAATCGCTATCATTTGATTGGTTTTCTTCAGATTTATAAACATTTTTTGTTACATCGGTTGATGATCCGCTATTTATATTTTCAGC
>CACAHE010000017.1 GCA_902532195.1 uncultured Pelagibacteraceae bacterium | reverse complement strand
GGCAAGAAATTGTGTATAATAAAAAAAATTTAATAATAATAAATGACTCTAAATCTACAAGTTTTTCATCTAGTATTAATCTTTTAAAATCATATAAAAATATTTATTGGTTAGTTGGAGGTATTCCTAAAAGAGGTGATAAATTTAATCTAGAAAATAAGTATTTTAAAAATATAAATGCTTATATTTTTGGCAAAGAAAAGAAATTTTTTAAAAATAATTTTAAAAATAAGTTAAAATTTCAACAATTTAATAATTTACAAAGTGCACTTAAAAAAATTCTTATTGATATTAAAAAAAATAAAATAATAAAACCTGCTATTTTATTTAGTCCTGCGGCAGCATCATTTGATAGTTTTAATAATTTTGAAGATAGAGGGAAATTTTTTAATAAATCATTGAAAAAAATAAATATTTCAAAAATAAATTAATGGAAACAAAAAACTTTTACTTTAAAATCTATGGATGGTGGAAAAATATAGACAAGTTTATATTTTTGATAATTTTTTCATTATTTTTTTTAGGTTTATTTTTTTCTTTTGTGTCCACATCAATAATTGCTTCTGATAAGCTTAATACAAATAGCTATTATTTTTTTGTTAAGCACTTAATTTTTATTGCTATTGCAATTTTTATATTAATATCAATCTCATTTATTGAACAAAAAAAATTATTAAAAATATCTTATTTGCTATTTATTATATTTGTTATTTCTCTAATTTTAGTTCCAATTATTGGTATAGAAGTTAAAGGATCAAAAAGATGGATAGATCTTCCATCTCCATTTCCAAATTTCCAACCAATTGAACTTTTAAAACCATTTTTTATAATTTCAATTGCTTCTGTTATATCAATTGAAAAAAATAAAAATATATATCTTAATTATTTTTTAAGTTTTTTATTGCTACTGCCAATAGTATTTTTATTAATTATGCAACCTGATATTGGGCAAACTATTTTAATAATATCTACTTGGTTAACTTTAATTTTTGTTTCAGGAATTAGCTTAATAATTTTTTTTTCATCATTTATATTTATTGGTAGTTTAATTTCTTATTTAATATTTTTTATTCCAAAATTTGAATATATCAAAAACAGAATTATTTCATTTTTAAATCCAAACACAGGAAGTAATTATCAATCAGAAAAAGCGTCTGAAGCAATAATAAATGGTGGTTTTTTTGGAAAAGGAGTTGGAGAAGGTACTTTGAATTCAAAAATTCCTGAGGCTCATACCGATTATATTGTTTCAGTAATATCAGAAGAATTTGGTATAATTATAGTGCTAATTATAATTTTATTTTTTTTAACTTTAACATATAGAGTATTTAAAAAAATAAATATACAAAGTGAAAATAAAATTAAATTAATTTTGCTCGGCACAATTTCAATTCTACTAATTCAAGCATTAATCCACATTGGAGTAAATATTAGTTTTCTACCAACTACTGGAATGACTTTGCCATTTCTTAGCTATGGAGGATCATCTATAATTAGTACAGCTATTTTAGCTGGAGTAATTTTGAATTTAACAAAAAGAAATTTGAATTAAATATGAAAAAAATATTAATTAGCACAGGCGGATCTGGTGGACACGTTATTCCTGCTATAACAATGTATGATCATTTTAATGAAAATTTTGAAGTAACATTAATCACAGATTCAAGAGGTGCTAAATATATACCAAAAAAAAAATATAATTTCAAAATTATTGATACTCCCAAGATTACGAAAAATATAATTTATATTCCAATAATTATATTAAAATTTATAATAGCAATGTTTAAATCATATTTAATATTAAAAAATAATAAGATTGAGTATTTAATTAGTACTGGCGGATATATGTCTTCACCAATATGTATCGTTTCTTTATTTTTGAAAATTAATATTTTTCTTTTTGAACCAAATTATATTTTAGGAAGATCAAATAAGTTTTTTTTAAAGTTTTCAAGAAGAATAATATGTTACTCAAATAACATCAAAAATTTTCCAGAAAATTATATTAAAAAAATATTTGTCATTGAATCAATTCTTAGAAAAGATATTTATAATTTTAAAAATAATCAAAAAAAAATAAATAATAATGATAATTTTAATATTTTAGTTATAGGTGGTAGTCAAGGAGCAGATTTTTTTGACAAAAAACTTAAGAAAGTTTTTAATGAAATATCAAGTAAAAAAAAAATTTATTTAATTCAGCAAATTAGTAATAAAAATATTATAAGTGAATTATCAGAAGAGTATAAAAAAAATAATTTAAATCATGAGTTATTTTTTTATGATGATGAAATTTACAAGAAATTTAAAAATATAGATTTTGTAATTACTAGATCTGGAGCATCAATTATTTCAGAATTAATATATTTTAATATTCCTTTTCTGGCTATACCTTTTCCTTACGCAAAAGATGATCACCAATTCGTAAATGCAAATTATTTTTTTCAAAAAAAATTATGTTGGCTAATTAGGCAAGAAGATTTTGAAGTAAATAATTTAGTAAAATTGATTGAAAACTTATCGACAGATAAAAAAGAATATTTTTTATTAAAAGAAAGTATGAAAAATTTTTCCTACCAAAATACATGGAATAATGTAAATCAAAAGTTGATAGGATTAATTAATGAAAATTAAATTAGCAAAATCAGAATTAATACATTTTGTTGGTATAGGAGGAATAGGCATGAGTGGTTTGGCCTTAATTATGAATCAGCTTGGATTTAAAATTCAAGGTAGTGATATATCTTATAACAAAAACATAGAAAGATTAAAAAAAAATAAAATTAAGATAATAATTGGACACAAAAAACAAAATATATCAAATTCAACTATTTTAGTTGTATCTTCAGCAATTAAAAAAAAAAATGTAGAAGTTATAGAGGCAAAAAAAAATAAACTTCCAATTTATAAAAGAGGAGATGTCTTAGCAAATGTTGTTTCATTAATGAAAAATATTGTCGTAGCAGGATCTCATGGCAAAACAACAACTACATCTTTAGTTTCAAATATTTTTTCAAAAGCAAAAACTGATCCAACAATAATTAATGGAGGAGTGCTGAATTCATTTGGTAGTTCTGCTAAACTTGGGAAAAGCAATTGGTGCATACTAGAGTCTGATGAGTCAGACGGAAGTTTTATTAAAGTTCCAGCAACTTACTCTATAGTTACCAATATTGATAAAGAACATTTAGATTTTTATAAATCATTAGATAATTTAAAAAAAAATTTTATTAATTTTATAGAAAACACCCCATCATTCGGAAAATCATTTATATGCCTGGATGATAAAAATAATAGAAATATTATCAAAAAACTTAAAACAAAAAATTACAATACATATGGAGTAAATAAAAATGCGAATTTTCAAATAAAAAATATCTTTCAAAATTCTAATTATTCCAAATTTGATCTTAAAGTAACCTTATTAGGTGCAAAGTCTTATTTAATAAAAAATATAAAAATTCCTACAATAGGACTACATAATATTAGAAATGCTACTGCAGCTATCGCTGTAGCTGTTTCAGTTGGTATATCGAAAAAAATTATTTTAAAAGGTTTAAAAGAATTTAAAGGAGTCCAAAGAAGATTTACAAAGATTTTTACTTTTAAAGGAGTAACTTTCTTTGATGATTATGCTCACCATCCAACTGAAATAAGAGAAGTTTTAAATGGAGTAAAAAATGTTTACAACAATAAAGAGATAATTTGTGTATTTCAACCTCATAGAATAAGTAGAGTAAAAAATTTAAATAAAGAGTTCTCATTTTCATTTAAAAAAGCTGATACGGTAGTTTTGTGTCCTATTTATAAAGCTGGAGAAAATATAAAATTAGGTTTTAATTATATTAATTTTGCAAAATCAATAATTAAAAACTCAAAGGTAAATTTAATATTAATTAAAAATAACTTTGATTTAATTAAATATACAAAGCAAAATATATTTGGAGATAAAATTGTAATTGGAATGGGTGCAGGATCTGTATCTAATTGGATAAGAGACCTACCTAATCACTTAAAATGAATATTAAAGATATAGAAATTTTTTCAAAAAATATAAAAAGTAAGATTTTTTTTAATTATAATTTAAAAAAAACTAACTGGTTTAACATTGGGGGAAAAACAAAAATTTTTTTTAAAGTAGAAGACCTTAAAGAATTAAGTGAATTTTTAAAAATTTATAAAAATAGGTCTAAATTATTTTTTTTAGGCGCAGGATCAAATGTTTTGTTTACAGATGGATTATTTGATGGAGTTTTAATTAAATTAGGTAATAGTTTTTCTAATATTTCTCTTTTGGATAATAATACTATTATTGCGGGAAGTGGCACGACAGATAGACAGTTATCCGAGTACGCAATGAATAATAATATAGGTGGTTTTGAATTTTTGTCTTGTATTCCAGGAACTGTGGGAGGTGGAATTAGAATGAATTCAGGCTGCTTTAATTCTGAATTCAAAGATATTTTAATATCAGTGCAGGCATCTGATGTAGAGGGTAATATATTCACTATCCCATCTGATAAAATTAAATTTGATTATAGAAATTGTAACCTACCAAAAAATTTAATATTTTTAAGCGCAACATTCAAAGGCAAAGTAAAAGAAAAAATATTAATTAAAGAAGAAATTGATAATTTGAAAATGAAAAAAAATTTATCGCAACCAACCAGAATAAAAACAGGGGGAAGCACTTTTAAAAATCCTATTGGTCAATCAACAAAAAAAGTTTGGCAAATTATTAAAGAAACAGTTCCTTTGTCTACTCAATTTGGAGATGCTGCAATTTCTGAAAAGCATTGTAATTTTTTTGTTAATAAAAAAAATGCAAAATTTGAAGACATGAAAAAACTAATTAATTTTGTTAAAGATAAAGTAAAATCAAAGACAGGAATAAATTTAGATTTGGAAATAATTTTGGTTGAATAAATGATAAAAAAAATATTAATTCTTGCTGGGGGATTTTCAAAAGAAAGAGAAATAAGTTTAAAAACTGCTAAAGCTGTAAATTTAGCACTAAAAAACAAAAAATATAAAACGTTAATTTGTGAACCAGATGGTAAATTAATAAAAAAATTAAGAAGGTTTAAACCCAATGTAGTTTTCAATGCTCTTCATGGTAGATATGGAGAAGATGGATATATACAATCAATATTAGAAAATGAGAAAGTAAAATATACTCACTCAGGACCCTTAGCGTCCTCAATAGCTATTGATAAAGAAATTTCTAAAAAATTTTTTGTAAAAAATAAAATTTTAACTCCTAAATTTATAAAATTTAGTTTTAATAATAGTATGAATAAGAATCAAATAATTAAAAAAGTAAAAAATAAAATTGGCTTTCCAGCAGTTATCAAACCTTTTAACGAAGGATCAAGTGTACAAGTATATATTTGCAATAAGTTAAATTTTTATAAAAATTTAAAGAAATTATCTATTTACAAAGAAATTATGATAGAAAAATATATACCTGGAAGAGAGATTCAAGTAGCTATTATGGGAAATAGAAAATTGGGAGCTATTGAGTTAAAACCAAAAAGAAGATTCTATGATTACGAAGCTAAATACAATATTAATGCAAAAACTCAACATATCATTCCAGTAAATTTAGAAAAAAAAAATATGAAAAAATTATTAAATATAGCTCATAAAGCGCACAAAATTATTGGTTGCAGAGGCACAACTAGATCAGATTTTAAATTCTATAATAATAAGTTTTATTTATTAGAAATTAATACACAGCCTGG
>CACAHE010000016.1 GCA_902532195.1 uncultured Pelagibacteraceae bacterium | reverse complement strand
TAATTGTTTCTGCTGCGATCATTCCACTTTTCATCGCAGTATGAGATCCTTTTATTTTTGGCATATTTAAAGTACCTGCATCACAACCTACTAATAACGCTCCAGGCATAAACATTTTAGGTAGACTTTGTATTCCACCTTCTATAAGTGCTCTTGCCCCATAAGAAATTCTCTTTCCATTTTCAATTATTGATTTTATTGCTGGATGAGTTTTAAATCTTTGAAATTCATCGAAAGGTGACAAATGAGGATTTTTATAATCTAGCCCGATAACATAGCCAAGAAATACCTGTTTATTTTCAGCGTGATAAACAAAACTTCCTCCATAAGTATTATTATCTAAAGGCCAGCCTGCAGTGTGCATTACTAATCCTTCGTGATGATTTTCTTCTTTGATTTCCCATATTTCTTTAAACCCTATTCCATATTGTTGAGGATCTTTACCTTTATTTAAATCATATTTTTTTATGAGTTGTTTTCCTAAATGTCCTCTGCAACCCTCAGCAAAAACAGTCACTTTTGCATGTAATTCCATACCTGGTTCATAACTATCTTTCTTGTTTCCTTCTTTGTCTAAGCCCATATCTTGTGTTGCTACACCTTTCACAGATCCATCTTCGTTAAATAAAATTTCACTTGCTGGAAATCCTGGAAATATTTCAATACCTAACTTTTCTGCTTGTTCTGCTAACCATCTGCATAGATTTGCTAGACTAATAATATAATTATTTTTATTATGTTGAACTTTAGGAAGTAACCATGTGGGCCAACTTATACTTTTTGATTTACCTAAAAATAAAAATTTTTCTTTATTAACTTTGGTTTTTATTGGAGAATTTAATTCTTTCCAATTTGGCAAAAGCTCATCCAATGCACGTGTTTCAAACACGTTTCCGGATAATATGTGTGCACCTATTTCAGATGCTTTTTCTAAAAGGCAGACGTTTATATCTGGATTTAACTGCTTTAATTTTATGGCAGTTGAAAGACCTGATGGTCCGCCTCCTACGATTACTACATCGTATTCCATCACTTCTCTGGACATACTATTTTTTTACAGTATTTGTTATTTTTGTATAGTGTTTAATTTATTCAATTCTTCTAAAAACTGAGGTAGTGCTTCGAATAAATCTGCTTCTAAACCATAGTCTGCGACACTAAAAATAGGGGCCTCACCGTCTTTGTTTATAGCTACTATAATTTTACTTTCTTTCATGCCTGCTAAATGTTGTATTGCTCCTGAAATTCCAACAGCAATGTAAAGATCAGGCACTACAACTTTTCCAGTTTGGCCTACTTGATGGTCATTTGTAATATATCCGGCATCAACAGCAGCTCTTGATGCTCCAATCGCAGCATTTAATTTATCTGCTATGGCTGTAATTAATTTAAAATTTTCTCCACTCTGCATACCTCTTCCACCAGAAATTACTATTCTTGCTGTTCCAAGTTCAGGTCTATCTGATTTTACTTCCTCTCTTTTTATAAATTTAGTTAATGGAGTTGCTTCTGCACCATCAGCTTTTACAATTTCCGCAGAACCTCCCGATGTTGCTGCTGGATCAAAAGAAGTTGGTCTAATTGTAATACATTTTTTCTTATCATTGCTTTTGACGGTTGCAAACGCATTTCCTGCGTAAATAGGTCTTAAAAAAGTATCTGGTGAAATAACTTTTATAATATCGCTTATCTGAGATGTGTCTAATAAAGCAGCTACTCTTGGCATTAAATTTTTTCCAAATGTGTTTGCTGAACAAACAATATGGGAATAATTTTCAGATTGTTTAATAATTACTGGTGTAAAATTTTCTGCTAAAAAATTTTCATAAATTTCATTATCTACTTGAATTACTTTTTTAACATTAGGCACTTCTGAAATAGATTTAGAAACACCATCAGCATTTTTTCCAATAACTAAAACGTGCAGATCTTGATCTATTTGTGAAGCTGCTGTAATTGCATTTAAAGTAAATGGTCTAACTTCTTTATTATTATGTTCTGCAATTAATAGTACTGACATTATATAACCTTTGCTTCATTTTTTAACTTTTGAACTAATTCAGCAACATTTGCTACTTTGATACCTGCTTTTCTTTTAGGTGGCTCTTCAACTTTAATTTGATCTATTCTTGGCTTAGTATCCACTCCCAAATTAGATGCATTAATTTGTTCTAATGGTTTTTTCTTTGCTTTCATTATATTTGGTAATGAAGCATACCTTGGTTCATTTAGTCTTAAATCACAGGTAACAATTGCTGGAATATTTACTTCTATGGTTTCTAATCCTTCATCTACTTCTCTTGTTACTTCTAATGATTTATCTTTAACTTCAATTTTCGATGCAAAAGTTGCTTGTGGATAATTTAAAAGTGCTGCAAGCATTTGTCCCGTTTGATTGCAATCATCATCAATTGCTTGTTTACCCATAAAAATTAAATCTGGTTTTTCTTTTTCAACAATTTTTTGTAAAATTTTTGATACTGCTAATGGCTCAACTACTCCATCAACTTTTATATGAATGCCTCTATCCGCCCCCACAGCAAGAGCTTTTCTTACAGTTTCTTGAGCTTTGTCCTCACCAATTGTTACAGCAACTATTTCTTTTGCTTTTCCAGACTCTTTAATTTTTACAGCTTCTTCAACTGCATTATCGTCTGGAGGATTAGTTGACATTTTTACATTGTCAGTAACAACGCCAGTTCCATCTTCTTTAACTCTTACTTGAACATTGTAATCAATAACTCTTTTAACTGCGACTAATATTTTCATTATGCTCTTAATAATTTGTTTTCAGGATCATATGGACTTTCATCAAGAATTGTAGCGTCGTGCATTTTTCCTAAAATATCAATTTTTAATTTTTGCCCTGTTGTCGCAATCTCAGGTTTAACCATTCCAATTGCTATTGATTTATTTAATCTAAAACCAAAATCTCCTCCTGTTGCTCTACCAACAACTTTTTCATTTTGATAAATAGGATTATTTCCAAGCACATCTGCATCTGTAACATTGTGTATTTCCATGGTTACTAATTTATTTTTAAAACCTTTTTCTCTCCATTTGTTTAGCGCTTCTAGACCTATAAAATTTCCTTTGTTTGGATGAATAAATCTATCTAAACCAGATTCATAAGGTGAATATTCAATAGATAGTTCGGTGCCAACAAGTTTGTAAGATTTTTCAACTCTTAGACTGTTCATCGCTCTAATTCCAAATGGTTTTAAACCAAGATCTTTTCCATTTTCCATTAATTTATCAAAGATATGATTTTGATACTCAAGAGGATGATGTATTTCCCATCCAAGTTCTCCTACAAAGTTTACTCTGATGGCTGTACAAGGTGCATAACCAATATCAACTTTCTTAGAACTCAACCATTTAAAATTTTCATTAGAGAAATCATCCTTAGAAACTTTTTGCATTAATTCTCTGGATTTTGGACCAGCTATAACCAAAACTCCAACTGAGTTTGTTATATTTTCAAATTGAACAGAACCATCTTTTGGCATCCATTTTTGTATCCAATCATGGTCTAATCTTTGAAAAGCTCCAGCAGAAACTAAATAAAAACTATCCTCGGCTTCTCTCATTATGGTGAATTCAGAGTGAACACCTCCTTTGGTATTTAGTGCATGACATAAATTAACTCTACCAATTTTTTTTGGTAATTTATTTGCTACTAAATAATCTAAAAATTCTTCAGCTTTTGGTCCTTTAATTCTGCATTTTCCAAATGCAGTCATATCTAAAACACCTACGTTTTCTTTAACATTTTTACATTCTTTTTTTACAGCTTCAAACCATTTAGATCTTCTAAAAGACCAATCATCTTTTTGCTCTATCCCATCAGTTGCAAAAAAATTAGCTCTTTCCCAGCCAAATTTTTGACCAAATACAGCTCCTAATTTTTTAAGTCTATCATAACACGGAGCTTGTCTTAATGGTCTAGCTGCTTCTCTTTCTTCATCAGGATAATGAATAATAAAAACATTTCTATAAGCTTCCTCATTTTTTTCTTTTAAATATGATTTAGAACAATAGTCTCCATATCTTCTTGGTTCTACTCCAAGCATATCAACAGTTGGTTCTCCATCTACAATCCACTCCGCTAGTTGCCATCCAGCACCACCAGCAGCAGTAATTCCAAAACTATGTCCTTCATTTATCCAAAAATTTTTTAAACCCCAGGCAGGTCCAACAATAGGATTACCGTCCGGAGTATAACAAATTGCACCATTATAAACTTTTTTAACACCCACTTCTCCAAATGCAGGAACACGATGAATTGCACCTTCAATATGAGGGCCAAGTCTTTCTAAATCTTCTTGAAATAACTCGTATTCTGAGTCTTTTGACGGTCCATCGACATAGCAACAAGGAGCGCCATCTTCGTATGGTCCTAATATTAAGCCTCCAGCTTCTTCTCTCATGTACCAACGGCTGTCACTATCTCTAAGAACTCCCATTTCAGGAAGGCCGTCTTTTTTTCTTTTTTGAATTTCAGGATGTGGTTCAGTTACGATATATTGATGTTCAACTGGTATTACAGGTATATCAAGACCTACCATTTTTCCTGTTTGTCTGGCGAAGTTTCCGGAACAAGAAACAACATGTTCACATTCTATTGTTCCTTTATCAGTTTCAACAACCCAACCATCTTTTGTTTGTTTAATTCCCACTACTGTAGTATTTCTATTAATTTCAGCGCCTCTGTTTCTTGCACCAGTTGCTAATGCTTGAGTTAAATCTGCTGGCTGAATATATCCATCCTCTGGATGCTGAATTGCTCCGATTAAATCTGAAGTATTACATAAAGGCCAAATTTCTTTTACTTGATCTGGGGTTAAAAATTTATATTTGACACCAATAGTCTGTGCAACTCCTGCGTACTGATGGTATTCGTCCATTCTATCTTTTGTGCTTGCCAACCTAATATTAGAGACGACACTAAAACCAACATTTTTTCCTGTTTCCTTTTCTAAAGTTTTATAAAAATTAACTGCATATTGATGGAGTTGTCCTACAGAATAACTCATGTTAAACAGTGGAAGTAAGCCAGCGGCATGCCAAGTAGAACCTGATGTTAATTCTTTTCTTTCAACCAAAACTACATCTGACCAACCCTTTTTTGCCAGATGATAAAGCATACTTACACCAACTACTCCACCACCTATTACTACTACTTTTGCTTTAGATTTCATGAACAAGATTTCTACTAGATTTTATAAATAATTAAAGATGAATTTTAACCATCAAATAGAAGAACCCAAAGAAATAGGGTTAGAAACAGAAGTAGTTAACCAACAATCTTTGAGGGGTCCATCCTGATAATACTTTTCCACAATCCATTGAAATTTATAATATTTTTTATCTTTTCCTAGAATCGTTACTTCAAATCCATGTCTATTATTTGATTTAAAAATTTCTACAATTTCATTTTCCAAATGATTTAAAAGCATTTGATAACTTTCACTTTTTATCATTTCTATAAACCTTGGTAGTGGTCCAGTATATTTTTTATTTGATGGATGAGCGAATTCCCATGTCTGCTTTATTCCATGGTTTTTAATTGGATTATCATTGTTCATTAATCCTGATAATTGAATATTTACCACTTTAGCTGGATCTATTCTATTGTTTGGTTTTATGATTTCAGAAAATGAGTATGAAATATTTAAGCTGATAAAAATTATATATATAATAATTTTTTTATACATCTTGAGCTGTTTTTTTTACTTCTTCCAAGAATTTTTTTCTTTTTTGATCTGTTACGAAAGGGACAGCAAAAAATCTTTTATAAACAATATCATTAATTCCACAAAGATTAAAAACGCCTCTTTTTAATCTTTTAGTTGGCATATTTAAAAAAAATGTTCTGACAGCAAACTGTGGCGACCCATAAGTGCAAAATATTATTGCTTTTTTTCCTTTTAAATTTCCAACAGGGTAACCGTAGTTTCCAACTAGTTTTTTAAAAGTAAATGCCCAAGGTGGAGCTAACACCTTATCAATCCATCCTTCTGCTATTGCAGGTAGTCTAAAATTCCATATTGGTGCAACTAAAGTTATAACATCACTTTGTTCTATTCTTTTTCTATGATCTAAAACTTCTGAGGAAGGTTTTTCTCCAGCAAATATTGGATCGAATTTTTCTTTATACAAATCAACAATATCAACCTGATGACCATTATCTTGTGCTGTTTTTACAAATGTATCTTTTATTGCAGCATTGAACGATTTATCATTATAGTGACTGTATACTAAAAATATTTTTTTCATT
>CACAHE010000015.1 GCA_902532195.1 uncultured Pelagibacteraceae bacterium | reverse complement strand
TTACTTTAGTTCATTTTGATGCCCATACAGATTGTTATGAAAAATTAGATCATTTTCTTGGCGCAAAAAAATCCGCAGCTCATTGGGCGTCATATTTAGTTAAACAACAAAATGTTGATCCACATACAAGTACTCAAATTGGAATAAGAGGAAATCCAAGAACTTTAGATTGGTTACAAGCAAGTTATGATATTGGTTATCAAGTTATTACGATCGATGAGTATAAAAAATTTGGACATGAAAAATGTGTAAAAATGATTTTAGATAGATTAGGAGACAATCCCATTTATGTAACATTTGATTTAGACTGTTTAGATGCAACTGTAGCTCCAGGAACTGCAAATTTAGAACCTGCTTTTAATGGATTTAATATGGATGAAGCGAGAAAGCTTATTCAATGTTTAAAAGGTAGAAATGTAATTGGTGGTGATGTTGCTTGTTTAATGCCTACAAAAGACAGTCCAAACAATATTACATCAATGGTAGCGGCATCCATAATGTTTGAGATTATTTGTTTAATTTCAATTAATTTAAAAAATAAATAAAAAAAATGTCACAAAAAGATGTAGGAAATAAAATACCCATATACAAATTAAAAAAAACAGATGAAGTCATGAAGTATTATGACGAGTGGGGAGAAGGAAATAAATATGATCAAGACATGGTTGATTGGAATTATACAGGCCCCAGGGAAACATCGGAGGTTTTTATTAAGTACGAAAAAAATAAAAACTCAAAAATTTATGATGCTGGATGTGGAACTGGATTAGTAGGTGTAGAACTTAAAAAATATGGTTTTTCAAATTTTTATGGAGCAGATCTTTCACAAAAGCTATTAGATTTAGTTCCAAATAACCTTTATAAAAAATTAGATAAAGTAGACTTAAACAAACCAATACAAGAAGAGGACAATTTCTTTGATGCTGTAATGTGTGTTGGTACTTTTACATTTGGACACGTTAAACCTCCTGCATTAGATGAATTTATTAGAATAACAAAAAATAATGGATTAATTTGTTTTACAATAAATGAAGGTATTCATGAAGAATATGGTTTTGATAAAAAAATAGATCAGCTTAAAAAAGATAATAAATGGAAGGAAGTTGAGTTTTTTAAATCAAATTATATAGCAAGCAAAGATGTTAATGCTTGGTTAGGTCTTTATGAGGTCATTAAATAATGTCAGAAATATATAACATAATTGAGAAGAAAAAATTAGATGTAGTAAGCAATTCCATAGAAAAGTCTCATGGACTTCCAAACGAATGTTATACAAGTGAAAAATATACAAAACTTGAGAGAAAAAAATTGTTTGAAGATAAGTGGGTTGTTATTGGAGTTGCGAGCTCCTTGCCCAATATAGGAGATGCAAAGCCTTTTGATCTTTTGGGTATTCCGATTATAATTTTAAGAGATAAGAAAAATAAAATAAGAGTATTTCATAATGTTTGTAGTCATAGAGGATATAAAATTTTACAAGAAGACTGCAAAATTAAAAATGTTATAAGGTGTCCTTATCATTCTTGGTCTTATGATCTGACAGGAAGACTAGTTGCTACCCCGCATATCGGAGGAATGAATAAACATGATTGCAAAAAGTTTGAGAAATCAAAAAGTAATTTAAAAGAAATTAAATCTTATATTTGGCTTGATATGATTTTCATAAATATAAGCGAAAACGAAATTTCTTTTGAAGAATATATAAAGCCATTAAGTGACAGATGGAAAAAGTTTTGGCCAGAGAAAGATAGAAAGCTAATGGTTTATTCAAATGACTTTGGATATTTTAATTTAAATGCAAAATGTAATTGGAAATTTGCAATAGAGAACTATTGTGAAAGTTATCATTTACCGTGGGTACATCCAGGATTAAATTCTTACTCAAAAATAAGTGATCATTATCATATTCAAGGTTTACCCAACCGTTTTGCTGGACAAGGTACTAAAGTTTATAATCCAAAATTAAAAGGTAAGACGAAATTTCCTTGTTTTCCAAATTGGCCCAAGGATAAGGAAAATATCGCAGAATATGTAGCTTTATTCCCCAATGTTATGTTAGGGATTCATAAAGATCATTTTTATTCTTATTGGCTTGAACCAGTGGACCACAAATTTACAAAGGAACACATGGAAATTTATTATGTAGGAGAAAAAGCAGCTAATTCAAAAAAATATAAATCTTTAAGAAAACAAAATCATAAACTTTGGAAAAGTGTTCAAATAGAAGATGTAGATATAATAGAAGGTATGCAAGAAGGAAGAAATTCTCCATCTTACAATGGAGGTAATTTTTCACCTGTTATGGATAACCCAACACATCACTTTCATAAATGGGTAGCAACTAATATAGTTTAAATATGAAATTTAAAAGAAAAATTACACCAAATACAAAATCTGGAATAAATTTTATAACAAAAAAAAGACTTGGCGAGGATGAGATAAATTTTGAAAAACTTAGGTCATATAGACTAGATAGAGTCAAAAAAGAATTAAAAAAAAATAATTTAGAAGCATGTATTTTATTTGATCCAGTGAATATTAGATATGCTCTAGATACTGTAAACATGAGTGTTTACAATATGCATAATCTTACAAGGTATTGTTTTGTTCCAGTTAAAGGACCAACAATTCTCTATGAGTATTTTAATTGTGAAATTTTATCTAAACATTTAAGTTTAATTGATGAGATAAGGCCAGCAATCACATGGGATTACTTTAGTAATGGAGATCAAGCAAGTTTACAATTAAAAAAATGGGTTAATGAAGTTAAAGATTTATCAAACTCTTATTTTAAAAGTAAAAAAATAGCTATTGATGTTATTAATGGTCCAGCTGTTATTGAGTTAAATAAATTAGGTATTCAAATTGTAGATGCTAAATTAATCCTTGAACAAGCAAGAGTTATTAAATCTCCTGAAGAATTAAAATGTATGAAAGCTGCAATTGATGTAGCAGAAATTGGTGTAACTAAAATGCGTAACCAATTAAAAGCTGGTATGACCGAGGATGAACTTTGGTCAATATTACATAAAACTAATATTGAACATGGTGGCGAATGGATTGAATGTAGGATTTTGTCTTCAGGCGAAAGAACAAACCCCTGGATGCAAGAAAGTAGCAACAAAGTAATTCAAAATGGTGAGATTGTATCTTTTGATACAGATATGGTTGGTCCGTATGGATATTGTGCCGATATATCAAGAACATTCGTTGAAGGAAACAAATTTAATTATAATCAAAAAAACTTATATCAAATGGCTGTTGAACAAATTAATCACAATGCTCGATTAATCAAACCTGGTATATCTTTTAGAGAGTTTACTAAAAAATCATGGGAACTTCCTAATGAATATTATGGTAATAGATATTCGTGTATGCTCCATGGAATTGGTCTTTGCGATGAGTGGCCCCAGATAAAATACCCAACAGATGGAGGTCAAAGAGATGGATATTTTGAAAAAAATATGACCATAACTCTTGAAAGTTATATTGGTAAAGTAGGTGGTAAAGAAGGAGTTAAACTCGAACAACAGTATTTAGTTGGTGAAAATAATCTTGAACTTATGTCCCATCATCCGCTAGAAGATATTTAATGAAAATAATTTTAATTATGGGACTTCCTGGCGCAGGTAAAACTACTTTAGCAAATGAATTAGTTAAATTGATTAATTCGAAGAGGCTTAACGCTGATGAAATTAGAAGAGGTGCTAATGATTGGGATTTTTCTGAAGAAGGTAGAAAGAGACAATCTAAAAGAATGGCTGAGCATGCAATAAAATTAAAAAATGAAGGAAATAACGTTATTGCTGATTTTATTTGCCCAACACCAGAAGCAAGAAGTCTTTTTCCAGCTGATTATATTGTTTGGGTTGATACAATTAAAGCAGGTAGGTTTGAAGACACAAACCAAATGTTTGTTAAACCAGAAAAATATGATTGTCATGTAACAACGCAAGATGCTAAAGTTTGGGCATCAAAAATTGCGAAGGAGTTAAATTAATGTCTTATAAATGGGATAATAAAAAACCAACAGCACAAATGTTAGGAAGATGGCAACCATTTCATGATGGTCACTATGCTTTATTTGAAGAGATTATAAAAAAAACTGGACAGGTTTGTATACAAATTAGAGATGTACAAGGAGTAGATGATAATCCTTTTGATTTTGAAACAGTAAAGAAAAAAATAGAAGAGAGATTAAATCCAAAATATGAAGGTAGATTTAAAATCATCTTAGTGCCCAACATAACTAATATTTGTTATGGAAGAGGAGTTGGTTATATAATAGAAGAGATAGTTATGCCTGAAGAAATTCAAAAAATTTCAGCAACTAAAATTAGAGCTAAAATGCGAGAGGATGGAGATTTAAAGTGAACGAAAGGCTTAAGTCGATAGTAGATTTAGAAAAATATCCAATCTATGACTTAAATTCTCCAATAATTAAAAATTTAATCAAAAGATGCAAAGAAGAACTAGACCAATTTAGTTGTTCCACTATTCCTAATTTCATTTTACCAAAATCATTAGAGATAATGAATTCAGAATTAGAAAAACAGTTAGATGAGGTTTATATGTCCAAGGAAAGTATAAATCCTTACTTATATGCTGAAGATAATCCAAAGTTACCAAAAGGACACCCTAAAAGAACTTTTATGAAGAGGTATAATGGATATTTAAATTCAGATTGTTTTCATAAAAACTCCGAAATGAAATATCTCTATGAAACAGATGAACTTTTAAAATTTGTTTCAGCATGTTTAGGAGTTTCTCCTATTTATAGATGGGCAGATCCTTTGGCTTGCCATGCTTATAACGTTATGGAACCTGAAGGAATACTTCCTTGGCATTTTGATAGTTGTGAATTTACATTAAGTTTAATGATTCAAAAACCTGAAAAAGGTGGAGTGTTTGAATACTGTCCAAACATAAGAGAACCTGGTAATGAAAATTTTGAAGAAGTTAAAAAAGTGTTAAACGGTGATAGAGAGAGAGTTAAACAATTAAAATTAGAACCTGGTGATTTACAAATATTTAAAGGAAGATTTACCTTACATAGAGTTACAAAAGTAGAAGGTCAAAAATCTAGATATATGTGTATTCCAGCTTATGTTTTAGATCCTTGGAGAGTGAATACTCCAGAACATTCAAAAGCGATATATGGAAAAGTTTTACCAATCCACTTAGAGAGAAATACTGCTAGATCCGATGGTTTAGCAGATTAAATGATAAAAAAAATAGCTGTTATTGGAACTGGGGTTATAGGCTCAGGATGGATTATTAGATTTTTAGCCCATGATAAAAAAGTTATAGCATATGATAAAGATATAAGATTAAAAAAAAAAATAATTGCTGAAATAAAACAAGCTTGGCCATATGTTAAAAAACTTTTTAACAAAAAAAAACTCAAACTTAAAAATTTCAAATATGTAACTTCATTAAAAGAAGCATTAATAGATGCTGATTTTATTCAAGAATGTGCTCCAGAAAATTATAAAATAAAAATTAGACTGATGAACGAAATTGGAAAGTATGCAAAATCAAATGTAATCATTTCATCAAGTTCATCAGGTTTACTTCCATCAAAAATATATTCTAAATGCAAAAATCCATCACGAACAATTATAGCTCACCCATTTAATCCAGTTTATATGCTTCCCGGAGTTGAGATTGTTCCTGGAAAAAAAACAAATCAAAGTTTTTTAAAAAAAGCTAATATTTTTTATAAATCTATTTCTATGAATCCAATTATGGTTAAAAAAGAGTTACCAGGTTACTTATCAGATAGACTCCAAGAGGCATTATGGAGAGAGGCATTACATATAGTTAACGAAGGTTATGCATCTACCAAAGACCTAGATAGAGCAATAGAAGATGGACCAGGGATGAGATGGTCTTTAATGGGAACTTTTTTAACATTTCACTTAGCAGGTGGAAATGCAGGAATGAAACATATGTTAGAACAATTTGGCCCAGCATTAAAACTACCTTGGACAAAATTAAAAGCTCCCAAACTTTCAAAAAAACTATCAAATAGAGTAATCTTAGGGACAAAAATACAAGCCAAAGGAAAATCTGTAGCAAGATTATCAAAAATAAGAGATGAATATTTACTTTATCTCCAAAAGATGAGAAAAAAATATGAAAATAAAATTAGAAAATAATTAGTGAATAAAATAGAAATTTTAACCTGTCATTGCAAAGAAGTTCAAATTGAACTTAAATTAAATAATGGAATTGAAGAAATGGTAAGATGCAATTGTTCCCTGTGTAAAAGACGCGGTTATATTATGGCAAATATTAAACTAGAAAATCTTAAAATAATTAAAGGTAAAGATAAATTATCTATTTATAAATTTGGAAAAAAACAACACGCTGAACATTTTTTTTGTAAAATTTGTGGCATTTATACGCATCATAGATCATACACAAATCCAAAAAACTATGAATATAATGTTGCGTGTAT
>CACAHE010000014.1 GCA_902532195.1 uncultured Pelagibacteraceae bacterium | reverse complement strand
TAATTTCTACATTTTCACTCTTTTTGTTTTCGTTTGCATTAGAAAAGTATTTTGATAAAAAAATTACTACCGCTGTTAATAATTCTTATGAACTTGCCAGAAATTATGTAGATGAAAAAAGGAACAAAATTGAATCAGACATAGTTTTGGTTGCTTTTGACCTTAATCAAAATGCAAAAAATTTAGTTAAAAGTCCTAAACAGTTACAAATTTATCTAAATAATCAAAGACTTCTTAGAGGACTTGATCAAATACATTTAATAAATAAAAAAAAAGAAGTTTTATTCTCATCTTCAAACACGAAATATCTTCCTATAGAAGATAAAGCATTAGAAATGGTTTTAAATGATAATAGACCCCTTAAAATTATTAATGCTTTTGAAAATAAATCGGCAGCTGTTATCAAACTTTTAAATTTTAATGATACCTATCTTTACGTTGTTAAATTTTTGGATAAAGAAATTTCAGAGTATCTAACAGAGTCAGAAGAAGCTTTAAACTTTTATTATACAGTTGAAGATCAAAACATGGGAATCAAAATATCTTTTGCTTTAATATATATTATTATTGTGTCCTTACTTTTATTTTTATCGATCACTATTGCCATACGTTTTTCTTCAAGATTTTTTATTTCAATAAATAACTTAATTTCAGCCTCAGAAGAGATAGGCAAAGGTAATTTAAATACAAAAGTACCTGAAATTAAAACTGATAAAGAGATGGAGATTTTAAATAAAAATTTTAATGACATGATTAATAAACTCAAGGATCAACAAAATAAATTAATTTCATCTGAAAGACATGAGGCCTGGGAAAGTATTGCTAGAAAATTAGCTCATGAAATTAAAAATCCTTTAACACCAATACAGTTAACTATAGATAATCTAAGATCAAAATACGCTGATGATTTAGATAATTTAAAAAAAGAAAAATACAATAATAATTTACAAACAATACAAAAACAAATTAAGCAAATAGAAAATTTAGTTAATGAATTTTCTGATTTCGCTAGAATGCCCAAACCTGTTTTTAAAAATAATGATTTAAATGATATTATTAAAAGCAATATTGATTTAATAAAAAAAGTAGATGATAAAATAAATTATAATTTTAATAATATAAATGAAAATACAAAATTAATTGTTTTTTGTGATTATGAACAAATAAGTCGTACTATATTCAATCTTTTAAAAAATTCTGTTGAAAGCATTCATGAAAAGGCTAAAAAAACTAATAATTTTAACAAAATTATTGATATAGAAATTATCAAGAGAAGAGACTATATAACTATTAGAATAACTGATAATGGAATTGGATTTTCGAATAAAACTACTAAGGATTTAGTTAAACCTTACTATACCACAAAAGAAAAAGGAACTGGATTAGGTTTGTCAATAGTAAACAAAATAATTACCGATCACAATGGATCTATAAATTTTGAAACATTAAACGAAGGGGCAAGAATAGAAATTAATTTACCAAATAAAAATAATGTCAACTGAGATTTTAATAATTGATGATAATGCAGATATAAGAGTGATTCTTGATGAATTAATTTCTGAAGCTGGATATAAAACTCGTTTAGCTGCTAATTATAATCAAGCACTTACAGAGATAGATAAAAAATTACCCGATGTTGCAATCATAGACGTTAAATTAGATAAAGGTGATAATGATGGAATAGAATTATTAAATCATATTAAAAGTAAAAATAAAGATATACCTGTAATTATAATTTCTGGACATGCAAATATTGAAATGGCGATAAATTCTTTAAAGTCAGGAGCTTTTGAGTTTATTCAAAAACCTTTCGATAAAGACAGGTTATTAAATTTTATATCTCGCGCTATAGAAAATTATAATTTAAAAAAAGAGAATAAAAAATTACAAAATAAATTGTTTCATACGTTTGAAATAATTGGAAAAAGTCAAAATATTAATTCAATTAAAGATCAAATTCAAAAATTATCAACATCAGAAAGTAGAGTTTTTATTTCTGGACCAACAGGATCAGGTAAAGAATTAGTTGCAAGGAAAATCCACAAAAATTCAAAAAGATCAAAAGGTCCATTTGTAATTTTAAATGGTGCTCTTCTTGATGCAAAAAAATATGAACTAGAACTATTTGGTGAAGAAAAAACTGATGGATCTATATCTTATGGAGCTTTAGAAAAATCTTCAGGTGGCGTTCTTTTAATTGATGAAGTCACAGAAATACCTTTAGAGACACAATCTAAAATATTAAGAGTCATGATAGATCAAAAATTTAAAAGAATAAATGGTAATCATGATATTAGAGTTGATGTTAGAATTATTTGTTCTTCAACTAAAGATATCAATTTTGAAATTGAAAATGGTAATTTTAGGGAAGACTTATTTCATAGATTTAATGTCTTCAGCATTAATCTTGATCCACTTAATAAAAGAATCGAAGATATACCTTTATTAACTGATTATTTTTTAAAAAATATGTGTGATAATTATAATATTAAACCGTTTAATATTAAAAATAATAATTATCTATTAAATTATAATTGGCCGGGAAATGTAAGGGAATTAAGAAATTTAATTGAACGTATAGTTATATTATCACGTGGAAGTGATGAAAACAAAATATTAAATATTATTAAAGAATCTTTAACTAAAGATGAGGAAGATATATTTTCTATTGATAACAGTCTTTCTGTACCTTTAAGAGAAGCTAGAGAAAATTTTGAAAAAGAATATTTAACTACACAGCTAAAAAAATTTGGAGGAAATATATCAAAAACTGCAAAGTTTGTTGGCATGGAAAGATCTGCTTTACATCGAAAATTAAAACAACTTGGAGTTAAAGACCTAAATTAATGAATATTATAATATGTGGCGCTGGTAGGGTTGGGTTCACAATAGCAAAACAACTTACAGACCAAGAACATTCAATAACTGTTGTAGACCAATCTAGTGAAGATATTCAAAAAATTAACGATTCTTTGGATGTAAAAGCTATAGTTGGAAAAGCAACTTTACCCAGCGTGCTTGAAAAGGCAAATATTAAAGAAGCAGACATGATTATAGCAGTTACAAGAAATGATGAAATTAATATGCTTATTTGTCAAGTAGCTTACTCTCTTTTCAAGGTTCCAAAAAAAATTGCAAGAATAAGATCACAGGATTATTTAAATCCAAAATTTGCAAAGTTATATAATAAAGAAAATGTACCTATAGACGTAATTATTTCACCCGAACTTGAAATTGCCAAGTCTATTCAAAGAAAACTAGAATCCCCTGGTGCACTAGATAATTTTCCTTTTGCAAATAATAAAATTAGACTTTTAGAAATTTTAATTGATAAAAATTGTCCACTTATTAACACCAAATTAAATGAACTTACAAAAAAATTTCCAAAATTAAACGCAAATATTTTAGGTGTTGTTCGTGAAAATAAATTTATTTTCCTTAAAAAAAATGATGTTATGAAGATTGGTGATCAGGCTTATTTAACTATAAACTCATTACAAATGAAAGAAACTTTGTCTGCATTCGGACATAATGAAAAAATATCAAATAAAATACTGATTATTGGTGGTGGAAATGTAGGTTTTAATTTAGCAAAAAATATTGAAACTTCTTTAGAAGAAGCAAGAATTAAAATTATTGAAAAAAATAAAGAAAGAGCAGAAGTTATAGCCAATGAATTAAATAATACTCTAGTAATAAATGGAAGTGGTTTAGACGAAGATATTTTGACCGAAGCTAATCTCGATGAAGTTGAAACTGTTATAGCATTAACCAATGACGATGAAGAAAATTTGATGGTAAGTGTATTAGTTGAAAAATTTTCAAAAGATAAAAGAACAATGGCTTTAATTAATAAACCCAATTATTCACTACTTCAGTCATCTTTAAAAATTGATGATCTTATTGATCCAAGGATGACTACAGTTTCAAGTATATTAAAACATGTTCACAAAGGAACTATAGAAAAAGCATACACTATTTTAAATGGTGAATATGAGGTTATTGAAGCTGAAATTATAGAAACTTCAGAGTTAATTAATAAAGAACTAAAAAATGTAGATTTACCTGATGAGATAAGATTGGGAGCAGTTTTAAGAAAAGATGAAATAATTATTCCTAGGTCAAATTATATTTTTAAAAAAGATGATATAGTAGTATTTCTTGCAAAGAGAGATCAACTTCCCGTAGTTGAAAACATGTTTAGAATAAGTTCTATTTAATTAATAAATGTTTAGATTCAGTTTAAATTATCTCTCAATATTTTTATTAATTATTTCTTGTCTTTCTTTTTTTAATATTATTTATTCTTATTATTTTGATTTATATATAAGTATTAATTCTTACTTTTATACCTTTTTAATTTCTTCAGTATTTGGTTTTATATTCTTTTTTAAAAAACAAAAATTTTTAAAAATTACAATTTACAATAAAATTTTTGCAGTAATTTTAGGATATATCGTATTACCTTTAATTATAGCTATACCCTATGGAATTAATTTAAATAATGTTTCACTATTAGACTGTTACTTCGAAGCAATATCTGGTTTCACATCTACTGGATTTACAGTTTTTGATAATATTAAACATCTAGATGAAAGTTTAATTATTTGGAGATCAACATCTCAATGGATTGGAGGTTTATATTTTCTTTTTTCAATTATATTATTAATTGATATTTTTGATAATAGTTTAAAAAACTCTCTGACAAACTTTATATCATTTAATACTACAGAAGCATTTAAACAGACACTTAAAATATTAATTCTTTATATATCATTGACAGTATTCATTTTTTTAATTTTGAAATTAATTAATTTAAGAACTTTTGACTCTTTAAATCTCTCATTGTCGGTTATTTCATCTGGCGGATTTTTGCCTACAAATGCAATTGATTTTATTTTAAATAATGATTTAAAGAAATTTGTTTTTTCTATTTTAATGTTATCATCATATTTTAGCTTATTTTTAGGTTATAATCTAATTTTTTCTAAAAATAGGAATATAAATTTTTTTTCTGAAGATATTTATTTGTTAATTTATTTAATCTTTTTAATAATAGTATTTTTTGTATTTTTAAATTTTAATTACGATTTCATATCTATATTTTTTTCCTTAGTGAGCAGTATATCAAATATTGGTATCTCTCTTAATAATGTTCCCAATAATTTATATTTTATTTTTTTGATTTTAGTAATTATCGGAGGTTCTTTTTTTTCAACAAGTTCAGGTATAAGATTTTTAAAAATATTTGCTCTTATTAAATTTTCAATTAATGAATTGCTTTCTCATACAAAACCCAAACATATCTATATTAACAAAATGACTTTTTCAGATACAATAATTGACCAATCAGATCTCTATAAGTATTTTCTATCTATAATTGTTTTTATCCTATCATTATTTTTAGTTTCGTCGTTGTTGACAATTTCTGGCATTAATTTTGAAAATTCTTTTAAATTAGCTATTTTAACCTTAATGAATACAGTAAATTCCTCAATGTATAATCTTGGTAGTATTGATTTTTTTGGTATGAATTTTTTTAGTAAATCAACTCTAATTTTATTTATGATTATTGGCAGAGTTGAATTGTTAACTATATTAATTATCTGTAAAAAATTTCTTTTTAAAAATTAGTTTTGTATTATATATAATAGAACTAATTTGCGCCCTTAGCTCAGTTGGATAGAGCAACGGTTTTCTAAACCGTGGGTCGGAGGTTCGAATCCTTCAGGGCGCGCCAAATTGCTATTAATAAATGATAA
Source organism: uncultured Pelagibacteraceae bacterium (assembly GCA_902532195.1). Classification (GTDB taxonomy): domain Bacteria; phylum Pseudomonadota; class Alphaproteobacteria; order Pelagibacterales; family Pelagibacteraceae; genus Pelagibacter. The sequence goes on along the minus strand of CACAHE010000014.1, from coordinate 19,122 downwards.
ATTAACCCTTGATGGCAATTATAGTTTCTGCTTTACTTATCATTATTCAAAATTAATTTTGAATTTTTTGTATACAAATAAATAACAAACAAGAGGATGATATGTTTAAAAATATAAATAAAATCTTTGCATTTGTTTTGCTTAGTTTGATGGTTTTCGTTTATGCTTGCGATCAAACAGGAGGACAACAAGGCAAAGGACAATCAAAAACTCTAAAAAATACTCAAAAAAAAGGCTTTGTTAGATGTGGAGTTTCACAAGGTCTTCCAGGATTTTCTAATGCTGATGCATCTGGAAATTGGACTGGAGTTGACGTAGATGTTTGTAGAGCAGTTGCTGCTGCGGTTCTTGGTGATGCGAATAAAGTTAAATACACACCACTAAGCGCTAAAGAAAGATTCACTGCTTTAACATCTGGAGAAATTGATGTTTTATCAAGAAACACTACATGGACACTTTCTAGAGATGCCGACATAGGTCTTACTTTCGTAGGAGTTAACTTTTACGACGGTCAAGGTTTCATGGTTAGAAAAGATTCAGGAATTACATCTGTAAATGATTTTAGTGATGGAATTTCAGCTTGTACTAACATTGGAACAACAACTGAGCTTAATATGAGAGATTTTTTTAATTCAAAAAATATTTCTTATGAGCCTGTAGCTTTTGAAAAAGCTGACGAAGTTGTTGCTGCTTATGATTCTGGTAGATGTGATACTTACACTACTGATAAATCAGGTCTAGCTGCTCAAAGAACTAAAATGACTAATCCTGATGACCATATGGTTTTACCTGAAACAATCTCAAAAGAACCTTTGGGTCCTGTTGTGAGACAAGGTGATTCAGTATGGGAAGATATCGTTAGATGGTCTTTAAACGTTATGATTGAGGCTGAAGAATACGGTATTACTTCATCAAATGCAGATGCAATGAAAAACTCAGATAATCCAGCAATCAAAAGATTAGTTGGTGCTGAAGGTGAATTAGGAGCTGCTTTTGGTTTAGACAACGAATGGAGTTTAAGAATTATCAAGCAAGTTGGTAACTATGGTGAAAGCTATAAAAGAAATATTGCTGATCCAGGTATTTTACCTGATAGAGGTCCTAACCAATTATGGACTAAGGGTGGAATTCTATACGTACCACCAGCAAGATAATTGTTTAATTTAAAATAATTAAAAAGGGCTAGATTTTTCTAGCCCTTTTTTTTATTATCCTCAAAATGAATCATAGAACTAGAAAATTTATTCCTCAAATTATAACTCTACTATTTATTATTTTAGTATTTGGTTTTTTTACAATCAATGCACAGTTAAACATGGCCAATCGTGGGATTGACTTTGGATATGGCTTTTTAACTCAAGAGTCTTCGTTTGATGTTCAATTTTCACTGATTGATTATGATGGTTCTCATTCTTATGCTAGAGCATATTTTGTAGGATTATTAAACACTCTCTTGGTATCATTTATAGGAATAATTTTTTCTACAATAATTGGTGTAATAGTTGGTATTGCAAGACTATCTCCAAATTATTTGATCGAAAAAACAGCTGCTTTTTATGTGGAGTTTTTTAGAAATATACCTTTGTTGTTGCAAATATTTTTTTGGTATTTCGCTGCATTAAGAGCTTTACCTTTACCAGAAAAAACAGATGCTTTTTTTGGTGTTTTTTTCTTAACAATTAAAGGTTTATTTGTACCTGCATTTATTTGGAATAATCTTGATATTTTTTTATACTCAGTAATTGCTGCAATTATATCAATAACTGTAATTAGAATATATGCAAAAAATTTAAGAGAAAACCAAGGAAAACACATTCCAGTATTTTCAATATCTTTAGCAATATTAATTATTTTACCATTGCTATCATTTTTATTTGGAGGAGTTTCTTTAAATTTTGAAATTCCTGTTTTAAAACAATTGGCAAAAACTGCATTTGCCTATGAAGGTGGAGTAGGAATACCACCAGAATTAATTGCTTTGACGTTAGCCTTATCTCTTTATACAGCTACATTTATCGCTGAATGTGTAAGAGCTGGTATACAAGGTGTTAGCAAAGGTCAAAAAGAAGCCGCAGCTTCAATTGGGTTGACAACTAATCAAATTTTAAAACTGGTGATTATGCCTCAAGCTTTAAGAATAATAATTCCACCTACAACAAATCAATATTTGAATTTAACTAAAAATTCATCTCTCGCAGCTGCAATTGCTTATCCAGATTTAGTTTTAGTATTTGCTGGAACAGCATTAATGCAAACAGGAAAAGCAATAGAGATTGTCTCAATTACGATGTTAACTTATTTATCAATCAGTTTATCAATTTCTGTTTTAATGAATTGGTATAATAAAAAAATTGCAATTAAAGAAAAATAATGAATAAAATTAATTTTTTAAAACCTAATAAAGATAACTTTTATACGTATTTTTATACTGGCGGTTTTTTATTTTTATTAAGTTTTTTAGATGTATTTTTGAATTCTTTTTTTAAAATAAATATAACTTCTTTTTTACCAGAATTTTTAAGTTTTATGTTTCCTTTAATTATTGGTACAATAGGTCTCCATCTAATAAGAATAGAATATTCTGGTTTAAAAAATTTAGACTTATTAAATAAACATATAAATACAAATAATTTTAATGCAATTTTAACATTATTAATAATTTTTATAATTCTTAAATCTACACCACAAACCATGAGCTGGTTTATATTAGATGCAACTATCTCGGGAGATTCAAAAGAAGCTTGTACGGGTAGCGGAGCATGTTGGACATATATAAAAATATGGTTTAACAGATTTATGTATGGAATGTATCCTAATGAATTTCAGTGGAGAATAAATGTTTCTTTTATAATATTGATTGCGCTTGCTTTTGTAGGATATTTTTCAGGTGAAAAATTAAAGAAATATTTAACTTTTTATTATGTAATCATTTACCCAATTATTGCTTTTATTGTAATTTATTATTTAATTTCTGGAGGTCATTTTGGCCTCGAATGGATTGAAACTGGTGCTTGGGGAGGTATATCTCTAACATTCATTGTTTCTTTCTTCTGTTTAATTTTCTGTTTTCCAATTGGCATGATGCTAGCTTTAGGTAGAAGATCTGAATTACCAACTATAAAATATATTTCTGTTGGGTTTATTGAATTTTGGAGAGGCGTTCCTCTAATTACCGTTTTATTTATGTCGTCTGTAATGTTTCCTATGTTTTTACCTCAAGATTTCTTTTTAGATAAATTAGTAAGAGTAATTATAGCGATATCATTATTTGAAGCTGCCTATGTTGCTGAAGTTATTAGAGGTGGGCTACAGGCTCTTCCTAGAGGCCAGTATGATGCAGCCAAATCTTTAGGAATGGGATATTGGAAAATGCATATTTTTGTAATTCTACCTCAGGCTTTAAAATTAGTAATACCTGGTATCGCAAATACTTTTTTAGCACTAGTTAAAGATACTCCCTTAATATTCGTTGTTGGACTTTTGGAAATAGTTGGTATGCTTAACTTAGCTAAAACTAATCCTAAATGGTTAGGATTTGCAATGGAAGGATATGTATTTGCAGCTATAATTTTCTGGATTATTTGTTATGCTATGAGTAAATATAGTTATAATTTAGAACTAAAGTATAAAACAGATAGATAAAATATGTCTAATTCAATTATTCAAATAAAAGATGTAAACAAATGGTTTGGAGATTTTCAAGTATTAAAAGATATTAATTTAGAAGTAGAAAAAAATAAAAAAATAGTTGTTTGTGGACCTTCAGGTTCTGGCAAATCTACATTAATAAGATGCATAAATAGATTGGAAGAACACCAAAAAGGACAAATTATTGTTGATGGAACTGAATTATCTGAAGATACAAAAAATATTGAACAAGTTAGAGCCGAAGTAGGGATGGTATTTCAACAATTTAATCTTTTTCCTCATTTATCTATATTAGATAACTGTACACTTGCACCTATTTGGGTAAAAAAACTACCAAAAATTCAGGCAGAAGAACTTGCAATGAAACAATTAGAAAAGGTCCAAATAGCAGATCAAGCAAAGAAATTTCCTGGTCAATTATCTGGCGGACAGCAACAAAGATGTGCAATAGCTAGAGCATTATGTATGGAGCCAAAAATTATGCTATTTGATGAACCAACTTCAGCTTTAGATCCAGAAATGATTAAAGAAGTGCTTGATGCAATGGTTAATTTAGCAAAAGCAGGAATGACAATGATAGTAGTAACTCATGAAATGGGATTTGCAAAAGAAGTTGCTGATGAGGTAATATTTATGGATGAGGGCATGATAGTCGAAAAAGCAGAGACCAAAGAGTTTTTTGCCAATCCTAAGAACGACAGAACTAAGCTATTTTTAAGCCAAATTCTTTAGAATTATTTTAAATTAGGGGATTGACAGCATTTTGGGTTTCATAAAATAATTTTAATTTTATAATTTTTCTTCTTGCAATAACTCTTCAATTAGAGTTCAATTAATTTTTTAAGAGGGGTCTTAATGGAAGAAAATTTTAATAAACATTTAGGGAACAAGCTAAAGCTTAGAAGATTAGCTCTAGGCTTAACACAAACTAAGGTAGCAAAAGCAATTAACGTTACCTTTCAACAAATTCAAAAATATGAAAAAGGAACAAATGGAGTTAGTTCAATAAGATTACTTCAATTGTCTAACTATCTTAAAGTTCCAATCAATTATTTTTTTGAAGATTATTCAGAATATCTGTTGAACGTAGAGAGATCAAAAGAAAAGCATATGAACATAAATTATAATTTTTTAATTAAACTTTATTCAGAATTAAGTGAAGATCAAAAAATTAAATTTAATAAAAGTCTACAATCTTCAAATATTACAGTTTCTAAGGTAGTGTAGTTTTGGCTCCTCGGGCAGGACTCGAACCTGCGACCAATTGATTAACAGTCAACTGCTCTACCAACTGAGCTACCGAGGAATGTAAAAATTGAACTTACTTTTTTTTTTATCTAACACAACTCTTTTTTTTGGAGGCAACGCCCGGAATCGAACCGGGATACAAGGATTTGCAATCCTCTGCGTAACCATTCCGCCACGTTGCCATACAAATAGATAATAAATCAATTTGAACTATGTTTATATAATTGATTTTTTCAATTAGTCTATAAATTTCCGCCTAAAATTGATTATTGTTTATTCAAATGATTAATTTATAAACTTAATTGTAATGTCATCAGATAAATATATTCATTCAGATGTAGAAAATAGAATCTACAATTATTGGGAAAAAAATAACCTTTTTAAACCCAAAAAAAATAAGAAAAAATTTTCTATAGTTATACCTCCACCAAATGTAACAGGAAGTTTACACATGGGACATGCTCTAAATAATTCAATTCAAGATCTATTAATACGTTTTCATAGAATGAATAACCATGAAACTTTATGGCAGCCAGGAACTGACCATGCTGGAATAGCTACACAAGCTTTAGTAGAAAAAAAACTTGAAAAAGAAGGAATTAATAAAAATGACATTGGAAGAGATGAGTTTATTAAGAAAGTTTGGGAATGGAAAGATCAGTATGGAGATATAATAATTAATCAATTAAAAAAACTTGGCTGTTCTTGTGATTGGTCAAGAAATGCTTTTACTATGGATAAAAATTTATCCAAATGTGTTCAGAAAGTATTTGTAGATCTTTATAACAAAAAGATAATTTATAAGGCTAAAAAACTTGTTAATTGGGACACGGTATTAAAAACTGCAATTTCAGATCTTGAAGTTGACCAACGTGAGGTCAATTCAAAAATATATTATATTAAATATAAATTAGAGGACATAGATGATTTCATAGTTATAGCAACAACTAGGCCAGAAACTATGCTTGGAGATACTGCAATAGCAGTTCATCCAAAAGATAAAAGATATAAAAATAAAATAGGTAAAAATGTAATTTTACCTATTGTTGGAAGAAAGATAAAAATCATAGCTGACGAATATGCTGATCCAGACCAAGGGTCAGGCGCTGTTAAGATTACTCCTGCTCATGATTTTAACGATTATGATGTAGGCCAAAGAAATAATTTAGAAATAATAAATGTATTAACTGAGGAGGGTAAAATTAATGAAAATGCTCCAAAAGAATATATTGGTTTAGACAGATTTGATGCTAGAAAAAAAATATTAAACGAATTGTCAAATCAAAATTTATTGGTAAAAGAAGAAAATATAAAAAATAAAGTTCCTTACGGTGATAGATCAAATTCAATTATAGAACCTTTTTTAACAGAACAATGGTTTGCTAATGCAAAAAAATTATCTATTAAAGCAAAAAAAATAGTTACTTCAAAAAAAACAAATTTTTTCCCAAATAATTGGGCCAAGACATATTTTCAATGGATGAACAATATAGAACCATGGTGTATTTCTAGACAATTATGGTGGGGACATCAAATACCGGCTTGGTATGGGCCAGATAAAAAAATCTTTGTTGCAAATAGTTATGAAGAAGCAAAGAAAAAAGCAAAAAAATTTTATAAAAAAGAAATTAATTTAGTTAGAGATCAAGATGTACTTGACACATGGTTTTCATCGGGACTATGGCCTTTTGCAACATTAGGATGGCCAAAAAAAAATGAATATTTAACAAAGTTTTATCCAACAACAGTTTTAGTTACAGGATTTGATATAATTTTCTTTTGGGTTGCTAGAATGATGATGTTTGGAATGGAATTTATTAATAAGGAACCTTTTAAAAGTATTTACGTACATGCATTAGTGCGTGATGAAAAAGGACAAAAGATGTCAAAATCTAAAGGCAATGTAATTGATCCCTTAGAATTAATTAAAAAATATAGTGCTGACGCTTTAAGGTTTACACTATTATCAATGGCATCACCAGGTACAGACGTAAAACTATCAGAAGATAGAGTTAAAGGTTATAGAAATTTTTTAAATAAACTATGGAATGCAAACAATTTTTTAATACAAAACAAATGTATTTTAAAAAATTCACAGAAAGTTCCTAAATTAAGGGTTAATATTAATAAATGGATCTATTCAGAACTCTTAGAAACATCAAAATTAATTAAAAAAAATATACAAGATTATAGATTTGATGAAGCAGCTAAAAATGCATACCATTTCACTTGGCACACCTATTGCGATTGGTATTTAGAATTATCTAAAACAATACTTTTTTCAGATAATTCAAGTGAAAAAAAAGAAGTAAAAGAAGTTTCAGCATTTGTATTTAGGCAAATATTAATTATGCTTCATCCATTTATTCCCTTTATTACAGAAAAAATATGGTTAACAAATAAATTTGACAATAAAAATAAGACCTTTTTAATGCTATCTAATTGGATTTATGGAAAATCAAAACAAGATAGTGACTATAAACAGGTTCAAAAAATTATCGATATTATTTCCCAAATAAGGTCTTTTAAAAATGAGCTAAATGTAAGCCCAGGTTCTTTTATAGATATATCTATTAATAAAATTAAAAAAAATAATCAATCATTTGTTATGAGCAATGAAAATATAATTAAAAAATTAGGTAGAATTAATAATTTTTTTAAAAAGGATCAAAATAAGCCAGCCGCATCAATAATCATCTCAGGTGACTTATTTAGAATATATTTTGATGAAAATGTTGATTTAAAAATAATTAAGGAAAATTTATTAAAAAGACAGAGTAAGTACCAAGAAGAAGTGGACAAAATATCACAAAGATTGAAAAATAAGGGCTTTGTTCAAAGAGCACCGAAAGATATTGTTCAGCAAGAAAAAACTAATTATAGTAATTTAAAAAATGATATTAAAAAAATTTCTTTAACTATTGAAAGCCTATAATGCCAAAATTTAATAAAAAAAAGCTACCTAGTAGACATACATCTGTTGGACCAGATAAGGCTCCACAAAGATCATTTTATTATGCAATGAACTTAACTGAAAAAGATGTAGCAAAACCATTTGTTGGGGTTGTTTCAACCTGGAACGAAGCAGCTCCTTGCAATATAGCATTAATGAGACAAGCTCAATCTGTAAAAAAAGGTGTACAATCATCTGGAGGCACACCTAGAGAATTTTGTACGATTACAGTGACTGACGGTATCGCAATGGGTCATGAAGGAATGAAATCTTCATTAATTTCTAGAGATGTAATTGCTGATTCAACAGAACTGACTGTTAGAGGTCATTGTTATGATGCTCTAGTAGGAGTTGCAGGCTGTGATAAATCACTACCAGGTTTGATGATGGCAATGGTTAGATTAAATGTTCCAAGTGTATTCATATATGGTGGATCTATTCTTCCTGGCAGATTAAATGGAAAAGATATTACTGTAGTCGATGTATTCGAAGGTGTTGGTAAATATTCTTCAGGAAAAATTTCAGAACACGCACTTAGAAAATTAGAATTAAAAGCATGTCCTACAGCTGGTGCTTGTGGTGGTCAATTTACAGCTAATACAATGGCATGTGTATCTGAAGCAATTGGTTTAGCTTTACCTTATTCCGCAGGAACGCCAGCACCATTTAATCGAAGAGATAAATATGCTTTAGCTAGCGGCAAAGCAGTAATGAATTTGTTAGCAAAAAATATTAGACCAAGAGATATTGTAACTAGAAAATCTTTAGAAAATGCAGCAACAATTGTAGCGGCTACTGGTGGATCAACAAACGCTGCTTTGCATTTACCAGCAATTGCAAATGAAATAGGAATTAAATTTGATTTGATGGATGTTGCAAAAATTTTCAAAAAAACTCCTTATCTTGCTGATTTAAAACCTGGTGGAAAGTATGTAGCAAAAGATATGTGGAAAGCTGGTGGTGTTCCTATGTTACTTAAAACTCTAATGGAAGGCGGATATATTCACGGTAATTGCATGACTGTTACAGGTAAAACGATGAAGGAAAATTTAAAAAATGTTAAGTTTAACCTTAAGCAGAAAGTTATGAGAAAATATAACAATCCTTTATCGCCAGATGGAGGAGTTGTTGGAATGAAAGGAAATTTAGCACCTGAAGGAGCAATTGTAAAAGTCGCTGGATTAAAAAAATTACAATTTACTGGTAGAGCCAGATGTTTTGATACTGAAGAAGCAGCTTACAAAGCTGTTAAAAATAGAAAATACAAAGATGGAGATATCATAATAATTAGATACGAAGGACCAAAAGGTGGACCTGGTATGAGAGAAATGCTTCAAACAACAGGAGCAATTTATGGACAAGGAAAAGGAGAAAAGGTTGCTCTTATAACTGATGGAAGATTTTCTGGAGCAACAAGAGGATTTTGTATTGGCCATGTTGGACCTGAGGCATCTGTAGGCGGACCAATAGCTTTACTTAGAAATGGAGATATAATTGATTTAGATGCTAAAAAAGGAACAATTAATGTTCGTTTATCAAAAAAAGAATTAGCAAAACGTAGAAAAAAGTGGAAACCAAAGAAAATTAATTTTGGTAATGGAACACTTTGGAAATATGCTCAAACAGTTGGACCAGCTTATTTAGGTGCTCCAACTCATCCAGGTGGAAAAAACGAAGTAAAAACTTACGCTGATATTTAATGAAAATTAGACCTGTTATCCTTTGTGGAGGCGCTGGAACAAGACTTTGGCCTAAGCAAAAAAAACATCAAGCCAAACAATTTATAGATTTTGGCGGCTGGTCATTAATTCAAAAAACATTAGAAAGAATTAAAAATCCAGTTTTTGATTACCCTATAATAAGCACAAATTTAAAGTACTTAAAAGATGTAAGAAAATCTCTTAAAAAAAATAAGGTTAAAAAGTATAAAATAGTTCTAGAACCAGCAAAGAAAAATACTGCTCCCGCTATATTATCTTCAGCATTAATTAAGGACATACCATTAAAACAACCTTTAATGTATTTTGCAGCAGATCACCTAATAGAAAAATCAAGTATTTTAAATAGATCTATAAACAAAAATAAATCTAACTTAGATAATCAAAACATATTTGTATTCGGTATCAAACCAACAAATCCATCAAGTGAATATGGTTATTTTTTAACTAAAAAAATAAAAAAAAATATTAATAAGGTTACAAAATTTATTGAAAAACCAAAAGCATCTAAAGCTAAGCAAATAATAAAAAGGAAAGGCTATTGGAATTCTGGGATGTTTTACTTAAGAAAAGACTCAATAATTAATAATTTTAAAAAGTACCAAAGTAAAACTTATAAAAGCTGTTTAGAGGCAGTAAATAAAGCCAAATATAGAAATAATACTTATTACTTAAATAAGAGAGCATTTATAAAATCTGTAGAAAAATCTTTTGATTATGCAATTTTAGAAAAAACCAAGAATATTAATGCAATAAAATTAGATATACCTTGGTCTGATCTTGGAAGCTGGAGAGAAATATCTAAGATTTATAAAAGAGATAAAGCTAAATACTTTAAAAAAAAGAATGTTTATTATAGGCCATGGGGTAGGTACGTTAACTTATTTGAAGGCAAAAACTTTCTTGTTAAGGAACTAACGGTTAATTCGAAATCATCTATTAGTCTACAAAAACATCATCATAGATCTGAGCATTGGATGATTACTCACGGCAAACCAAAAATAACTATTAATAAACAAAAATTTTTTAAAAAACCTGAGGAATCTGTTTTTATACCTACAGGTGCTATACATAGAATTGAAAATCATTTTAAAAAACCTGTAAAAATTATTGAAGTTCAAACAGGTCCTATCTTAAAGGAAACAGACATAGTTAGATATCAGGATATTTACGGTAGAATAAGGTAATTTAACCTAAATGGATAATAACGTTTTTTTTATAGTTCTATTTGCAACTTTTATGCATGCAATTTGGAACGCTATGGTTAAAAAACATCCTGACAAGAGTATTGCAGTGTCAGGTATTATTTTTGGACACGTTCCATGTTCAATTATTGCAATAATACTTTTACCAGCTCCTTCTATTGACAGCATTCCTTACATTGCTGCTGGTGTAATAATTCACCAAGGCTACCAATGGTATTTACTTAACTCCTATAAGATAGGTGATTTCACAAAAGTATATCCTATTGCAAGAGGATCAGGACCTCTTGTCGCTACAGTGATTTCAATTTTATTTTTAGGTCTTATTCTTAATTTGTTAACTGTACTATCTATTATTATTCTCTGTTTTGGAGTTATAATACTTGGTTTATTTGATAAAGTTAAAAAAAATAATGAAATAATAAAATATTCTTTGTTAACTGGATTGTTCATTGGCCTTTATTCATTGGTAGATGGATATGGTGCAAGAGTAAGCAATTCAGCAATATCTTTTATTAGCTGGTCATTTATAATAAATTCTTTACTTTTCTGGTTTATCTTAAACATAAAAACAAAAAAAAATATGTTTACTGAAGTAATGAACAAAGGAAAACAAATCTTTTGGGTAGGTGGAACATTATCCTTTGCAATATATGCAATAGTAGTGTGGGCATTCACAAAAGCTCCAATTCCTATGGTTGGTGCATTAAGAGAATCTAGTATATTTTTTTCCATATTTATTGGATATTTCTTTTTAAAAGAAAAGATTACTCCAACAAAGATATTCTCTATTCTATTAATTCTTGTTGGAGTAATCGGTTTAAAACTATTTTAAAACCACCCCTTTGGAACAATTATATAGTGAATAGCAAGCACTATTCCAACTGATACACTTAATCCAAAGATCATTTTAACAAAATCTTTTCCAATTAATGGGAAAACATATTTAAATTTATAATCTTTGTTCATTGTTGAAATTGCTAATTCTCGACCACATAATAATCCAACAAACACCCAAGTTGTTGACATTGGTAGATCATTTAATTCTTTAAAGTAAAATAAAACTGCTGCGTAAATTACATTAATAATTGTAGCTGATCGCGCATATCTAGTTCCAGTTTTATCTAAAACTACTTTTTGTATGGGTCCACCATGAATATAAAAAATATAAAATAATAAAATTGTAAAGTAGGCCATTACTGTAATCAAAAGAGTCGGACTTAATTGTCTTGGCAAATACACAGCAATGTTTGCTACATCATGAGATAACCAAACCCACCATAACCAACCAGAAGTTACCCAAACAGAGTTACGCCAGAAACCAATCCATTTTTCATCAACTTCATCTAATTTTTCATTGATAAATTTTGATACAACTATCCAGGCAATATAAGCAACTACTGCAGCTAAACCGTAGCCAACTACACTTTTCATTAACATTTTTTCTAGAACTACAGTTGAAGCAAATGCTGAAAGAACTAAGAAAGTAGTAGATACTGGTATTCCTATTCTTGTTAATAATAACAATATCGCCGGTGCAACTGCATGATACCACTGAATTTCTTGATAAGGTATTCTTGTTAATCTACCATATGAGATATCACCATCATAAGCATACCAACCCCAAGCAAGAGCTATTATCATTACAAATGATGCTGAAGCAGCAAGTGTATACCATTTAAACCATTTTTGTTTTGAAGCAATAAAAGTACCTAATGTTTGAATTGAGTCATTTCCAATTACAGACCATCCTGCTAGTCCAAATCCTACTATTGTATATATTAATGAGAGTTCCATATTTTTAATGAGAGTCCTTTATTTTTATTGTTTTAAATTTTAATCGATTCATATCGATAAAGATTATTTAATGTGTGAGAGATTATTTATCTATAGTTAAATTTATTATTATTTTTTTTGGAGATGCGATTCATCCCTATTATATTATCTTATTTAAAAATCTAGTACGTAAATTGACTATCTTAAATTTAATACTTTAAGTTGTATTTACTTGATCAATTTATTTATTTTTGCATTTTTTGCACAAACCAAAGAATTCTAAGTTGTATTTGCTATATTTCATTCCTGAGTTGTCTTCAAAATTACTTAGATATTTAGAAAGTTTTGAATTGTTTATTTCAGTGACTTTTTCACAACTTTCGCAAATTGAAAAAGCTGTTGCATTAGAAACTACGCAATTTGAATTTTTACACGCTACAAAAGCGTTTCTACTTTCAATTTTATGGATTTTACCTATTTCAACCAATTTATCTAAAGCTCGATAGACCTGCAGGGGTGCTTTTAATCCTTTCTTTTGAACATTAAATAATATCGAATAAGCTTTTAATGGTTGAGAAGATTTTTCTACAAGATCTAAGACAATTTGTTGATTTTTTGTAAGGAAATTTTGTTTTTGCATTTTTGATATTTTACCAGTTGCCCATTAGTTTTTCAATTGAATGGATTGTTTTATTTTTAATAATGAAAGTATAAATAGAACTAAAGATGCTGTTATTATTGAAGGCCCGGACGCAGTATTAAACTCTAGTGAAGAAAACAGTCCTATTATTACAGATAATAAACCTCCAATAATTGAAAACAGTACCATTTTTTGTGGGGTGTCAGATATGTTTCTAGCCATTGCAGCTGGAATAATTAACATTCCAGTAATTAATAACAGTCCAACCATTTTAATTGAAATTGCAATAATTGCAGCCATTAAAATTGTAAATATTGCTTTTGCTCTATCTGGATTTAAACCTTCAGCTTCTGCTAATTCATAATTTACTGTCGAAGCAAATAAAGGTTTCCAAATTAATTTTAATACTAATAAAATTAATGCACCACCAGCCCATATAATAATTATATCATTAACTGTTACAGCTAATATGTCTCCAAATAATAAACCCATAATGTCAAATCTAATAAACGTTAAAAAACCAATTACTACTAATCCTACTGCTAAAGACGAGTGAGCTAAAAGACCGAGTAATGCATCACCTGGAAGATTTGTTTTTTTTTGCAGTTGAATTAAAATTAAAGCTATTACAGATGAAATTATAAAAACTGAAATAGCAATATTAAATTCAAATGAATAAGCCATAGTAACACCAAGTAAAGCTGAGTGTGAAAGAGTATCACCAAAATAAGATAATCTTCTCCAAATAACAAAACATCCAAGCGGACCTGTTACAAAAGCAACACCAATTCCTGCTACTAAAGCTCTTATAAAAAAATCATCAAACATTTAATTTTTCTTTATTTCTCCTTCATGTGAATGAACATGATCATGATTATGTTCATAAATTGAAAGTGTTTGAGCAGCTTGTTCACCAAACAAAGCTTTATACTCATTATTTTTTGCTACATCACTAGGTGAACCTGAGCAACATACATGACCATTTAAGCAAACCACATGGTCGGTAGCACTCATTACTGTATGTAAATCATGTGATATTAATAAAATTCCACAATTAAGTTCTTCAGATATTTTTTTGATCAATTCATACAAGGCAATTTCCCCAGTAAAATCTACTCCTTGAACAGGTTCATCAAGTACTAATAGATCTGGTTTTTTTGAAATAGCTCTAGCGAGCAAAACTCTCTGAAACTCACCTCCAGATAAATTACCTAGGTTTTTATTTTTTAGATGTACTACTCCAGTTAATGATAGAGCTTCATCTATAGCATCATCTTTAAGGTTTTCTGTTAAGACCATAAAATCACTAACTCTTAGTGGTAAAGTCCAATCAATAGATACTTTTTGAGGAACATATCCTATTTTGTTAGTATATTTTTCAACTTCTCCATCAATTTTTTTATAAATACCTAAAGCTATTTTTGCTGTTGTACTTTTTCCAGAGCCATTTGGCCCTATAAGAGTTACAATTTTACCTTTTTCAACCTCTAGTGATACTCCTTTAACAAGCCATTTATCATTCTGTTGATAGCCTGCATTTTTTAACTTAACTAACATTTTATTATTTGATGTCATTTTACTACTTGACTTTATTAAATGTTATATTATTACACATTGTTATAATATAACAATAAATTAACTTTAAACTATGAAAAATCTAAAAAAAATACCATTTATCGTATCAATACTATCATTTTTAACTATATTTACATCAGCAAATGCTGATTTAAAAGTAGTTGCATCTATTAAACCAATACATTCGCTGGCTAGCTATCTAATGGATGGCGTAGGTAAACCTGATTTGATAGTAGACGGATATGCTTCACCGCATGGATTTGCTCTAAAACCATCTCACGCAAAAATGCTGCAAGAAGCTAATCTTATATTTTGGGTAGGTGAGGGTTTAGAAAATTTTTTAGAAAAACCATTAAAATCAATAGCTAAAAATGCCGAAAAAATTGAGTTGATGGAAATCAAAGGTTTAACAAAATTAAAATTTAGAGAAAGAAATATTTTTGATGATCACGATGATCACGGACATGACGAAGATGGTCATAAAGAAGACGGACATGACGAAGATGGTCATAAAGAAGACGGACATGACGATCATGGTCACGATGAAGACGGTCATAAAGAAGATGATCACGATGACCACGGACACGACGAAGACGGTCACGAAGGTCATGCACATGGAGAATATGACCCACATATTTGGTTAGATCCAGAAAATGCAAAAGTTATCTTAAATGAAATGGTTGTGCATTTAATAGAAAATGATGAAAAGAATGCTTCTATTTATAAAAGCAATTTAAATAAAGCTTTAAAAGATATTGATGGACTATTAAAAAGTGTTAAGTCTGAACTAAATAAAGATTTCAAATCTATTGTTTTCCACGATGCTTATCAATATTTTGAAGAGAGATTTAATGTTACTGTATTAGGTGCATTTACAGTCAATACAGATGTTATGCCCGGTGCGGAACAATTATCTGAAATTAGAGAAATAATTGAACATGATAAGGTTAGCTGTATATTTTCTGAACCTCAATTTAATCCTGATATAATAAATGCAGTTGCTAAAGATATGAACATTAGCACAGGTGTATTAGATCCATTAGGAGCAACTCTAGAGCCAGGTAAAGATTTATATTTAGATTTAATCAAAAACATGTCTAAATCTTTTAAAGGCTGTTAATTTAAAATTGATATTTTGTAATAAATAATATCTAATAAAGGGATGAGTACAATTTCCCTTAGCTTAAATGAAATTTTTGATCTAGCTAAAAAGACATTGTTAGCTAATGGCTGTGATGATGAAACAGCATCTATTCTTGCAGATTTAATAATGAAAGCTGAAAGAGATGGTTCATTATCTCATGGTTTATTTAGATTGCCTGCTTATGTCACTGGTCTTAAAAGTGGCAAAATAAACGGAAAAGGTAAACCAGAAGTTAAAAAAATATCACCTAGTGTAATAAAAGTTTTAGGAAATAATTGTTTAGCTCCAGTTGTTTTAAACAAAGGTATTCCAGAATTGGTAAAAGCTGCAAAAGAAAATGGAGTAGCAGTTTTAGCTATAAATAATTCACATCATATGGCTGCTATGTGGCCTGAAACAGAAATGATAGCTGAGGAAGGTTTAGTTGCTTTCGCATGCACATCATACAAGCCTGCTGTTGCCCCTGCGGGTGCTACAAAACCATTATTTGGAACTAATCCAATTTCATTTGCATGGCCTAGACCAGGAAAAACTCCAGTTGTTTATGATATGGCGACTGCATCAATGGCAATGGGAGAAGTTCAAGTTGCTAAAAGAGAAGGGCATAAAGTTCCTTTAGGGACAGGTTTAACTAAAGATGGAAAAGAAACTACTGACCCAGGGGAAATAGCTGACGGAGGAGTACTATTACCCTTTGGTGGTTATAAGGGCTCAGGAATAGCTATGATGGTAGAATTACTAGCAGGAGCTTTAGTTGGAGATAATTTTAGTTATGAGACTGCTGCTAAAGACAATAATGATGGTGGCCCACCAAGTGGCGGTGAATTTATATTAGCAATTTCACCAGACAAATTATCTGAAAATGATTGGAATAAACATTCAGATGAATTTTTTGATAAAATGAAATCAATGGATGGAGTTAGACTTCCTGGTGAAAGAAGACACAAAAATAGACTTGATAAGGGTCCAAGAAATATAAATGAAGAGTTAGTAAATAAAATTAAATCTTTAAGCTAATTCAATTTCTATAGGTGTGTGATCAGAAGGTTTTTCTTTACCGCGAGGAAATTTATTAATTTTAACATCTTTAATAACATCAATTAATGAATTAGAAACTAAAAAATGGTCTATTCGCATACCATTATTTTTTTGCCATGCACCACTAGTATAGTCCCAAAATGTGTATTCTTGTTTTTCAGGGTGAATAAATCTATAAGCATCATAAAATCCCAGGTTAATTAATTCTCTTAATTTTTTTCTTATTTCTAATCTAAACAATGCATCATTTTCATAACTTTTTGGATCATGAACGTCTTCAGCTGAAGGAATTATATTAAAATCACCCCCAATGATAATATTTTCATTTTTTTTTAATAAAGATTTAATTTTTTTAATTAAACTATCAAGCCAGTAAAGTTTATATGTGTATTTATCTGTATCTACAGGATTTCCATTAGGAGTGTAGATATTAATTAATATTATATTATTTTTTTTAAACTTTACTTCAGCTGAAATTATCCTCGATTGTTTGTTTTTATCTTTAAAAATATCATTTTGAATATTATTTAATTTGGTTTTAGATATAGTTGCAACACCATTATAACTTTTTTGTCCAAATACATAATTTTCATATTTTAAAGATTTTATTTCCTCATAAGGATAAGTATCATTTGGAGTTTTAATTTCTTGCATCATTAGAATATCGGGAGAAAATTTATTAAGATACTCTTTAATATTTTCAATTCTAGCTCTTATAGAATTAACATTCCAAGAACTTATTAACATTAAAGAGAAAATGAAACGCCACACCCACAAGATGATTTAGTTTGTGGATTATTTATTTTAAATGAATTACCTATTAATTCTTCGACATAATCTACTTCAGAGCCTTTTAATAAATCTGCAGATGTTTTGTCGATTAAAATATTATTATATTTTAAATCATCATTAGCGGCTTCTTTTTCGAAAGAAAAATCGTATTGAAAACCTGAACAACCACCGCCTTTTATTGCGATTCTAAAAAATGACCCTTTATCTTTAGATGACAACAAATGATTTATTTGTTTTAAGGCATTATCGGTAAATTTAATTTCTTTAATCATAAATTAACACTGCTATTACTAATATAATTATAATTTACCAATTTTAAAGTATGAAAAATTACAGCTATTTAGGTCAATTTAAAAGCAAGGGAAGACTGTTTAAAGAAATTCCCAATCAATATAGATCACCATTTCAAAGAGATAGGGATAGAATTATACATAGTGCGGCATTTAGAAGATTAAAACATAAGACCCAAGTATTTGTTAACACTGAAGGCGATCATTACAGAACTAGAATTACTCATTCATTAGAGGTTGCGCAAATTGCTAGATCAATAACGAGATATCTTAATTTAAATGATGATTTGGCTGAAACTTTAAGTTTGGCTCATGATTTAGGTCATACGCCATTTGGTCATGCAGGAGAGGATGCATTAAATGAGTGCATGACGAATTATGGAGGCTTTGATCATAATTTACAAACTTTAAGAATTGTTATGTTTTTAGAGAACAAATATTTTAAATTTAATGGATTAAATTTAACTATTGAAACTTTAGACGGTCTTTTAAAACATAATGGTCCATATAAAGACAAAAAAAAACTTAATAGAATTATAGGTTTAAGCAATTTAAAAAATAAATTTAACTTTTTGAAAAACCCATCTTTAGAGGCACAAATAGCCGCCTTGTCTGATGATATAGCTTATAACAATCATGATATACAAGATGGAATTAGAGCTAAACTATTTTCTTTAGGTGATCTAAAAGATATTAGTTTTTTTAAGGATATAATTAAATCATATAAAATAAATTTAAAAAGAAAAAACGATGAAATTTTGATATATCAAGTAATAAGAGATTCAATTAATTTAATGGTACAGGACTTAATTAAAACAACGATAAACAATATTAATTCTATAAAAATTAAAAATCACAATAATATTTATAATTCACATAATTACGTGGTATCTTTTTCAAAAAAATTCATAAAAATAGAAAGTGAAATTAAACATTTTTTAAAACTTAAAATGTATAACAATAAAGACGTTTTAAAAAAAAATAATAAAGGAAAGTTGATTACAAAGAAACTTTTTGAAAATATTTCTAAAAATCCAAAGAAATATTTAAATAAAAAACAAATGAAAAAAGATAAATACAGAGCAATAGCAGACTATA
>CACAHE010000013.1 GCA_902532195.1 uncultured Pelagibacteraceae bacterium | reverse complement strand
AAATTAAACCGGAGTATTTAGAAACATTAAAAGATAAAAAAAGTGGAAAATTAATTTTAGTAACAGCAATTACACCAACTCCCGCAGGAGAGGGAAAAACAACAACTTCTGTTGGTCTTTGTGATGGATTAAATAAAATAGGAAAAAAATCTATTGTTTGTCTTAGAGAACCAAGTTTAGGACCATCTTTTGGAATGAAAGGTGGAGCTGCCGGTGGTGGATATGCTCAGGTAGTTCCCATGGAACAAATAAACCTTCACTTTACCGGAGATTTTCATGCAATTACTTCTGCACATAATCTGTTATCAGCTTTAATAGATAATCATATTTACTGGGGAAATAAATTGAATATTGATGTTAGAAGAATTGTTTGGAAAAGAGTGATGGATATGAACGATAGATCTTTAAGATCAATAAATATAAATCTAGGAGGAATTGCAAATGGCTATCCAAGAGAAGAAGGTTTTGATATTACGGTAGCTTCAGAAATCATGGCTATTTTCTGTTTGTCAAATGATTTAGTAGATTTAGAAACTAGAATAGGAAATATTACAATAGGTTATACTAAAGATAAAAAACCTATTTATGCAAAAGATTTAAATGCTCAAGGTCCGATGACTGTTCTTTTGAAAGACGCTATCAGACCCAACATAACTCAAACATTAGAAAATAATCCAGCAATTATACATGGTGGACCGTTTGCAAATATTGCGCATGGCTGTAACTCAGTTATTGCTACAAAAACTGGTTTAAAATTATCAGATTATGTTGTTACTGAAGCTGGGTTTGGTGCTGATTTAGGAGCAGAAAAATTTTTAGACATAAAGTGTAGAAAATCTGGTTTAAAACCTGATTGTGTTGTAATCGTAGCAACCATTAGAGCTTTAAAAATGCATGGCGGGGTATCAAAAGAAAATCTCAAAAAAGAAAATGTAGATGCTCTTAAAAAAGGTTTAGTAAATTTAGAAAGACATATAAACAATGTAAAAAAATTTAACTTGCCTGTTGCAGTAGCAATAAATCATTTTATTACTGATACAGACAAAGAAGTAAATACTTTAATTGATTTCTGTGACAAATTTAAAGTTAAAGCATCTTTATGTACTCACTGGTCTAATGGTGGTGAAGGTACCAAGGAACTTGCAAAAAATGTTGTTGAAATATGTGATAAAAATAAAAATCAATTTAAGTTTTTATATGAAGATAAAATTACATTATTTAAAAAAATAGAAACAATTGCTAAAGAAATTTATCATGCAAGCGAAGTGGTAGCTGATACAAAAATTAGAGATCAATTAAAAGATATAGAGGCAAAAGGTTATGGCAATCTACCAATATGTGTTGCTAAAACTCAATATAGTTTTTCTACAGACCCTAGTTTAAAAGGCGCTCCATCAGGACACGTTCTTCCAATTAGAGAGGTCAGACTTTCGTCAGGAGCAGAATTTGTTGTGGTTATATGTGGTGCTATTATGACCATGCCTGGACTTCCTAAAGTTCCAGCTGCTGATTCTATAAAACTAAATAAAAAAGGTGAAATTGAGGGATTATTTTAGTTAAGCAGCTGATAAGTAATTAAGCCAATTTTTTAATTCAATCATTCTAGAATTTTTTTCTGATAGTTTAATTTCTTGTTCAATAAACTCAATATGTTTTTGAATCTCTGAGTCGTTTTTAAAACATTTTCTATCATTTATTAAGCGATCTTTTCTAAACTTTATTAAAGTAATCATTTTGTGATAAGTTATTTCAGGGTGATACTGTAATCCCCATACATCACTAACCCCTGATTTAAAATTTATACTTTGAATTTTGTTAACTTTGTTTGATGCTAAATGAATAGCTCCTTCTGGTAATTTAACAACTTCATCAAAATTAAAAGCTGGTGAATTAAATTTTTTTTTTTTTAATTTATATAAAGGATGAGTTACACCATTTTCATTAATCTCAATATCTTGTGCAATCCCTATGTGAGCTCCATTAGTAGATTTTTTTACTGTTCCTCCAGCGGCTGTTACAGCAACTTGCATCCCCCAACATATTGCTAATATTTTTTTTATATTCTTGAAACATTCTTTCATAAACGAAATTTGCCTACGAATTTCTATACAATCATTATAAATATTTAAGCTGCTTCCTCCCCAAATAAGTCCATTATATTTTTTAATATTTGGTAATATTCTATCAAAATTTTTCTCCGAACATGGATTAAATACATCAATATTTAAATCTTTTGAATAATATTCAAGACTATCCTTTAAACTTTCGGCATGAGTTTGGATTCCAAATTTTCGAAAATTTTCATTTTCCTTTTGAAGATTTCCTTCGACAACTAATAAATTCAAATTTCTCATTAAAATAATTTTCCAGAAATACTATGTTCGTATAAAATTTTCATATCGTCAATTGTCATTTTTTTAGGATTTGTCTCGGTTGATGGATCATCTAGTGCCATTTGTGATAATTTATCTATATTTATGTTTTTAACTTCAATCATATCAGAAAGCTTATGTGGAATATTTAGTTCTTTTCTCAAATTTAAAATCCAATTTAAAAAACTTTCAAAATTTTTTTCTAAATTTAGATAATCACAAATAGAAACAATCTTTTTTTCTATTAAATTTCTATTAAAAGTTAAAACATATGGCATAAAAATTGCATTTGATAGTCCATGATGAAGATTAAACTGTGAATTAACAGGATGACTCAATGAGTGAATGGCACCTAATCCTTTTTGAAAAGCTGTGGATCCCATGCTAGCAGCTGCTAGAAGATCCGATCTAGCAGTTAAATCTTTTCCATTCTTAACAGCTATTAATAAAGATTTTTTAATTAATTTTATACCTTCTATTGATATTCCATCTGCCATTGGATGAAAGCCAGGTGCACAAAATGCTTCTAAGTTATGCGCTAATGCATCCATTCCTGTGGCTGCTGTTAATCTTGGAGATAAATCAACTGTTAAAACTGGATCTAAAATAACAATAGATGGTAAAAATTTTGGATGAAAAATAATTTTTTTTACTCCAGTTTTTTTATTAATAATTGCTGAAGCACGCCCAGTTTCAGATCCAGTTCCTGCAGTGGTAGGTACAGCAACAATTGGGGAAATATTTTTTTCATCTGCTCTTTTCCAATAATCTCCTATATCTTCAAAATCCCATATTGGTCTAGACTGTCCTGACATAAAGGCAATGGCTTTACCAACATCTAAACCACTGCCTCCTCCAAAAGCTATAACTCCATCGCATTTATTTTTTTTAAATTCCAATACTCCTTCTTCTACATTTTCTCCAATAGGATTCCCTGAAAAATTTGAAAAAATAGATAAAACGCTAATTTTTTTTTTTAATTCTGAAATAATATTCTTAGTCATATTTAAGTTTATAAGATCTTTGTCCGTTACAAATAATGGCCTTGAAATCTTCAAATTTTTACAGGCCTGAGATAGATCTTTAATTCTATTTTCCCCTACCCATACAGAAGTGGGATAATTCCAATTAGTTTTCATAATAAAATATTATTGCAATTTTGACTTTTTTGTTAGTAAAATACATTTATAAATTTGTTTTTAAATGGGAAAAATTCAATGACGAAAGTAGCTATAATTGGAACAGGACCGTGTGGTCTTTCAATGTTAAGGGCTTTTGAGCAAGCTGAAAAAAAAGGTGAAAAAATACCTGAAATAGTTTGTTTTGAAAAACAAGAAGATTGGGGGGGATTATGGAATTACAGTTGGAGAACTGGTTCTGATCAATATGGTGATCCTGTTCCTAACAGTATGTACAGGTATCTATGGTCAAATGGTCCTAAAGAATGTTTAGAATTTGCGGACTATTCATTTGATGAACATTTTGGAAAACCCATTCCTTCTTTTCCACCAAGAGAAGTTTTGTATGACTACATAATTGGTAGGGTAAAAAAACTAAAAGGAAAAGTAAGATTTAATAATATTGTTACCAGTGTAATCTATAATGGAAATAGTTTTGATATAGAATCTCATGATAAGAAAAATGATAAGTTTTCAAAAGATAATTTTGATTATGTTGTGGTGTCAACTGGCCATTTCTCAGTACCATTTATTCCAGAATATCCAGGAATGAAATCCTTTCCCGGTAGAATATTACACTCACATGATTTTAGAGATGCAGAAGAATTTAGAGGTAAAAATGTTATTGTTTTAGGAAGTAGTTATTCTGCTGAAGATGTAGCGCTTCAGTGCCATAAGTATGGAGCAAAAAGTGTAACTATAGGTTACAGACATAACCCTATGGGTTTTAAGTGGCCTAATGGAGTAAAAGAAGTACATTATCTAGACAAATTAGATGGAAATAAAGCAATCTTTAAAGACGGTCATAAGCAAGAAGCCGATGCAATAATTTTATGTTCTGGTTATCTTCATCATTTCCCTTTTTTAAATAAAGATCTAAAATTAAAAACTAGGAATAGATTGTATCCACCAAAACTATATAAAGGTGTTGTTTGGCAAAATAACCACAAATTACTTTATTTGGGAATGCAAGATCAGTTTCACACATTTAATATGTTTGATTGCCAAGCCTGGTATGCAAGAGATGTAATAATGGGTAAAATTAAACTCCCAAATAGTTCAGAAATAGAAAAAGATATAAATAAATGGGTTGCTATGGAAGAAAAATTAGAAAATCCTGATCAGATGATAGACTTCCAAACTGAATATACCAAGGAGCTACACAAGTTATCTGATTATCCAAAAATTGATTTTGAATTAATTAGAAAACATTTTAAAGAATGGGAACATCACAAAGTAGAAGATATTATGACATATAGAAATAAATCTTTTTCTTCACCAGTTACTGGATCGGTCGCACCAATACATCACACGCCATGGGCTACAGCAATGGATGATTCTTTAAAAGCTTTTTTAGATAAATCAAAAAACTAAATTTTATTTACAATCTTATATTTAATTTTTTATTTTTTAAGATAGCTTTCAATAAATTAGTCATCAATGGAATTTTTTTTTTATTTATTTTTTTCAATATATATGGTGCTATCTCTCTAGCAAGCTGTTCTCCTTCAACGGTATCTTTGGGCATAAATGTTTTTTTTGCCTTTTTAAATGTAAATCCTTTTCCTAAATAACTTCCCATTTTACTATTTCTTCCACCTGCCGCACTAACATATAAATCACCTACTCCTGCAAGTCCTACGGTTGTTGCTTCTTTTCCTTTAAAATATTTAGTTAAAAATTTCATTTCAATTATTGATTTTTGAAATAAACTTGATGAAGTATTTAAGCTCTGACCCGCTCCAATTATCATTGCGTATATATTTTTTATTGCAGAACATATTTCTACACCAATAATATCATTGGAAAATTCTATAACGTAATATTTTGTAGAAATCATCTTGCCTATCTGTTTAGCTATTTTAATATTTTTATTGGCTAGAATTACACTAGTTTGATTTTTTCTAGCTAATTCCTTGGCCAAACAAGGGCCTTTTAAAACTGAAATATTCATTCCATTATAATTTTTTTTTAATTGTTCTGAAATCGTTAGAATTTTATTATTTTTTTTTTCGTATTTTAATCCTTTAGTAAGTACCAATATTTTATTTTTTAATTTTAACTTTTTAAGTTCTTTACTAATAAAATTAATACCTGAGAGGCTTAAAGCAATTACAATTAAATCAAATTTTTCTTTTAATAAATCTGTGGAAAATTTTCTAAATTTTAAAATTTTTGGAAGATTTATTTTTAAACTTGAATGAAATTTTTTTTTTGAAGATAAATCTTTAATAAATGTTTTGCTATAAGGTTCTGTAATAGTAACTTTATTTTTATTTTCTAGGCAAGGAATTGTAAATGCCGATCCCATTGCCCCACCACCAATGACTAATATTTTTTTCATTTTTAATCTATGCCAAGATGTTGTTTTCTTTTTTCTACCCAAGTTCGAATTAAATTATCAAATATCAGGCCTATGAAAGCTACACAAATACCAAGCACTAATCCTTTACCCCCGCCCGCTTTATCAGATAAAGCTTTTAGAATATATTGCCCTAAATCTTCAGTTCCAATAAATGCTCCTATAATTACCATAAACAACGCAAATACAATTGTTTGATTCAATCCAAGCATCATGTGAGGAAATGCTAAAGGAAATTCTATTTTGAATAATCTTTGTAATTTTGTTACACCTGACATTGTGGCTGCATCATGCAATGCAGGAGGAACACTTCTCAACCCTTCGATAGTGTACCTTGTTGCTGGTATAGTTGCATAAACAATTACAGCAATTAAAACTGATGTATCTGTAACTCCGAATAACATCATTACTGGAATTAGGTATACAAATGAAGGAAATGTTTGAAAAATATCACAAACTCCTAACATAAAATTTGTAGTATATTTGTTTTGTTGACATAAAGTTCCAACAACAAATCCAATTGTACAAGATATAATAACTCCAAAAGTTGCCATGTATGTTGTGACCAATGCCCTGTCCCACCATGGACTTAGGGCTATAAATAATGTTAATCCACCTACTGTAAAAGCTGAACGAATTCCACCAATTATATAACCTGCTCCGACAACTAACACTAAAGTAGCAACTGCTGGCATTCTTAGATATAGTGCTCTCATTGGTTGAAGAACTTCTGTTATTAACCAAGTATTAAATGCTTTTATGTATACAAAAAAAGTATCAAAAATCCAATCAACACCTTTGTTCCAGAAATCTGCGGTTGATATTCCTTTATTATGGGGAACCTCATATAAATAATTAAAACCTTCTTTAAAGAAAAAAGATCCAGCTAAGGCAAGGATTGCCCCAACCGCAACAGCTCCACCAAAAAATATTGTGTTTTTATAACGTTGGTAAAATGTCAGGTTACCAAAATAATCAGTTTGTTTATTTGCCCAAGCCAATGACATTTTATCTAAAAGTATTGCAATTAAACTAATACATAAACCTGCTTCTAGTGCTAAACCAATATTTAATTGATTTAAAGCCAACAATAAATTCCATCCTAATCCTTTAGCACCTATAAAAGCTGAAATAACCGCCATAGAAAAACAAACCATAATGACTTGGTTAACACCAATCAAAATATCTCTTCTTGCAGTTGGAATTAACACCTCGGTCATAAGTTGCCAATTACTACATCCGCTCATTTTGCCAGCTTCAATAACTTCTGGAGATACTCCTCTAAGCCCTATCAAAGTTAATAGGATCATCGGTGGAATAGCAACAACCATTGTTATTATAACTGCAGCGTGATCGCCAATACCAAACAGAACCATTGCGGGAACTAGAACAGCATATTGAGGCATAGTCTGCATAACTAGAAGTATTGGATATAATGCTTTCTCAACACGTTTGCTCTTATAAGCCATAACACCTAAACTCAATCCAAAAATAAAAGAAAGTGGTGCTGCTACCAATATAAAAGAAAGTGTTTGCATTGAAGGTTTCCATTGACCAAAAACAGAAATATAAATCATTACCAGACCAGCAAATATAGCTAAACCCTTGCCGCTCAATTTGTAAGCTAATATGGCTGCACCCGCGGCAACAATTGTCCAAGGTAAACCAGGTAATTTTGCCCAGGGATATGCGCTTACGAAATTCCAACTTGTAAATGCAACGATTGTTTCAACACCACCTAATAAAATTTCTCTAATTAATTCTATAAGAAATGTCATAAACGCAGTTATATTTCTTGATATTTGTAGAACCAAAGGTCGAGTTTTGTATTCTTGTGTAGCTGAATCCCAAAATTCCATTGGCATCCATTCATTCAATAAGAAAAACAGGCCATCATTTATCCAGATAGGCAACCACCCAAGTAAAGGGGGTAGTCTCCAGAAATTATCAAATGCATAATACCTTACTTCTTTACCAAACAGTATGTAAGTACTTTGATTTGGGTCTTTAATAAATTCAGCTTGACCTCTTATAAATTTATAAGTTTCAGGAACATCAATTGAAAAACATAAGGCAAAAAATACAACTAACAAAAATAACCATTGAAATAATTTTGGATATTTTTTTAAAAATTCCATAATCTAACTGTTTTCTTTTCTTCCTCCAAAAACAGTATGGATTATTTTTGAAGGATGAACAGTTCCAACAATTTTATTATTTTTATCTAATACACCTACTGATTTTTCTTGAGATAAAATTTTTTCAGCTACATTTTCTATTATCTCATCTTTTGAAACTTTTAGATCACTTAAATTATCTGAGGTTGGTGCATCCATCACATCTTCTA
Source organism: uncultured Pelagibacteraceae bacterium (assembly GCA_902532195.1). Taxonomy (GTDB): domain Bacteria; phylum Pseudomonadota; class Alphaproteobacteria; order Pelagibacterales; family Pelagibacteraceae; genus Pelagibacter. The sequence goes on along the minus strand of CACAHE010000013.1, from coordinate 16,796 downwards.
TTATTAAAACTTTTTCTCTTGGCACTTCTTCAGTAAATTTTTTTACATATTCAGTTGCTGGATTTAAAACAATTTTTGCTGGAGTGTCTAACTGTTCAATTATTCCATCTTTCATAATTGCTATACGATCAGCAAGTTTTAATGCTTCATCAAAATCATGAGTAATAAACATTATTGTTTTTTTTAATTTTTCTTGAAGTCTTAAAAATTCGTCTTGCATTTCTTTTCTAATCAATGGATCTAGTGCGGAAAATGGTTCATCTAAAAACCAAATATCGGGCTCTACAGCTAATGATCTGGCGATACCTACTCTTTGTTGTTGTCCACCTGAAAGTTCCCTTGGAAAATAATTTTCTCTTCCATCAAGGCCAACAAGTTTAACCATGTCCATAGCCTTATTGATGCTCTTCTCTGTTTCTATTCCTTTGATTTGAAGCGGAAAAGCAATGTTTTCCAAAACTGTTTTGTGTGGAAGTAGAGCAAAACTTTGAAAAACCATTCCCATTTTGTTTCTTCTAAGCTCAATAAGTTCTTTTTCTTTTAATGAAAGCAAATCTTGACCTTCTATATAAATTTTTCCACCAGTTGCATCTGTCAATCTAGAAATACATCTTAATAATGTAGATTTTCCTGAACCAGATAATCCCATAACAACCAACATTTCTCCTTTTGAAACTTCAAAGGAAGCGTTGTTCACACCTACAATACATCCATTTTCTTGGAATGTTTTTGCGTCTACATTTCCATTTGCTTCTTGAAGCATTTTTTTGGCATTTGCACCAAATATTTTGTAGACAGATTCACATTTAATTACAGCATCAGTCATTTCATTTAACAAGTTATACGATATTCAGTGAAAATAAAATCTATATAATTGTTGTTTTTCCTCCCTAAAAATTTTTAATAAAATAAACCCTGGTATCAATACCTGTGCTTAAAAAACTTAAAACTTCTCCAGAAACAACTGCAGTTTCATTCACTCCAACATTGCTTCCACTTACGGTGTAACCAGCAAAACATTTGTTTTTATCTTTGTCCCATTTAACAAACGTATCGTTAATTTTATTACCATTGATAGTATATAATTCATAAGCTTTATAATTCAAAAAATGGGCAGCCATAATAGCACGTTGTGGAATAAGTTTAGTTATTTTACAAACTGCTTCGTATTGTTTGTTAGACAATTTATAATGATCAGTTCCATCGTAAAATACTACAATGCCTGATGGAAGACTTGATATAACTTCGTTTAGTTTTTTTTCTTGTGCAATTCTTTCCTCTTCTATTTTCATTTTTCTAATTAATTCATCTCCCCCACCCCAATAAATATTTAAAATAGCAAAGGATAAAATTACAAAAACTGTTATTGAAACTAAACCACCAAATTGTCTTGCTGGTTCAGGTAAATCTTTTAATAATTTATTTAAATATTTGTTTTTTAACATTGTTTTAACTACTTTTGTAATTTGCCATTTTTCCAAATTCCTGTTTTCTTTTTACCATCAGACCAAGTGAATGTTCCTTTTCCATTCATAAAGCCATTAGCCCATTCTCCTTCATAAGTTGCACCATTTGGGAAAGTTAAAATTCCTTTTCCGCTCCACTCACTATTTTTAAATTCACCTTTGTAAATATATCCATTGGGCCAAGTTTCGATGCCTTTACCATTTTTTTTTGTTCCAGCCCATTCTCCTTCATATGTTGTGCCATCTGTAGAAACCCACAATCCAAAACCATTTTCACAATTTCCTTCCTTACAACCTACTTTACGAGCTAAAGCTGAAGAAGAAATTAAAAAACTTAAAAATATGATAAAGAGATATTTTTTCATTGTTGTATTTTACACAAAATTTTATAAAAAAAAATCCCCCCCAACATACGCTGGGGGAGATTATAATTTATTAGCTTTTATTCACTATAATTAGTTCATCCAAGCTTTCCAAACTGACTCGTTGTCAGCTAACCATTTTTTAGCTGCATCTTCGTGAGTCATTTTGTCAAGGTCAACTAAAGCTGCCATTGCACCAATTTGACCTGTAGAGAATGACATTTTTTTGAAAATGTCTGCTGCTCCCGGATGAGTTTTTGGAAAGTCTGCATTAACAGCCTTTTTCAAATAACCATCTGGCGAACCACATTTACCGTCACCACCATCTTCTGGTCTGCAACCAGCAGTGTATGGAGGGAATTTTATAAATGTGAAACCAGCACCATCTGTAAAGTTTGGAGTCCAGTTAAAGATTATAGTTCCTCTATCCTCTTTTTTAGCTGCTGCTAATTCTGCCCAAAGTGCATCAGCACTTCCTGCAAATTTAACTACCCAAAGATCTCCTAGACCCAAAGCATCAATTCTTTGAGGTATTAAATCTCCGTGCCAAGTTTGAGGTCCTTCTAACATTCGACCTTTTCCACCTGAGTCAGGTGTTACAAAGTTTGCAGCACAATCAGGATTTTTTAAAGCAGTCCAGTCAGGTAGACCTGGGCATTTGTCAGCAACCCAATCAGGATAACCCATATCCTCAAGTGTTCTTGCTTCATGATCTCCCCAGTCTAGTATTCCACCTTTATCTAAAGCTGTTGTAAATGATTTACCAAAAGCTGATTCCCAAACTTCATGTGATATTGTTACATCACCTATACGAATTGATTCATATACTGCTTGAGAGTCGGCTGGAACATATTTAACGTTGTTACCATTAGATTCAAAAATACCACCTATAACATAAGCCATTACTACTTGGCTTGACCAGTTGTGAGTTGGTATTACAATCGGTTCAGCGCTATCGCCTGATTTCTTTGCAGATTTATCTCCACCCTGCATAAAGAAAATTAAACCAATAATAACAACAATAACTCCGATAATTATCGGTAAGTTCTTGTTTTTCATATTTTCCCCTTTCGTTTATATAAACTGTCTAAGTATGAGCCTAATTAATTGTATAGTCAACATCTCATAGATATAATATGTTCAATGCAGGTTATTGAGAAAATGAGCACAACTAGTTTATACATTAAAGAACCTGGTTTAAATGTATTACCACCTGGAGTTGAAAGATATACTGTAACCGGTGGTGGTATAACAGGGATTCAAATTTTACCTGATGATGAAATAGAGATTATAAATAATGAAGGTAATCAAATTTGTGAAATTTCAATTTTTAATAAAGAAGGAAAGTCGGATCTCTCAATTTTAAATTTAAAAGAAATTAAAAAAGAATCTGAAATAAAAAAAATACTTTTAAAAAAAGATGAAAGTTCTTTAACTGCATTATATCAACTAAAAAAAAGAAATCTAGATATAGCAAAAACAAAATCTTCAATAGTTTTTGATAAGGACACAAATTGGGGAGAAAAAGTAAAATTAAAATCTAAAGATAAGTGTTATTGTATATTTGCTGCCCCTGGACCTGAAATGTTAATTCACGAGCAAACTCCTCCTACTGATTTAACAATTTTTATTAAAAGAGCAAAAATATCAAAAGATAAAGAACACACGGTAATTCCAGAGCCAATGTATGATCCGTTAAATGAAACTAATATAGATCGTAAAACTGCAATCTCTTACCAAGTTAAAGAAGGAGATTATATCCAAGTTATTTCTCCTGCAGGAAGACAGTGTTCTGATTTTGTAGCGTTTGATACAGCAAAATTAGATAAAAGAATTGAAAAAGGTATAGACTGGCAAACAACAAGAACTTTTATGGGAAATACTTTTCCTGGACCTGGATTATTTTCGAAGTTTTATGATACCGATCATGAACCTTTAGTTGAAGTAATTAGAGATACAGTTGGAAGACACGATACATTTAATTTGGCATGTACATCAAAATATTATGAAGACTCCGGATACTTTGGTCATCCAAATTGTTCTGATAATTTAAATGAATCTATGGAAAAATATGGAGCTCAAAAAAAAAGAGGTTGGCAGGCTATAAATCTTTTTTTTAATACATCTGCTGGTGGACTAAATTCAGTTTTATCTGATGAATCCTTTGCTAGACCAGGAGATTATGTAATATTTAGGGCTTTAAAAGATTTAACCTGCGGAACAACAGCATGCCCAAGCGATATAGATGCTTGCAATTCGTGGAATCCTACTGATATTTTTGTTAGAACTTATGATAAAAAAAAAGAATTTACAAAATCTTTTGCATTTAGAATGAAAACGGACTCTGAAACAAAATTAACAAGAAACACTGGGTTTCATCAAAGAACATCTAAACTTACTAGAAACTTTGTTGATGCAAGGGGTTTTTGGTTGCCAAATGATTATACAAAACATGGGGTAATTAATGAATATACTGCGTGTCGAGAAAAAGCAGTTATAATTGATCTTTCATCTCTTAGAAAATTTGAAATTTTAGGACCAGATGCCGAAGAATTAATGAATTACACACTTACTAGAAATGTAAAAAAACTTTCAGTTGGACAAGTTATTTATTCATCAATGTGTTATGAAAATGGAACAATGTTTGATGATGGTACATTGTTAAAGATGAGTGATCACGGTTTTAGGTGGGTGTGTGGAGATGAATATGCTGGTGAATGGTTAAAAGAACAAGCAATAAAAAAGGGATATAAAGTTTTTATAAAAAATTCAACAGATCAAATTAATAATATTTCTCTCCAAGGACCCAACAGTAGAAAAATACTTGAAAAATTTATTTTTACACCTCCTACTCAACCTTCAATTTCAGAACTTCAATGGTTTAGATTTACCATTTGCAGAATTAAGGATTTAAAGGGAATACCTTTAATAGTTTCAAGAACAGGTTACACTGGTGAATTAGGATATGAAATTTGGTGCCATCCATCAGATGCCCCAAAGGTGTGGGATCAGGTAATGGAATCGGGTAAAGATGAAGGGTTAATACCAGCAGGTTTTGGGGCCTTAGATTTATTAAGGATTGAAGCTGGATTAATTCTTTTTGGAAATGAATTCGACGGACAGGTTGATCCTTTTGAGGCTGGAGTTGGTTTTACCGTTCCTCTTAAAACTAAAACTGAAGATTTTATAGGAAAAGAAAGTTTGATTAAAAGAAAAGAAAACCCTCAAAAAAAATTAGTAGGACTCGAGCTAATAGGAAAAGAAAAAGCCAATCACGGTGACTGTGTACATTTAGAAAGGTCACAAATTGGCATAATTACTAGCGGTTGTATATCTCCAAAACTAAACAAAAATATTGCTCTTTGTAGAATAGATGTTAATCATTCAAAAATGGGTACAGAAGTTGAAATTGGCAAGATTGATGGTCATCAAAAAAGAATAACTGCAAAAGTAGTTGGGTTTCCATTTTATGATCCAGAAAAAACTAGAGTTAAATCATGAGTAAAATTCCATCAAAAGCTAAGTACGTAATTATTGGTGCGGGAATACATGGATTAAGTACTGCGTGGAATTTAGGCGAAAAAATAAAAGCCAAAGGTCAAACGGTTAAAGAAAATGATATTGTTGTTTTAGACAAAACTGGAATAGCTGCAGGAGCTAGTGGAATTGCTTGTGGGGTAGTAAGAAATAATTATTTTCAACCAGCCATGAGAGAGTTAATGGCACATAGTGTAGGTATTTGGGAAAAAGATTCAAAAGATTTTAATTACCATTCGGTAGGCTTTATGCAAATTAATACTGAAAGTATGAGAAAAGATATGACTTCAGTCTACGAACAACAACAAAAAATAGGATATGACTCAGAATTTATTGAAGGTGAAGAAAAATGTTTTAATTATATGAAAAATATTTTTAGTGATTGGCAAGCTAAAGGTATTACAAGTATTCTCCATGAAAAACAGGGAGGATATTCACCGAATAAAATTGCAATAGGTGCTTGCGGTAATAAAGCTAAAAAACAAGGAGCAAATATAATTACAGGTGTTGAAGTTACAGGATTTAAAAGAGGAAGTAACAGTAAAGCTGTTACAGGAGTGGTAACTAATCATGGTACAATTGAGTGTGAACAAGTAATTGTTGCAGTAGGACCATGGATTTATAAAATTTGGGAAATGTTAGAACTACCTAACAAAATTTCAATAAAATATAATGGAGAAAAAAAAGATAACCAAAATATGTGGAAGTATTGGTTTTTACAAGAAGGTGTTATGAATGTTGGAGACGGTTTTTTAAAAACCGATGATGGAAAAATGCCGCCACTAATTCATGTGGATAGTGATGAACCATTATATTCTGATAGAGATAAATCATTAATCACAGACAAGATGTGGGGAATATATTATAAACCGGATATATGTGACAAACATGGAGTACAAGGAGGTGCGGCCCCATTTAAAGTAGATGATAAAGTTGAAGAAGTAAAAGTTGATCCTTATGGACTTCAATCTAAAGACTTTCAAACAACAGATGATTTTGCTCATATGTGGTCGTCTGCATTAGCTCATTGTCAAAAAAGATTTGAAGGTAAATCAAAACAATATAAACAAGGACCATCTGGTGGTTTAGGGTGTTTTACTCCTGATAGTTTTCCAGTTTTTGATAAATTCTGCGAAAATGTTTACGTTATAGCTGACTCAAATCATGGATATAAAATGATGGGTGTAGGCAATCTAGTTGCGGAGGAAGTTCTTGGAAAAGAAAGTGAATTATTAAAACCATTTAGATTCAACCGATACGAGAAAGGTGAACTTCATCCCACTTCGAACAGTCCATTCCCCTGGAGTTAATTTATCTAACTAGACAGACAATTTTTTTTCAGTTACCTTTTTAAACTTATAATTTAAGGGGGAAAATGACAGATCTAGAAAAACATGTAAATCAACCAGGAAGAGCAAAATTAGTTAAAAATGTTAGAGAAAAAATTAACGAATTAGGAATTACATATATTTATTATCAATTTATATCTGTAACAGGACGTGTTGTTGGAAAAGGAATTCCTGCAGACCATTGGGAAAGAACTGCAGAAAAAGGTTTTCAATTGGTTTATGGATCTACTGCTAACTTATTTGTAGACAGACACAAAAATTATATCGGCTACGGTCCTGAAGCTATGGAACTTGTTGGTATACCTGACCCTGAAACTTTCTGTCAATTACCTTGGGACAAAAGAATTGGAAGGGTTTTTGTTACATGTTTTAGAAATAGAGAAGAAAGACAAAATCCAGGAGGACATTTAACCTCTGATTGTCGAGGAAATCTCAGAATATTTATGGATGAATTTGAGAAAAAACATGGTCTAGAATTAAGAGTTGGAACAGAACCTGAGATGATGTGGTTGACAAAAAATCCTGACGGAACCCCTACTGGAGCAGGTTTTTCTAAACCATACTGTTATCACATTGATCAATTTGAGTCATTGAGACCTGTGTTTATGAAAGTAATTGAATACGCTTCTGCCATGGGTTTAGATATGATCCAAGGTGACCATGAAGATGCTCCAGGACAACTAGAATTAAACTGGACATACGATAATGTTTTAAGAAACGCTGATAGACTTTCCACTTACAGACAAATTTGTGCTCAAGTAGCAAGAGAACATAATTTAATAGCATGCTTTATGACAAAACCGTTTATGGGGGTATCTGCAAGTGGTTGCCATACGAACATGTCATTATGGAAAGGTGGAAAAGTTGTAACAAACAAATTAGGTAATAAAAAATTACCTGGAGTAGAGGAAGTTTTTGGTTATGTACAGGGAGGCACAAATACTTTTATGCCTGATACTAAAGATATGCAACTACCAGGTAAAATTGGTTTACAGTCCATTGCTGGAATAATGGAACACTTGCCTGCTTTAACTGCTTTAGGATCTTCAACAGTTAATTCTTACAGAAGACTTTGGGATCAAGGTTTCTGGGCACCTGTATATGCAGACTGGGGATATCAAAATAGAACTTGTGGTTTAAGAGTATCAGCTCCTGGAAGATTTGAGTATAGATCGGTTGACTCAATGCATAATCCATATTTATTGGGTGCAGCTTTATTAAAAGCTTGTGACCACGGTATTTCAAAAAAACTACAACCATCTAAGCCTGAATCTAGAAGTATGTATGAAGCTAAAAAAGCAGGTAAAGATGTTAAAAAACTTCCGTTAAGTCTAGGAGAAGCTTTAGATAGATTAGCTGAAGATGAAGTAATTAAATCAGCAATGCCAGATGAAATGTACAAGGTATTCCACTGGTATAAAAATGATGAATGGGAAAAATTTTTAGGTGCAACTACTCAATGGGATCTTGATACTTATTTAGATTGTCTTCCATAGTTGTAGAAAAATATAAAAGGAAAATATTATGTGCGGGATAGCGGGACTAATTCATAGAGGTAAATCTTCTAATGTAGGAGAAGAATTACAAAGTATGCTCCAAGCTTTAAAGCACAGAGGTCCGGACTCAACAGGATACGCTCTTTATGCTCAAAATGATGGTCAAAACTTTATAATGAGGTTTAAGGTTGGAGAAAATGTAGGAGAAGGAAGCACATCTGTTAATGAAGATGTTAGTGTTTATGATGAAAGAAAGAAACTTGTAGATAAAAATCTTTCTGAATTAGGAGCAACAATTGTTAAAGAAGAAAAGTTAACACCTTACTCTTATAGATATGAAATAAAGTATGATAAAGACTTAATGGATTTTTCAAAAAAAATTGAAAGTGTTGAAATGGTTGAAATATTATCTATAGGAAAATCTCTTGAATTAATAAAAGATCTTGGTGATGCGAAAACTGTATGTGAAAGATATAATTTAGATAAAGTTCAAGGAACACATGGTATAGGGCACGCAAGAATGGCAACAGAGTCTGGAGTTGATATTAAATCTGCCCATCCATTTTGGGGCTATCCATTTGCTGACGTTTCCGTAGTTCATAATGGTCAATTAACAAACTATTGGAACAATAGAAGAGCACTTGAAAACAAAGGTATGCGCTTTATGTCAGAATGTGACTCGGAACTAATTGCAGTTTTTTTAGCCGAAAAAATGAGAAATGGAGCAACATTAGAAGAGGGAATGAAAGAGTCTTTAACAGGACTTGATGGAGTTTTTACTTATTTTGTAGCGACAAAAGACTCTCTCGGGATGGCAAAAGATACCATGGCAGCAAAACCACTTGTATTATACGAATCTGATGATTTAGTTGCGATGGGATCAGAGGAAATAGCTATAAGATCTATTCTTCCTCAAGAAATTACAACTTATGATCCTTTTGATGGAGAAGTTAAAGTATGGCAAATTTAAAAACATCTGAAAAAAAAACAAAAGCCCAATCAATGGGTATGCACACTGAAGTTCTAACTGGAAAAACCCAACAAAAATTTTTTAATCCTGACGAGGCAGAAAATTTTTTCTATTGGGGAACATACGATGTTGACTTTAATAAAAGAACTGAACTTGATGTTAAAGATATGGATTGCAAAGAGGCAAACAAAAAAATTGATGATTTAATGAGTCAAGGTTATGGAACAATTGTTATTAAAAACCCACAAGGAAAGCATAGTTTGGGTGTTGGAATACTAAATAAACTAAATTTAATTTTTGAAGGAAGTTTAGGTTACTTTGGAGTTGGTTCAATTGATGGACCTTTGGTAAGAGTAAATGGTAGAGTTGGCTGGTCATGTGCTGAAAATATGATGGCTGGAAAAGTAGTTATTGAAAAAAACGCTGGATCTTGTTTTGGTGCAGCAATTAGAGGTGGTGATTTAGTTTGCAAAGGAAGCGTTGGAGCTAGAACAGGAATAGATCAAAAAGGTGGCACAATAATTGTTGGAGGAGATGCTGGAGCATTTACAGGATTTATGATGCAAAGAGGAAGAATTGTAATTTTAGGTGATGTAGGAATTAATCTTGGAGACTCTATGTATGATGGAACAATTTATGTTGGAGGAAAAATTGGCTCATTTGGTAGTGATGCGATAGAAGCACCCATGACAAAGAATGATGTAGATTGGTTGAATAGAAAACTTAAAGTTGCAGAAATAGGTGAAAACTTTGACGTTTCCAAAATGACTAAAATTGTAGCCGGTAAAAAACTTTGGAACTACGATGCTTTAGAACCTACTGAAAAAAAAGGAGCAATATAATGGCAAAAAATAAAAAAGTAAAAGCTAATGGCCACACAAATGGAAAAAGTGATTTTGCAAAAAGAAATAAAAGTTTACTAGGTTATAATTCAATTTTTACTCCAGAAGTAATTGACGACATTCATATTAAAGCACAATTAGGAAGATATAGAATGCGTGGAATGGCATTAATGAAAAAAATTCCAACTTTTGATGATTTAGTATTTTTACCTGGAACGTTAACAAGATTTGTAATTGAGGGTTATCGAGAAAAATGTGAAACAAAAACAGTAATTGGTCCAAGATGCGAAAATCCTATCGAATTGGATATTCCTGTTTATATAACAGGTATGAGTTTTGGCGCTCTTTCATATGAAGCAAAAACTGCTCTTGCAAGAGGAGCAACTATGGCTGGTAGTGCTACATGTTCAGGTGAAGGTGGTATGATTCCAGATGAAAGAAGATATTCTGAAAAATGGTATTATCAATGTATTCAATCAAGATATGGATTTAATCCTCATCACGCACAATTAGCTGATGGTATAGAAGTTTTTATAGGACAAGGACAAAAAGTAGGAATGGGTGGTCACTTGATGGGTCAAAAAGTTACTGATCAAGTAGCTGAAATGAGATCTTTACCTGCGGGTATTGATCAAAGATCACCAGCAAGACATCCTGATTGGCTGGGTCCAGATGATTTAGCATTAAAAGTACAAGAGCTAAGAGAATTAACCAAAAATAAAGTACCAATTCAATTGAAACTTGGAGCTGCGAAAGTTTATGATGACGTACGTATGGCTGCAAAATGTGATCCAGATTCAATTTATTTAGATGGTATGGAAGGTTCAACAGGAGCAGGTCCTCATATTGCAGCAGCAAACACAGGAATTCCAGGAATTGCTGCTATAAGAGAAGCTAGAAGAGCGTTGGATGATGTAGGACAAACTGGAAAAGTAACACTAATTTATGCTGGAGGTGTTAGGGATGGTGCAGATATGGCTAAAGCATTAGCATTAGGAGCAGATGCAATTGCAATAGGAACTGGAGCTATGATAGCTTTGAATTGTAATAAAGAAATTCCAGAGTCAAATTTTGAAAAAGAAATGGGTGTTCCTGCTGGCCATTGTTATCACTGTCACACTGGACGTTGTCCAGTGGGTGTTGCAACTCAAGATCCAAAACTAAGAAAGAGGTTAAATCCAGATGACGCGGCTTTAAGAGTTTATAACTATTTACACACAATGACTTTAGAAGCTCAACTATTAGCTAGAGCTTGTGGAAAAACAAACATTCACTCATTAGAACCAGAAGATATGGCTGCTTTAACTATGGAAGCTTCTGCTTTAGCAAAAGTACCTTTATCTGGAACAAATCATACTGTGGGAGTAGACGATTTTCATAAAATATAATTAATCATGGCAAAAAAGAAAAAAACAAAGAATAAAAAAACAAAAGGTCAGCTGGGGAAAAAAAAGGAAACAGCTAGAGAAAAAATGATCGGTCAAACAATAGGTTACAGATATGATGTAAACTTACTGCCAGATTATAAAAGACTTACGCCATTTTTAAAAAAATATGTTGAAGCAATGGGTTGGGATGATCTTAATTGGCTTGAAGATGTTCATATGGGTTATGAAGAAAATAGACCAGCAGTTTTTGATAGAAATGCAAATGGTTGGGTAACTATTCCAAAAAAAATTAAATTACCTGACAATCAACAAGATAGAGATATGATTGCAAGAGAACTATTAGTTAAATTTCAAATGTCTCCGAACCACCCTTTAGTTGACTTAAAAAAAGCGTATAGAAAATTTTAGAATCTTAAAAAATTTAATCTACCACAGGTTGTTGTTTATTTATATTGCGCGTAATACCAAGTGTTTTTACCATTGTACTAACTGTCGCATCCAATAGTATTTCAATGTTTTGTTTAAACAAATGGAGGTTAAATGACTGACGAACTATCAGCTCTAACCACGATATTTACAGAATTTTACTACTGGATAACAGTAGTTCTCATGTTTTTAATTCACGTGGGATTCTGTATGTATGAAGTTGGAGCTTCTCGTTATAAACACCATCAACATACTTTAATGAAAAACACAATGCTGATACCGCTGGTAACAGTAACTTGGTTTTTATTTGGTTGGTGGATTTATTGGGCTTTCCCTACAGGACCAGGTCTAGCACCATCAATAATGAATGAAAGCGCAGCACTAATCACTGATGAAAGTACTTTCAGTGCTAAGTGGTATTTACCAAATACAGAATATATGGCAGTTAATTTGGGCGACCATATTAGCGGAGTATTCTGGGCAGCGTTTTTATTATTCTCGTGGACAGCTGCTTCTATTGTTTCAGGTGCGGTAATCGAAAGAATAACAACTTTCGCTTTTGGTATCTTAGCAATAGCAATCGGCTCAGTTTTCTGGGTTATTGATGCTGCATGGGGATGGCATTTCGATGGATGGATGCTAAAATTACTTGGATACCATGATGCTTATGCATCAGGTGTAATTCACGCAGTAGCTGGTGGATTTGCTTTAGGTATCTTGGCTGTTTTAGGACCAAGAATAGGTAAATTTTCATCAAGCGGAGAACCAAGAAACATAGGACCAAGAAACCCATGGTTAGTAACAATAGGACTGTTCCTAATTTATACAGGTTTCTGGGGATTTTATGCAGCTTGTAATATTCCAATTTTTGATCTTGGACCTGAGTATGGTATGGAAGGTGTAACATACTTTACTGCAACAAACATTTATGTAACCCCAACAACATTAAGTGGTATTACTTTTAACTTCTTAATGTCGTTATCTGGAGGACTATTAGCTGGGTATGTGATTTCTAAAGGAGATCCTTTCTGGACTTATTCTTCAGGACTAGCAGGTATCATATGTGCTTCTGCAGGAAATGATTTATATCATCCAATACAATCATTGATCATAGCAATGATCGGTGTTGTTGTTGCGTACAAAATGCATTACTGGGTTGAGCGTAAGTTCAAAATAGATGATGCGGTTGGAGCAGTAGCAGTACATGGTTATGCAGGATTCGCAGGTTTAATAATCTGTGGATTTGTCTTAAATGGATATCCGTCATCTGGTTACAGTGTTGGCGCAATGTGGGTTGGAACAGATTATGCTCCAATTAATCCTTTAGGAATGTTCATTGGTGCTTTGATAATGTTCTTTTTATTAGGAATGTTACCAGGCTGGATCATAGCTAAAGTTCTTCATGGAATGGGTAAACTTAGAATTCCAAGAGAAGTTGAGTTAGCTGGTCTAGATTATGAAATAATGGAGGCGGCAAAAGATGATGAAAAATCAGTCGCTTCAGCCAGTAGGTAAAGGAGGACAATATGGCAACAGTAACTAATTGGATAGATCACCTTAGTGCTAAAGAAGTACAAGGTGCTATTTATCCTGGAGTTGGAAGTGAAGGTGTTTTGGTTATAATACTAGTTGTTCTTTGGATTGGTTGGCATGTTATTGCTGCAAGACAAGAAAGTGAAAAACTTGAAAAACTTGCACGAAAAAGACATGGGCCAAACGACTGGAAGAGCAATGTTACAGACGGTTAAATAATTAAAATTTAGGGCGCATAATTTTATGCGCCCTTTATTTATGGAAGACGAAAATTCAAATAACAATCAAAATAAGACTCCAAGTAAAATGGCTAGACTTGCTTGGCCAAAAGCTAAATATGGACCAATTATTGCAGTAATTATAATTATTGGGGTGATTTTGATTTATTACAAAGATTTCTTTTTTTCTTTATTTAAATAATATTATGTTAATATAGGAAATGCCAAAAAATCTCTCAACAATTGCTAAAACAAAAAAAATAAAATATTTCTTAATTAGTTTTGTAGATTTATTTGGTGTCTTACGATCGAAATTAGTTCCTGCACAGGCAATAGGTGATATGCAGAAGAATGGAGCAGGATTTGCTGGGTTTGCAACTTGGCTGGATATGACTCCTGCAGATACTGATATGTTTGCAATACCAGATCCTGATAGTCTAATTCAATTACCATGGAATAAAGAAGTTGGATGGCTAGCCTCAGATCTATTTATGGACGGAAAACCTGTTAAAGCTTCTCCAAGAGTAATGTTAAAACATCAAATAAAACAACTTTCAAAAAAAAATTTAGTAATGAAATCTGGTGTTGAATGTGAATATTTTTTAATCAATCAAGATGGTTCAGGAATTGCTGACACAAGAGATATTCAATCAAAACCTTGTTATGACCAGTCAGCCTTGATGAGAAGATATGATTTAATTAAAGAAATTTGCGATAGCATGATTGAATTGGGATGGAGTCCATATCAAAATGATCACGAAGACGCTAATGGACAATTTGAAATGAACTGGGATTTTTCTGATTGCTTAAAAACTGCAGATCGTCACACATTTTTCAAATTTATGGTAAAAACTTTAGCTGAAAAACATGGGTTAAGGGCTACTTTTATGCCTAAACCTTTCCAAAATTTAACAGGCAACGGTTGTCATGCACATATTTCTTTGTGGAATGGAAAAACAAATAAATTTTTAGATAATGGCGATCGATTTGGACTTAGCCATTTAGCATATAATTTTTTAGGTGGTATCATGAAAAATGCTGAATCTTTATCTGTCTTTTTTAATCCAACAATAAATAGTTATAGAAGAATTAATGCCCCACCAACAAAATCGGGTGCGTCCTGGTCTCCTTCTAGTATTTCTTATTCAGGAAATAATAGAACACATATGATTAGAATTCCTGATGCAGGAAGATTTGAATTAAGATTAATGGATGGATCTGCAAATCCATATTTATTACAAGCTGGAGTAATAGCCGCTGGTTTATATGGTTTAAACAATAAATCTGATCCTGGTGAACCACTAACTTGCAACATGTATACAGATTATAAAAATTATCCTAATCTTGCAAAGTTGCCTGATGATTTAGAAGAATCTCTAGAAAAATTAGATGAAAATAAGGACATCAAAGATTCATTTGGTAATGAGGTAATTAATAGCTATGTTAAATTAAAAAGAGAAGAAATAAAAGATTTTTATCAAGATGAGGTGTTTGACAAAGAAAAACCTGTCACTGAATGGGAGAAAGATAACACTTTAGATTGCTAAAATATGTCTGATAATTCCGAATTTTCAAACTGGAAATATTCAAATTTTTTACATAATGAAAATCATAATTTTAATGAAAACGATATTTTGAATGTATTATCTAAAAATGAAATTGACGAAGCATATAAGACAATCTCTAAATGGGAAAATTATTCTCCTACTTCATTGATAAATTTAAATAAACTTGCCAAAAAATTGAAGCTCAATAATATTTTTTACAAAGATGAATCCAAAAGATTTAAATTAAAATCTTTCAAAGCTTTGGGTGGAGCTTATGCTGTTGAAAAAATTACAAGTGGAAACAAAAAAATTACTATTTCAACAGCCACAGCAGGAAATCATGGTAGATCTGTAGCATGGGGATCTAAAAATCAAGGACTTAAATGTAAAATTTTTATTAGTAGTTATGTAAGTGAAAATAGGGCTGAAGTAATGCGAAGTTTTGGTGCAGATGTTATAAGAGTTAATGGAAACTATGAGGACTCCCTTAATGAATGTATTAAACAATCACAACAAAATAATTGGCAAATAGTACAAGATGTTGCTTGGAAAGATTATTTATTAGTTCCAAAATTAACTATGGCTGGATATTCAGTTATGATGAAAGAAATTTCTGATCAAATAAATAATCAAAAAATTTCACACATAATATTACAAGCAGGCGTAGGTGGAATGGCCGCCGCAATGATTGCAGGAATATCAAGATATTTAGATCATGTTCCTCAAATTATTGTTGTCGAGCCAGAAAGTGCTGCTTGCGTTCTAGCGAGTATAAAAACTGGGAAAATAGAAAAAATATTAATTGAAAAAGAAAGTATTATGGGTGGCATGTCTTGTGGAGAAGTATCTTTAGTTCCATGGAAAATATTGAAAAATTCAGTTAATTACTGTGTAACTATCTCAGATGATTATGTATCCAAAACAGTTAAGCTTTTAGCTAAAGGTGAGTTTAGTGATGAAAAAATTGTTGGTGGAGAATGTTCTACACCAGGACCTATAAGCTTAATTGGATTGTGTAATGACCAGCAAAAAAAAGAAATAGTTAATCTAAATGTTAATTCTAATGTTCTTTTAATAGGTTGCGAAGGTGACGCAGATGAGAATTTGTATCAAGAATTATTGAAAAAAGATGATTAAAGTGGTCTTTAATGACAAAAAAAGGTTTAGTTTGGATAAGAGAAGACTTAAGGATTAAGGACAATCCGGCTCTAAATTATGCAACTGATAATGATGAGATTGTTTCCGCTTTCTATATATATAATGCTGATCTATTTGATGGAAAAAGGGAAGCTCAAAAATGGTGGTTATACAAATCTTTAGATAGTTTAAAAAACCAATTATTAAATTACAATATAAACTTAGAGATTATAACTGGAAATGAAATTGATGAATTAAAAAAAATAAAAAAAGAAAAAGACTTGTCTATATATTGGAATAAAGTTTATGAACCATATCAAATTAAGTTAGAAAAAAAATTTGTCGAACACCTACAAAAAGAGAAAATAAATTATAAGTTTTTTAGTTCAGGAACCCATTTCGTTGTATACTCTCCATTTTTATCAAATTTTTCTCCTTGTAATATTGGATTAAAAATTCTGAAATATGGAGCTGCATCAGCACCGCTTCCCGCAACCCACTGCCATTGAGCAACATTATTTGCTT
>CACAHE010000012.1 GCA_902532195.1 uncultured Pelagibacteraceae bacterium | reverse complement strand
GGTATTGTTATTACGTTACCGGATGCGGCTGCTTTAGGAAAATCGGTTAAAGCTGCAATTGCTGCTGGTATACCAGTAATTTCAATGAACTCTGGTTCAGATGATTATGCTTCTTTAGGAATCAGCGCTCACGTTGGACAAACTGAGTTTGAAGCTGGTGTTGGTGGTGGACAAAAAATGAAAGCTGCTGGCGGTAAAAAAGCATTATGCGTTAACCATGAAGTTGGAAACGTTGCGCTTGATAGAAGATGTGCTGGTTTCAAAAAAGGCTTTGGTGGATCAGTTGATATTTTAGGTACTTCTAATGACCCAACAGAAATTCAAAAAGCTGTTGCTGCTAAATTAGGTGCTGGATATGACACAATCCTAACTTTAGGTGCGGGTTTATCTGGTGAAGCGGCTCTTAAAGCTCTTGAAGCTGCTGGAAAAGTTGGAAGCGTTAAGTTAGGTACATTTGATATGTCTCCTAACATGTTAAAAGCTGCTGCTGCGGGAAAAGTAGAGTTTTTAATTGATCAACAACAATATCTTCAAGGTTACCTACCTATTGCAATTTTTGCACAATATATGAGATGGGGAACTATGCCAGCTGGAGTAGTTATGACTGGACCTGGTTTCGTAACTCCAAAAAATGCTAGTGCTGTAATTAAGTGGGCAGCTCAAGGTTATAGATAAAATATAATTTAAAGGCCTGGCTAAAATTTTTAGTCAGGCCTTTTTCTTTAAAAAAGTTAAAATGTCTGAAAAATCAAAAAGCATAGATTCAAAAAAAGAATTTTCTAAGGATGAAAGATTAAAAAAAGTTTCTAAATTAAAAATTCTTCTAAACAGACCTGAGTTAGGTGCTCTTGGTGGCTCAATACTTGTTTTTATTTTTTTTGGTATTGTTGCAGGTGATACTGGGATGTTTAGTGCATATGGAACATTAAACTTTTTAGATGTATCTGCTAACTTAGGTATAATTGCAATTGCAGCAGCTATGTTAATGATAGGTGGTGAATTTGATCTTTCAATAGGATCAATGATTGGTTTTGCTGGAATTTGTATTGCGATACCTGCAATTTATTGGGGATGGCCATTATGGATGAGTATAGTTTTTGCTTTTGCGATGGCTGTTCTTGTTGGTTATTTTAACGGTATATTAGTGGTTAGAACTGGACTTCCATCTTTTATTGTAACCTTAGCTATGTTGTTTATTTTAAGAGGAGCTACATTAGCAATCACAAGATTAATAACAGGAAGAACACAGGTTCCAGGACTGAGAGTTTTAATAGATAATGATCCAATTGCATGGATGTTTGCTACGGATACATTTAAATGGTTATTTACATGGTTAGGTTCTATGAAATTAATTGCATTGAGAACTGATGGAACACCATTAGCAACTGGTATACCTCCATCTGTAATTTGGTTTATAATATTAACAATTTTCGCCACATGGATATTAATGAAAACAAGATATGGAAATTGGATTTTTGCATCTGGTGGGGACAAAGTAGGAGCAACAAACGTTGGTGTACCAGTAGGAAAGGTTAAAATTAGTTTATTCATTGGCACGGCGTGTGGTGCAACACTTTTTGCATGTATTCAAGTATTAGATGCTGGATCTGCTGACACAATGAGAGGAACATTAAAAGAATTAGAGGCAATTGCTGCGGCAGTTGTTGGTGGGTGTCTTTTAACTGGAGGATACGGATCAGCTATTGGAGCAGCTTTTGGAGCATTAATTTTTGGAACAGTATCAATGGGTATTTTTTATACAGATGTTGATACAGATTGGTTTAAAGTTTTTTTAGGAGCTATGATGCTTATAGCAGTAGTATTTAATAACTATATTAGAAAAAAAGTTACTGAGAGTAAATAATGTCTGAAAACTTAATAGAATTTAATGGAATAAGTAAATTTTTTGGAAAAGTAATTGCTCTAAAAGATGTAACTATGAAAGTTAAAAAAGGTGAAATAATGTGTCTTCTAGGAGATAATGGAGCTGGAAAATCTACTTTAATAAAAACTTTATCGGGAGTTCATAAACCTGATGAAGGTGAAATAATTATAGAAGGTGAAAAAAAGATATTTGACTCTCCTAAGGATGCCTTGGATATGGGAATAGCTACAGTTTATCAAGATTTAGCTTTGGTATCATTAATGAGTGTTACTAGAAATTTTTTTATGGGAAGAGAACCTCAAAAAGGAATACCTTTTTTTAAAACTTTTGATATTGAAAAAGCAAACAATATTGCAGCGGAAAGAATGGGTCAAATTGGTATTGATATAAGAGATCCTTCTCAAGCAGTAGGTACAATGTCAGGAGGTGAAAGACAATGTCTTGCTATATCAAGAGCAATATATTTTGGTGCTAAAGTTTTAATTTTAGATGAGCCAACATCAGCATTAGGTGTTCATCAAG
Organism: uncultured Pelagibacteraceae bacterium; assembly: GCA_902532195.1. Classification (GTDB taxonomy): domain Bacteria; phylum Pseudomonadota; class Alphaproteobacteria; order Pelagibacterales; family Pelagibacteraceae; genus Pelagibacter. Next base: position 28,155 of record CACAHE010000012.1, on the reverse strand, counting down.
CATCTGTTGTTTTAAAATATATAGTTAAAGCTGCTTCTCAAGGTCTTGCTGTAATTTTAATTACTCATAATGTTCATCATGCTTTTCCTGTTGGGAATAGTTTTACTGTTTTAAATAGAGGAAAAAGTTTAGGAACATATGCAAAAAAAGATTTATCAAGAGAAAAACTTTTAAGTATGATGGCAGGTGGAGAAGAATTAGATAAACTTGAAGTTGAATTAAGGGAAATGGATAGAATTTCGAAGAACTGATTTAATATAAAATTCATATCTGAAATAATTAAAAAACATATCTAATAATTGCTTCATTTGTTATAATCCAATCTTTAAAATAGGAGGTCGCATGGCAAAATACTATGTTATGGGAAATTATACGGCTCAAGCTTTTAAAGGATTTTTAAAAGATCCTAAACAAGATAGAGCTGCGGCAGCAACAGCATTATCTCAAGCTGTTGGTGGTACAATGGAATCGTTTTCTATTACTAGGGGTTCTTATGATTTCGTGGGAGTAGTAAGTGGTACAAGTTTTGAAGGTGCAGCTGCAGTTAAATTAGCTGTTGAAGCTTCAGGGGCAATCACTAATTTTACTATTCTCGAAGAAATGGACATGAGTAAAACTGCTGAAATGGCTGCAAAAGCTATGGCAAGCTATAAACCAGCTGGTTAATAAATTAATTTTAACTTCTAGTCCAAAAGGCTAGAAGTTAAATTGATTCATATAAAGTTGGAAACATTTTTCCACCTAAGGGATCGCCATTTTTGTATCCCGCATCTTGCATGGCTTTTCTATAATTATAACTTGTCCAATCTCCAACATAACTAATTTTAGCATCTTCTTTTGCTACTCTTAAAGTATATCGGCTTAGTGTTTTTTTTGGTATTGTGGAGCTTAAGGTTCCATGAAGAGTTCTCATATCAAATATGACACAATCTCCTAATTCACAATCCCATTGCAAAAATTCATATTTATCTTTATTTCCTAAAATATCTGGTGGAAGTTCATATTTTTTTCCATCTAAAATACATTCCTTACCCTCAACTTTATGACCATCTTTAAACAAAACTCTTAAAAAAATTTTATTCCATAAGTGCGAACCTTTTACCCAAACAACTCCTTCATTTTTTCCTGTAGCTTGCAAAGGTAACCAAAGAACACACATTGTTCCATTCATATCAAAATAACTAACATCATGATGAAAAGGTGTTGAAGATTTAGATCCACCTTCTCTCAAAAACCAATTGTCCATTACTAAATTTATTCTTTTTGCTGACATTAATTCAGAAGCTATTTTTGGATAAGGTGAGTTAAATACAAAGTCATTAAATTCTGGAACTAAATCCCAAGTCCAATAATCTTCTAAATAAGCTGGAACACCTTTTTCTACAGTATGAGATTTAAACCTCGGACTAGGATTTTTTATATCCCTCTCTATTCCTTTTTGAAGCTTATTAATCCAGCTTTTATCAAATTTACCTTTTAAATATATTGCCCCATCCTTTTTAAAATTATTAATTTCAGTTTCAGTTAAAATTTTACTCATTTTCCTGCAGAATTTGCTACATAGAAAGATACAATATCTATTTCCTCTTTTGTTAAAATTCCCTCTTCACCATAAGCTGGCATAACACCAAGTCCCCAAGTAACCATTTCAATTACATATTCTTTAGTTACATTAACAGTATCTAAATTTGGCCCAATATTTCCCTCAGAACCTGCTGCTTTAAGAATATGACATCCTGCGCAACCGGCTGTCTCATTAAATATTTCAAGCCCTCTTTTCATTTTTTCTTCATCTGAAAAAGCTACTTGAGAGTTTAATTTAAACACAACTATAGTGAATAATAAAAACTTTAAAATTTTCATTAATGAATTTTAAAACTTTTTTAAATATTATACTACTGTAATATTAACGCTATGATCTTTCCAACCGTTATGAGCGTAACCTCTTCTATTTTCCATTCTTAACTCTGGTTGTTTATCAGAACCGTTAGATGCTAAGCTAGCAATATTATAAGTACCTGAAGCTAAAGTTGTTTCAAGTGCAAATTGTCTCCAAGCATATTTACCAAGGTCAGGTCCAATAAATTTCGCTTTTTTCCAACTTTTTCCTCCGTCTACAGAAACTCTTACACTTCTAACTTTTTTTGTACCACCCATAGCAACTCCTACTATTTGAACTTTACCAGCCTTTACAGTTCCCGTTTCATCAGTTGGTCTAGTGATCCAAGATTTAACCGGCATTTCCCAACAAGAAGGATATTGAGATCCTTTTTTGCCAATTGGTGAAATTCTATAACTTGATTTCATGTATTTTACCGAAGACTCTTTTTCAGTGAAAGCTACTTTGCCAAGGTGCTTAACGTTATTAATTCCAAAATATCCTGGTGTAACCATTCTTAAAGGTCCACCGTGTGCATTTGGCAATGGAACACCATTCATCTCCCAAGCTAACATTGCATCTTTAAAAACTTTTTTCGGAACTGATCTTTCAACCATTGCTTTTTTAGGATCTAATCCAGTTGGTTCATGGTCAACTCCTGCAGATGTCATATATACAGCGCTACCATTAACTCCTCCACATGCATCAACAACTGCTTTCATAGGTACACCAGTCCAAAAAACACAAGCCGCTGCTCCTGTTTTCCACTGTGAACCTCTTACTTTATGTGCAAAAAAACCTCTACCATTACCTGAGCACTGCAAGATTGTAGCAATTGTTGTGTGGCCTAACTTTTTTAGCTCAGCTAATGAAAAAGTTTTTGGATTATTTACACCTTCAATAGAAACTTTCCATTCATTTCTGTCACCAATTTGTCCATCTGTCATGGTTGGCATATTATTTCTTATGTATACGTTTCTATTTGGAGTAATTAAGCTTTCTCCTATAGAACTTCTATGTGTTTCAATTCCTTTATCTGAATGTACAATTAGTGCATCTCTGTTTTTCCAATTTATAAATTCTGGCAAACCTTTTTCGCCCTCTTTATGATTTGCATTTGCTATAGTTATAGGAACAACAGAAGCTGTTGCAGCTAAACCAGCTAGTGTTGCTGTTCCTGTTAAAAAGTTCCTTCTATTAAGATTAAGTTTATTTTTTATTTTTTTCATAAATCTAGCCTCCTTGACTAATATATTTATGTTAACAAATTATTCATATTTCTGTAATAAAAAAAAAAAAATAATTACAATTTTGAGTTTTACAATTTAAAGTTGTAATTTAGCTGATTTCAATAACCTTTAAGGAATTTTAAATTTATAAATTATTTTTTCTAGTATAAGTTATTGTTATGCATTTAGAAGATAGTTTTGGAAGAAAATTCCCTTATATAAGAATGTCAATTACAGACGTTTGTAATTTTAAATGTGGTTATTGTTTACCAAATGGTTACCAAGTTGATAAAAGTGATAATAGAAAATTTCTACATTTGGATGAAATTAAACGTCTTGCAAAATGCTTTTCTGAATTAGGGGTTTGTAAAATTAGAATTACAGGTGGAGAGCCAACTGTAAGAAAAGATTTTTATGAAATTATTAAAGTTTTAAAATATGAATCTGGAATAAAAAAGGTTGTAATTACAACAAATGGCTACCACTTAGATCAAAAAGCTGAACAATTGATAGATGCTGGTTTAAATGGAATAAACATAAGCATAGATAGTCTTGATCGTGAAACTTTTAAAAATGTTACTGGTCATGATAGATTGCCAGAAATTTTACAAGGAATAAAAAATTTACAAGATTTAGGATTTGAAAATATTAAAATTAATGCTGTTTTATTAAATGGTATTAATTCATCAGAAAAAGATTTTGATAAGTGGTCAAATTTTATTCAAAATAATAAAGTTGATTTTAGATATATAGAATTAATGCAAACTGGTGATAATTTAGACTATTTTAAAAAGTATCATGTTTCATCTAAAGTATTTAAGAATTATTTAAATAAACATAAGTGGATATACCAAACAATTGGGAAAGATGCAGGCCCTGCTTTAAATTATATAAACCCTGAATATAAAGGTAAGTTTGGAATAATAGCTCCTTATTCAAAAGATTTTTGTAGAACTTGTAACCGCTTAAGGATTACATCTAGAGGAGATTTAAGACTCTGTTTATTTGGTAACACTGGAATAAGTGTTAGACATTTGTTGCAAAAAGATGAACAACTTAGTGAATTAAAAGATCTAATATTAGGTCAAATGAGATTTAAAAAAGAGTCTCATTATTTAGAGCTTGGAGAAACAGGTTCTACTAAAAATTTATCTAAAACTGGAGGATAATTGACTAAATTAAAAATAGTAAATCAAAAAGAATTAAAAGATTGGGCTAAAGAAATTTTTAAAAAAAATTCATTTAATATGGTTGATGTTTCGTCAAAAAAAGAAACTTTTAGAAGAGCACTTGCATCAGGAAAAATTTATGTTGGTAAAGAAGTTTTTGATTTAATAAAAAATAAAAAAATGCCCAAAGGTGACCCTATAAGTCTAGCAGAAGTGTCGGCTGTGTTGGGAGTTAAAAAAACTAGTGAATTAATACCTTTGTGCCACCCACTACCTATTGACCATACAGCAACAAAAATTGTTATGAATGAAGTAGATAACTCTCTGGAAGTCTTTTGTGTAGTGTCTGCTGTTGCAAAAACTGGTGTTGAAATGGAAGCAATTATGGGTGTTAATGCAGCATTAATAACTATTTATGATTTAAGTAAAATAGTTAATCCACATTTAAAAATTGATAATGTAAAATTGTTAATAAAAGAAGGTGGAAAAAGTGGTTTGTGGACCAATCCAGATGGATTACCTAAATTTTTAGAAAATATTTTTTAAATGAAAATAAAACTTGAACTATTTGGTGCAAGTAGAGATTTGAGCGATAAAGAATATTTGGAACTTAATATTAAAGAAAATATTTCTATTAAAGACCTTAGAAAAAAAATAATTAACTATGTAGATGAAAGATTTAAAGGAAACGAAAATTATAAAAAAATAATTGAAACATCGGCGTTTTGTTCTGAAAACAACAATATTGTTTCTGATAGCTATCAGATTACTAAAGATCAAAAAATTGGAATTATTCCTCCTATAGGAGGCGGTTAATGCTTCATGCAAAAATAATAGATCTCTCAAAAGAAAAAATTAAACCAGAAAATGCTGAAGAGTTTATTGCTTCATCAAAATATGGTGCTTCAATAATATTTTATGGAACAGTAAGAGAAAATAATGCAAACAAAAAAGTTACCGGAATTACTTATGACAGTCACGACGAATTAGTAATTAAAAGTTTTAAAGAAATTTATAATGAAGCTGACGAAAAACTAAATATTAAAGATAAATCTGTATTTATTGAACATGTTAAAGGTTATGTTGGACTTGGTGAAATTAGTATTATTATTGCTGTCGCTTGTCCTCATAGATCTGAGGCATATGATTTGTCAAGATACATCATTGAGGAAATTAAAAAGAGATCTCCAATTTGGAAGAAAGAACACTATGAAAATAAAGAAAGTGAATGGCTAAAAGGAAATCCTATCCAAGCTAATTAAAATCTTTTTTTAAATCAAAATCTTTAAAAACTTTACTTGAATTCACTTTGATAAAGTTTGTCTTATTTTTTAATCTTTTCACCATAAATTTTGCACCATATTCACCTGTTAATTTTTTAAATCTTTTAGTTAATGAGATGTCAAAACCTATTGGATTGCCTATCTTATTTTTAAACTTTAAAACATAAACTAAAAACTTTTTTAATTTAATTGAATTATAAATTTTATTGATATCTGATTTTTTGATAAATGGCATATCTGACTGAACAACAATAAATCCTTTATCATTTCTTGCTACTTTTTTTAATCCAGCTTTTATTGAGGATGCCATGCCTTTTTTATAATCTTTATTATATATAAAAATATTTTTTTTGTTCTTCAAAATTATTTTTTTGACTTTTTTGTGTTGATAACCAAGAACTACGATAACTTTGTTTACTTTACTTTTGTGTAATACTTTTAATGAATGATTAATTAAAGGTGTCTTTTTATATCTTTTAACTAGTTTATTTTCGTATTTAAGTCTCTTCGACTGACCTGCTGCAAGAAAAATTGCTTTAATCATTATTTTTTATAAGTTTCAGAAACCAATTGAGCAATAATTGATAAAGCTATCTCAGGTGCTGATCTGCCACCTAATTTAATTCCTATTGGTCCATGAATTGAATTAATTTGTTCATCGCTAAAACCAGCTTCTTTTAATCTTTGACATCTATTCTCATGAGTTTTCTTACTTCCAAGAGCACCAATATAATAAAATTTTTTATTTAAAGCATGTTGTAACGCTGGATCATCAATTTTTGGATCATGCGTCAAAGCAATTAAAGCTGTATTTTCATTTGTTTCTATTTCTTTGAATGCTTCATTTGGCCATTTATCTATTATCTTCATATCTGGAAATCTTTCTGATGTTGCAAAGTATCCTCTTGGATCAATGATTGAAATTTCAAAATTCAAACTTTTTGCAAAATCTATTATATACTGAGCTATATGAACCGCCCCAACAATAATAACTTTTATAGGTCTGATATATGTTTCAACAAATATTTCTGTATTTTCAATAACTCCATTTTTTTTTAATTTAAAAAAATTATCAATTTGTTTTTTATGAGCTTCAAATTCCTTGCTTAATGATTTGTCAGGTTCATATATTTCGCTTAAACCATTTTTAAGATTAGTTACAATTGCAAATTCCGTCTTTGAAGCTTTTTTTTTAATTATTTCCTTAAGTTGAGAGTGTTTCATTTAAACAATAAAAAAATGATAAATTAGTAATCCAATAAATATACCTTTAAAAAAGGTTACCCAAAGCACAGCATAATCAGAAATATTAAGTTTTTGTTTCCACCAGTCTATATATTTTTTGTGCATCTCGATCATAAATTTAATTTATCTGTTCTAAATAAACTGCTATTTCGCCACCACATGCAAGTCCTACTTCCCAGGCACTTTCATTAGAAACTTTAAATTCTATTTTCTTACAAAGTTTATTATCTTTAATTAAACCAATACATTCTCTTACTACTGCAGACTCTACACATCCTCCAGAAACAGAGCCCGAAAAATCTCCTTTTTCATTAACAATCATTCGACTTCCGACTTGTCTAGGTGACGATCCCCAGGTTTGAATTACTGTTGCTAAAACTACTTTTTGACTAGCTTCTATCCAATCTAAAGCTTCTTCCAATATTTTTTCATCAAACGAATTTTTCATTTGATTTAAAGTTATTACCGATGTGAGAAATTAGCAAGCTTCAACAGCTTTTTTTGCATAAACTTTTATCATATTTGCACGATAATTAGCTGATGCATGTATATCAGAATTTATTCCCTTCGAAGAAATATTAACATTATTTATTGATGAAGTTGAAAAGTCTTTTGAAAGAGCATCTGACAAATTTTTGTCTAAGTATGCGCAGGATTTTGCTCCAGTAATAGCTACATTTACATTGTCTCCTTTAAATCTAGCAACATAAACTCCTATTACAGCGTATCTTGAAGCTGGGTTAGGTAATTTTTGATAGTTTGATTTAGAAGGTACTTCAAACTCAATCGACTCTATTATCTCTCCACTTTTTAATGAGGTTTCGTACATTCCTTTAAAAAAAGTTTCAGCATTTATACTTCTATTATTTGTATGTATAACTGCATTAAGAGCTATACATGCTGAAGGATAGTCAGCTGCTGGATCATTATTTGCTATTGATCCACCTATAGTACCTCTATTTCTTACTTGTGGGTCACCAATTCCTTCAGCTAACGCAGCAAGTGATGGAATTGCTTTTTTTAATTCTTTTGATTTAGCAACTTCAGCATGTTGAGTGGTTGCACCGATTTTTACAATTTTTCCCGATACTTTAATTCCTGATAATTTTTTTATTCCTTTTAAATTAATAACATCTTTATAAGTTGCTAGACCTAATTTCATTGATGGAATTGTAGTCATGCCACCCGCTAAAAAAACTGATTTTGACGAAGATAATTTAGATGCTTCTTTTACATCTTTCGGTGAGTGATAATCAAATGTTTTCATATTTTTATGCTGCCTCTGAATTAGTTTTTTTCATTTCATTGCAAGCTTCCCAAACTTTTTCTGCAGTTGCTGGCATATCAATTTCCCTTCCACCTAAAGCATTTATAACTGCATTCATTACTGTTGGTGGGGCCGCAATTGCTCCTGCCTCACCACATCCTTTTACTCCTAAAGGATTAGTGGTTGCTTTTGTACATGTAAAACCTAAATTAAATTCTGGAAAATTATCTGCTCTTGGCATTGTGTAATCCATATAAGACGCTGTTATTAACTGACCTGTATCATCGTATTGAGCATTTTCTGTAAGGGCTTGACCAATTCCTTGTGCTAATCCTCCATGAACTTGTCCTTCAACTATTATTGGATTAACTATCGTACCAAAATCATCTACCGCAGTATACTTGTCTAATTTTACATTTCCTGTTTCTGGATCAATTTCTACTTCTGCTATATGAGACCCTGCTGGAAATGAAAAATTAGCTGGATCAAAAAATGATGACTCGATTAAACCTGGTTCATCTCCCTCTGGTAAAGGTGATTTCACTTCATCTCTTACACCTGGTAAGTAACTTGCAAATGCAACTTCACCAATTGTTTTCTTTTTATTTGATTTTGCTACTACATATTCTCCATTGCTAAAATCTATTTCATCTTCACTTACCTCAAGCATTTTAGCAGCTATTCTTTTTCCTTTTGCAACTATTTTTTTACATGCATTTACAATTGCAATACCACCTACTGTAAGTGATCTAGATCCATAAGTTCCCATTCCAAAAGTACCTTTGTCTGTATCTCCATGAACAATGTCTATATTTTCAATTGGTACGCCAAGTTCATCTGCTGCAATTTGAGCAAAAGTAGTCTGGTGACTTTGTCCATGGCTGTGTGATCCAGTATATATTGTAACTTGACCTGTAGGATTAAATCTTACTTCAGCAGACTCCCATAAACCTACACCACACCCTAACATCATTACTACTGGAGATGGTGCAATACCACATGCTTCAAAATAAGTTGTAACTCCAATGCCTCTTAGTTTTCCTCTAGATTCAGATTCTTTTTTTCTAGCTACGAAACCATCATAGTCTGACATTTCTTTTGCTTTATTTAGACCGGCTACATAATCTCCTGAATCAATTTGATGTACTAAAGTTTGTTTAAATGGAAATTCCGTTGGGAAATTTTTCATTCTAATTTCTATTGGATCTATTCCTAGTTCTATAGCAGCTTTATCGACAATTCTTTCAATGGTGTAGGTTGCTTCAGGTCTTCCTGCTCCTCTATACGCATCAACTGGTGCAGTATTTGTATAAACTGCCTTAACATTTGAGTAAGCTGCCGGCATTACGTATACTCCTGTGGCGCATGGACCAAATAAATAAGTTGGAGTTACAGTACCGAAAACTCGTGCATAAGCACCTAAATTAGCTATTGTTTCATTTTTAAAACCTAAAAATTTTCCATCATTAGTTACTGCAAGCTCAGCATGTGTAATATGATCTCTTCCATGTGTGTCTGTTAAGAAAGATTCAGTTCTTTCAGCAACCCATTTAATTGGTCTTTCAATTTTTTTTGAAGCCCAACTACAAACTATCTCTTCGTTATATAAATTAATTTTTGAACCAAAACCTCCTCCAACATCTGGAGCAACAACTCTTAATTTATTTTCAGGAGCAACCCCTCCAAAAGCTGACATTATTAATCTAGACAAATGAGGATTTTGACTAGTTGTGTAACAAGTTATTTCTTCAGATGCAGTGTTATAATCTATAACACATGCTCTAGGTTCCATTGCATTTGGAATAAGTCTGTTGTTTGTAATATCTAATTTTATTATTTTGTCAGCTTTATCAAAAGCCTCTTTGACTTTTTGTCTGTCTCCAAGTAACCAATCGTAACATAAATTTTTATCTATACCATCATGTATAGCGTCACTTTCCATTGTTTTTTCTAAATTTGTTACTGCTTCTAAAATTTTGTAATCAATTTTAACCAGATCTGCAGCTTCTTTTGCTTCATCTAAAGACTCCGCTAAAACTACAGCTAGTGGATCACCAACAAAATTTACATTATCTTTTGCTAGAGGTGGGTTTGCAGGACATTTCATTTCTGAACCATCTTCGCTTCTAATTGCCCAGCCAGCTATTAATCCCCCTATTTTGTCTTTTGCTATATGTTCTCCAGTTAAAATATCAACTACTCCTGAGGATTTTAATGCTTTTGAAGTATCAATTTTTTTTATTTTAGCTCTTGCGTGTGGAGATCTTATAAATATTGCGTAAGTCTGATTTACAATATTTATGTCTGCTGTATATCTTCCTTTTCCTGTTAAAAATCTTTTATCTTCTTTCCTTTCAACTCTTGATCCAACTAAGCTTGCCATATTTTTTTACTCCTACATTTTAGAAGCTGCTTCTTTTACAGCTGCTACAATATTTTGATAACCTGTACATCTACAAATATTTCCTTCTAACCAATCTCTTATTTCTCGATCATTAGGATTTTTATTATTTTTTAATAAATCAATAGCACTCATAACCATTCCAGGTGTACAAAATCCACACTGCAAACCATGGTGTTTTTTAAATGCTTCTTGCATAGGGTGCATTTTTCCATTTTTAGTTAAACCTTCTATAGTTGTAATTTTAGATCCATCAATATCTGCCGCAAAAGCAGTACAGCTTTTTATTGATTTTCCATCGACATGAACTACGCATGCTCCGCATTGGCTTGTGTCGCAACCTATATGTGTACCCGTAAGATTTAATATGTCTCTTAAAAAAGAAGAGAGCACAGTATGATCTGAAATCTCTTTAGTTATTTTTTTTCCGTTTACTTCAACATTTATTTTTTTCATAAGATCCGCTCCTTATAAAAAAGCTGAGACATTTAAGCACATAAGAGCTGATTGATCAATTGATTTAAAATTAGTTTTCTAGTTTAACGCGACTCAAAAAATAAAGTATATTATTAAAGCAATCAAAAAAGCTGATGTTATATAAATTATGGTTTTGCTTCTAATGTTATAATTAACCAATTTTTTTTTATCTTTTTCAATTTTTGGTTTAGTTTCAGTTTCACGTGAAATATTTTGAACTTCTATTAATTCAGAAAATTTGCCAAAAAAAATATCAGCCATTTTTTTTGCTGTCATATCTATTAATCTTGATCCTACCTGAGCAATTTTTCCTCCAACATTAGCATTAACTTCATAAACTAATTTTGTTCCATTCTCATGATCCTCTAAATTCACTTTAGCACTTCCTGAAGCAAATCCGACTGGGGAATTTCCTGATCCTTCAATTATATAGCTATTTGGAGCATTAATTTCTTTTAACTCAATATTTCCTGTAAAACTTGCATTAAAAGGTCCAATTTTATTAGTAGCTGTAGCTTCGAATTCAGTTTCAGAATTTTTTTTAAATTCTTCACACCCTGGTATGGATTGTTTTAATATGTCAGGATTATTTAAAGCTTCCCAAACTTTTTGTTTTTCTAAATTAATTTGATAAGATCCGGTAAGTTTCATTATAACAAATACTTAACACAAATAATTATGGATGATAATACAAAAAAAGAATTACAGTCAGCAGCATTTGAAAGATTAATTAATCATTTAAGAGATAGAAAAGACGTTCAAAATTTAGATCTGATGAATCTTGCAGGTTTTTGCAGAAACTGTTTATCTAAATGGTACAGAGAAGAAGCTGAAAAGAAAGGAATTGAAATTTCAGATCCAGATGCGAGGAAACATGTTTATGGAATGCCTTATTCTGAATGGAAAGAAAAATATCAAAAATAAGTATTTCCATTTTAAATGATAAGACTTTTTCCAATAATATTTATTCTTCTTTGGTCTTCAGCTTTTATCACTACTAAACCCATAGTTGATTATAGCGATCCTTTTGCAGCTTTAACTTTTAGGTTTGCAATAGTAGCTTTTGGTTTTTTTTTATTCTCTATTTTAAAAAAAGAAAAAATTTTAGTAACAAAAAAAAAAGCAATTGAGTCGATTTTAAGTGGTGTATTGTTTCATGGTATTTATTTGGGAGGTGTTTTTTTTTCTATATCAAAAGGTCTTCCTACAGGGATCGCAGCTTTAATAGTAACGCTTAATCCAGTTTTGACTAACGCTTTAGCTGGTCCGTTATTAAATGAGAAAGTTACAGTTAAACAGTGGACTGGTGTGATACTAGGTTTTTTGGGAGCAGCAATAGTTCTCGGACTTGATGTTGGCACATCACTGCCAACTATAGGAATAATTGCAGTTTTTATATCTTTATTAGCCGTTACAAGTGCAACATTGTGGCAAAAAAAATTAAGTAATAATTTATCTTTGCCGGTAAGTAATATGTATCAAGCTATTGGCGGATTTTTATTTCATTTTTTAATAATTTTGTTGTTAACTAAACCTTATATTAATTTTTCTTCGACTTTCATTATTGCAATGAGTCATCAAATTTTGCTAGTTTCTTTTGGTGCATTTACTATTTTAATGTATTTAATTAAACATAATTCAGCCAGCAAAACTGTGTCTCTATTTTTCCTTATTCCAGCCACATCAGCTGTCATTGCTTGGATTTTTTTAAATGAGACTTTAAATATCTACGACTTTTTAGGATTTACAATTGCTTCTATTGGAGTTTTTATAGCTACAAGAGAAAATAAATAAAATTTTTATTTTTCTTTTAGTCTAGGAAATAATTCCACAAAATTACATGGTTTATGATTAACATCTAATTGATGTATTAAAATTTTATCCCATGCATCTGTAACGCCGCCAGAAGAGCCTGGTAAAGCAAATATATATTTGCCATTAGCAAGAATTGCACATGCTCTTGATTGAATTGAAGAAGTTCCAACCGTTTTTAAACTCAAAGTTCTAAAAACTTCCCCAAATCCTGGTATATGTTTATCAGCAATCTCATTTAAAGCTTCTGGTGTTATATCTCTACCAGTTAGACCAGTCCCTCCAGTTGTAATTATGACATCAATTTTCTTTTTTTTAAGCCATTTTTTAATAATTTTTTTAATTTCTTTTTTGCTGTCTTTACAAATTTTCCTATCAATTAATTTGTGATTTGCTTTTTTAATTTTTTTTTCAAGAATATTGCCAGATTTATCTGTATCTAAAGTTCTAGTATCAGTAACGGTTAAAAGTGCTATATTCACATTCATAAATTTAAAATGATTATATTATCAATTTTATTTTTTGTAACTGCTATATTGTATTCTAGTGTTGGATTTGGTGGTGGATCTACCTATTTGGCATTATTATTAATATGGGAAGTTCCATACTATATATTTCCAGTATTAGCATTAATTTGTAATATATTTGTGGTATCTGGAAATAGTTATAACTATATTAAAGCTAGAAATTTTAGTTCAAAATTATTAATTCCATATCTAATTGGATCTGTACCCTTGGCTTATTTTGGAGGAACCCTCTCCATAGACAAAGAATTATTTGAAATACTTTTGTTTATAGTTTTAAGCATTGCTGGAGCATTATTGTTAGTAAATTTTAGATCATATGACGATAATGAAAAAAGTTATAAAAATATATCAATTTTTTTTTCTATAATTATAGGAGGACTTTTAGGTTTTATATCTGGTGTAGTTGGAATTGGTGGAGGTATTTTTTTAAGTCCAATTCTTTTTTTATTAAGAGCTGGAAGACCAAAACATATAGTGACTACGGCGTCATTATTTATTTTAATTAATTCAGTTTCTGGGGTAGTAGGACAATTAAGTAAAAATAATGTTTTAATTGAAGTATCAAACTATTGGTATTTGATTCTGGCAGTAATAATCGGAGGTCAAATTGGAAATTTTTTAAATTTAAAAATATTTCCAGCTAGAGTGTTAGCACTGGTAACATCTTGTCTAGTTTTATTTGTTGCAGTAAGAATGGGAATAAAATTATTTATTTAAAATGGAATTAAATTATTTCAACAAAGTAAGAATATTAGACGGTGGTATGGGTCAAGAACTTCTATCTAATGGTTTGATTTCTAAAGGAACATTGTGGTCGTCAACCGCTTTGCTAGAAGAAAAATATCATGAGCTTGTAGTAGATACACATTTATCTTTTATCCAATCTGGTGCAGATGTAATTGTTACCAATAACTTCAGTAGTAGAAGGCAAAGATTAATACAAAATAATATTGAAAACAAATTTGATTATATAAATAAAAAAGCTGGTGAACTAGCTATTAAGGCAAGAGATAAGTCTAAAAAAAGTATTTTAATAGCTGGAGGTTTGCCTGGACAGAACGATACTTATGTGGCTGATGAAAGGGAAATAAGTTTGATTAAAAAAAATTTTTATGACCAAGCAAATATAATTAAACCATATGTAGATTTTTTCTATCTTGATGTAGTTTCTAGTGGAAAAGAAGTTGAAGCTGCTCTTGAAGCTACAGAAAAAATTAATTTACCCGTATTGGTTGGTTTACATGTTAAAAAAAATGGCATGCTTCCATCTGGTGAATCAATATCAGAAGTAGTACAAAAATATAAAAATAATAATTGGTTAGGATTAATTACCGCTTGTGTTTCACTTGAAATCATTAATAAAACTTTATCTGAAATAAAAAATTTAAATATTCCTTTTGGCTTTAAAGCTAATTTGTGGGGAGTAGATGAACCTTTGCCTGTACATAAATTTAATAGAGCAAAGTTTAATGAAATTGGAAAAAATCCAAATATTACTCTAGGAACCAGAGATGATGTAACAGGACAAATATTTTGCGATTTTGCAAAAAAAATAAAAGATCATGGAGCAACTATTATTGGTGGTTGCTGTGAGACAAAACCTCATCATATAAAAGAAATTGCAAAACTTAAGTAATATTATTTTTAATAGAACGTCTAACAAAATAAATTCCCAAAACTACAGCAGCTACCGCAACAATAACTTTTGGTGTAATTATTTCGTTTAAAAAAATATAACCTAGTATAATTCCAAATATTGGAATTAAATATGCTACCTGAGCTTGGAAAACTAAACCGTTATTTTTTAATATTCTAAATCTCATCAACCATGCAAGACCTGTAGAAAATATACCAAGGTAAATTAATGAAATTGTTGAGTCTAGACGAGGATTTAAATTCCATGGTTGTTCTGTATATGCTGTAATTGGTAATAAAAATATTGTCGCCCAAATTAATATTGATGCTGTAACGTTTTCATTTTTTTTATTACTAACTTTTAATGTTAATAAACCACCTATAACATAAAAAGTTGATCCACCTAAAATTAATAGAGCTGAAATAATATTATTCTCATTAATTAAAATATTATCTGAAAATAAAAAAACTATTCCTGAAAATCCAACCAATACACCTAAAACTTTTATAAAATTTATTTTTTCATTATTAGTAAAAAAATGAGCTAAAACTGTTGCGCTTAAAGGAGTGCTTGCCATTAAAATAGCAGCAAGATTGCTTTGCACTTTTTGAACTCCATATGCTATTAAAAAAAAAGGTATAACTAAATTTATAATTCCAATTGCTGCAAACCAATGCCAATCTTTTGAAAAAGCTTCAATTTTAATTTTTTTAAAAAAACAAAGTCCAACAACTGGAATTGTACCTAATAATATTCTAAGAAATGCAATTGTTACAGGTCCATATGAATATGTTGCAATTTTAATATTAAAAAAAGCAGAAGCCCAGATAAGAGCTAGCACGACAAGAAAAATATAATCAATTAATGTGGGTTGCCTCATTCAGAAACATCCATGATTGTGCCATTGGTTATTTCTTTTAAATTTTTAAAATCAATTTTAAAAATTGCATTAGGGTGGCCTGCAGCAGCAAAAATGTTTTCAAATCTTTTTAAAGACTCATCTATATAAATTTCAATTTTATTTAAATGACCTACTGGGGAAACACCTCCAATAGTAAAACCTGTCATTTCTTTTACTTGTTCTGCATTCGCCATGCTTACATCCTTTTGATTTAGTAATTTTTTAACCTTATTTAGAGAACACCTCTTATCACCAGCCACCAAACATAACAAGAAAGAGGTTTTTGTTCTAAGTAGTAAGCTTTTAACAATTGAACCTACTTCAGTTTTCAGGCTTTCTGCTGCATCTTTAGCAGTTCTTGCTGTTTTATCCAAAATTTGAATTTTTATAGATTGGTCAAATTGAGCAAGAACTTTTTCAACTCTTTTTACTGGTTCTTTATCTAATAAGTTATTCATTCAATTATTAATTGATTGTTTATGCACTATTTATACGATTAATACCTATGAGTAAATTGCATAGGTGGTATTTATTTAATAAGCAATATTAAAATGAATTTTTTTGTTATTAAGCATGAAAATTAAGATAAAAAATTATGAGTTCAAACAAAGTTTTAAAAACAATTAAAGATAATAAGGTTGAATATGTTGACCTTAGATTCACTGACCCAAGAGGAAAATTACAACATTTAACTATCGATGCTACAGCTATAGATAATGATATGTTAAATGATGGTGTTTTTTTTGATGGCTCTTCTATAGCTGGATGGAAAGCAATAAATGAGTCAGATATGATTTTAAAACCTGACTTATCTAGAACAGTAATAGATCCATTTACTTCACACAATACACTAATATTGTTTTGCGATATATTAGATGCGGTTAAAAAAAATCCTTACGAAAGAGATCCCAGAGGTATAGCTAAAAAAGCTGAAGCATATTTAAAATCAACTGGTATAGGAGATAAAGCATACTTTGG
This sequence comes from uncultured Pelagibacteraceae bacterium, assembly GCA_902532195.1. Lineage (GTDB taxonomy): Bacteria > Pseudomonadota > Alphaproteobacteria > Pelagibacterales > Pelagibacteraceae > Pelagibacter. The sequence continues at coordinate 11,351 of CACAHE010000012.1, read as the reverse complement.
TCCAGAGCCAGAATTTTTTGTATTTGATGATGTAAGAATTAAAAATGACATGAATGAAATTAGTTTTTCAATTGATAGCTCGGAAGGACCATACAATTCAGGAAGAAAATATGAAAACGGAAATATGGGTCATAGACCAGGAATTAAGGGAGGATATTTCCCTGTTCCACCTGTTGACAGCGCTCAAGATATGAGAAGTGAATATTTAAAAGGTCTAAGAGATGTAGGAATAAAAGTTGAAAAACATCACCATGAAGTAGCACCAAGCCAACATGAATTAGGGATGTATTTTGGAACTTTGGTAGATCAAGCAGACAATGTTCAATTATATAAATACGTTGTTCAAATGGTATCTCATTCCTTTGGAAAAACAGCTACCTTTATGCCTAAACCCGTTAAAGGAGATAATGGATCTGGTATGCATACACATCAATCTATATGGAAAGGGAATACTCCAGTTTTTTCTGGAAATAAATATGCAGGATTGTCAGATACAGCTCTTCACTATATAGGAGGAATTTTAAAACATGCTAAAGCAATCAATGCTTTTTCAAATGCAACAACAAATAGTTATAAAAGATTAATTCCTGGTTTTGAAGCACCAGTATTATTAGCATACTCTGCAAGAAACAGATCTGCTTCTTGTAGAATACCAATTACACTAAATAAAAAAGGTGCAAGATGTGAAATAAGATTTCCAGATGCGGCAGGAAATCCATATTTAACATTTGCTGCAATGTTGATGGCAGGTTTAGATGGAATTAAAAATAAAATAAATCCAGGAAAATCATTTGATAAAGATTTATATTCATTAAGTGAAGAAGAAGTTAAAAAAGTTCCAACTGTATGTGGTTCGTTAAGAGAAGCAATGGAGAGTTTAGATACGGATAGAGCTTTTCTAAAAAAAGGAAATGTTTTTACAGATGATCAAATTGATGCTTATATTGCTCTAAAGTTTGAAGAGATACATAATTTTGAACACACTCCTCATCCAATCGAATTTGATATGTATTACAGTAGCTAAAGTTATTTTTTATTTTTAATTATTTTATCATCAGCAACTTTATCTTTATTAACACCTTCTTTTATAGTGTAGTCTAAAGTACCGTGAGCTCCTGCTTCAACGGCTTTACGCTGAGTTCTAAAAAGCAGTTTTTCTTTCTGTTTTTCAGCAACTTTATTTGAATGTTTTTCTAAATGCTTAGTGTCTCTCATAAATAACATTATACCTTAAATGACTCTCCACATCCACATCTTTCAGTTTCATTAGGATTTTTAAAGACGAATGAGGATGAAAATTGCTCTTTTTTATAATCCATTTCAGTTCCTAATAAATACATAATTGCTCCTGGATCAATAAATAACTTAACTCCTTTATCCTCTATTACTTCATCACTTGGGTTAATTTGTTTAGTATACTCCAAAACATATGACATTCCTGCACAACCTCCAGTTTTTACACCTACTCTAACTCCTACAGAATTTTTTTCAGCTTTAGACATGATTTCTTTTATTCTTTTAGCTGCATTTTCACTTAATGAAATTATTTGTTTTGTCATAAATTTAACTCCAGTTTAGCGGCCTCGGACATCATTGACTTATCCCACGGAGGATCCCAAACTAAATCAAGATCTACTTTTTCAACACCATTTATTTGCATTATACTATCTTTTACTTCTTTTGGTAGACTTTCTGCGACAGGACAATTTGGTGTCGTTAATGTCATTTTAACACTTACATTTTTATCTTTTATAGAAATATCGTAAATAAGACCTAGCTCAAAAATATTTACTGGAATCTCTGGATCGTAAATTTTTTTAATTTCAGCAACAACTTTATCTTTTAATTCCATCAAATTTCCATACTTTCTATATTAATATCATTTTGAGACTTATCTATGGCAGATATTAAAGTATGCCATGATAGTGTAGCACATTTAACTCTCATTGGGTATTGTTTAACTCCAGACAAACACATCAGCTTAGTTTTTTCATCATCTTTTAAAATCTTAGTATTTATAACTTCTTTTTCTTTAATCATTTCTAAAAAATCATTTATAATTTCTTTCACTTCTTTTTCTTCTTTTCCTTTAATTAAATCAGTCATAATTGATGCAGATGCCATAGATATAGCGCACCCCTCACCCTCAAAAGATATATCTTCAACTTTTTTACCTTCATTTAATTTTAAATAGACATGAACTTTATCTCCACATAGTGGATTATGTCCTCTTGCGTCTTTATTAAAGTTTTCAGTTTTTCCTAAATTTCTAGGATTTTTGCCATGATCTAAAATAATTTCTTGGTATAGTTCTTTTAATTTCATTTTGATTGAAAAATTTTTTTTACATTTATTTATAGATAAATTTAATTTATCAAGATCATCCTTTGTATTGTAAACTCCCAAAGAAGCTCTTGCACTTGCTGTTAAACCCAATTTATCATGAAGAATTTGACAGCAATGATGTCCAGCTCTAATTGCAACACCATCTTCATCTAAAATAGTTGCAATGTCGTGTGGATGAATTCCATCTATTGTAAAAGATAAAACTGCACCTTTGTCTTTAGGGTTGCCAACTAGCTGAACTGAGTTATTTTTTCTTAAAACTTCTTGACCATAGTTAATTAATTCTTTTTCATGTTTCATGATATTTTTCATACCAATTGTATTTAAAAATTTTATAGATTCATTGAAAGCAATTACTTGTGCAGTTTGCATTGTACCAGCTTCATATTTATTTGGTAAATCTCCATAAGTTATTCCTTCTTTTTTAACTTCTCTAATCATTCCACCTCCTCCTTGGTAAGGTGGTAGTTCTTCGAGCCATTTTTTTTTTGCATAAAGAATACCTAGGCCTGTTGGTCCATACATTTTATGACAAGAGATAGCATAAAAATCACAGTCTAATTCTTGCATATCCAATTTTAAATGGGGTGCACCCTGACATCCATCTACCAGAACAGGTATATTTTTTGAATGGGCTAGCTTAGTTATTTCTTTTACTGGTAAAACAGCTCCTGTAACATTTGATAAATGAGTTATAGCTATCATTTTTGTTTTAGGGGTAATTTTTTTTTCTATACTTTCTAGTGTAACTTCACCATCATCATTTATATCTGCAAACTCTAGTTTTACTCCTTTTGATTTTCTTAAATAATGCCAAGGCACATAATTTGAATGATGCTCCAATTCAGTCAATAATACTTCATCTCCTGATTTTAGATATTTTTGACCATAAGTACTGGCAACTAAATTAATTGCCTCTGTTGCGCCTTTAGTAAAAACAATTTCATCTTTATCTTTGGCATTTATAAATTTTTGTACTGAAACTCTCGTATTTTCATACATGTTTGTGGCAGCAACAGCTAAATAGTGAACACTTCTTCCCACATTGGAGAATTCTTTAGTATAAAAGTCATAAATTCTATCTACGACCACTTTTGGTTTTTGAGAAGAATTAGCACTATCTAAATAAACTAAGTCATTATTTTGAATTTTATTATCAAAAATAGGAAATTCTTTTTTTATATTATCTATATTCATTTATTTTACTTTCTATTTTTGATGAAAAATATTTTCTAATTTCGTTGTTAGTAATTGTTTCTACAGCATCATTTAAAAAACCTTTTATTAATAACTTTTTAGCCTCAAATTCACTTAAACCTCTAGACATTAAATAAAAAATTGCATCTTCATCTAGATTCCCAGATGTAGAACCATGTGAACATTTTACGTCATCAGCATAAATTTCTAATTCCGGTTTTGAGTCAAATTCACTTTCTTCATCAAGCAAAATTGCATTGCTTAATTGATAACCGTCAGTTTTTTGAGCTTTTGAATCTACAAAAATTTTTCCTTGAAAGACTGACTTACTTTTTTTATCAAGGACAGATTTTATTTTTTGATAACTTTTTGTGTTTTCATCATTATGTTCTATTCTACTTTTAATTTCATGAGTCTGTTCATTTTGTGAGAATATTGCACCATTGATAAAACTCGATGAATATTTTTCGTTTAAACTACATTTAATCTCATTTTTATAGAAATTTGCCGAATTAGAAAATATAAAATTTTCGAAGATAGAATTACTTAAAACATCTACATTATTAAAATTATAAAAAATGTCTTTTTCTCCTAAATCACTAGAACTATATAATTTTAATACAGCATCTTTTTTTAAAGAAAGATTATTATAAATATTTAAAAAAATTGGTTCTGATCCTAAATTAATATTTAATAATAAAATATCAATTTTAGAATTTTTACCAACTTTGATTTTTATTTTTTGATTAAAAAAATTATTTTCTTTTTTTGTTTTAAAAACATTATAAATTATTAAAGGTTTTTTAAATTCATATTCTTTTTCAATTATTAAAGAAAGACCATCTAAATAAAAAGCATTGTTTAATAAATTGAGGGAATTTTCACATTCATCCTCAATAGTGAGACGTAAATGTTCACCAAAACCTTTTATATCACTAAAAACAAATTTTTCTTTTTCTTCATTTCCAAAATTTTTATCTTTAAACTCACCATTGACAAATATAATTTTATTATGATCAAAACTATTAATATATTTATCAAATTTAAAAGAAGTCAAATTTTCAACATTTGTATTAAGACTTTTAAAATTTTTAGAAACAAAATTATTAAAATTTGAAAATTTCCAATCTTCAATTTTATTATTTGGGAATCCCATTTCTATAAACTTTTTAAAAAATTTATCTCGATTGTTATTCGGCCAACTAACAAATTTTTTATTAAAAACCTCAAAATTTTTTTTTAAGTTTTCAATCATATTTTTTCATATCCTGCTTTTTCAAGTTCTTCAGCTAATTCCATGCAACCAGATTTCGCTATTTTTCCATCCATCAGTACATGAACAAAATCAGGTTTGATATAATCAAGCAGTCTTTGATAGTGTGTTATTATTAAAAAAGATCTTTCTTTACTTCTTAAGGCGTTAACACCTTTTGCTACAATTTTTAAAGCATCGATATCAAGTCCAGAGTCTGTTTCATCAAGTATAGCCATTTTTGGCTCAATCAAAGACATTTGCAGAATTTCATTTTTTTTCTTTTCACCGCCAGAGAATCCAACATTTAATTGTCTATTTAAAATTTTTTCATCTATTTTAAGTTCTGATGCTTTTTGCTTAACAATTTTTAAAAATTCCAGTGCATCAAGTTCTTTTTTGTCCTTTCGACTTTCTAATTGCATTTAAAGATGTTTTTAAAAAATTTGATGTATTAACTCCTGGTATTTCTAAAGGATATTGAAAAGCTAAAAATAAACCTTTGTGAGCTCTCTCTTCAATCGCTAAATTAAACAAATCATTATTTTCATAATTAATTTTTCCTGAAATATCGTAACCTTTTTTTCCTGAAAGAATATTTGCTAATGTGCTTTTGCCAGAACCATTTGGTCCCATAATCGCATGTACTTCCCCTGGCTTAATGTTTAATGATAAGCCATTTAAAATAGATTTTTTATCTACTTTTGCAGAGAGATTTTGAATGTTTAGCATTAACCTACGCTCCCCTCCAAGCTAATACCTACAAGTTTTTGAGCCTCTACTGCAAATTCCATAGGCAATTGTTGTAAAACTTCTTTACAAAATCCATTTACAATTAAACTTACAGCTTCTTCTTGATTTAAGCCTCTTTGATTGCAATAAAATAATTGTTCATCACTGATTTTTGATGTAGTGGCTTCGTGCTCTACATTAGCTAATGAGTTTTTGTTTCTGATATAAGGAACTGTATGTGCACCACATTTATTTCCAATCAATAGTGAATCGCATTGAGTGTAATTTCTTGAATTAATTGCATTTCTGCCAATATCTACAAGACCTCGATATGTATTATCAGCAAATCCAGCTGAAATTCCTTTTGAAATAATTTTACTTTTAGTATTTTTTCCTAAATGAGTCATTTTTGTTCCAGTATCAGCTTTTTGATGATTATTAGTAATTGCAATAGAATAAAATTCCCCGATTGAATTATCACCCATCAAAATACAACTTGGATATTTCCAAGTTATAGCTGACCCAGTTTCTACTTGCGTCCATGATATTTTTGAGTTTTTACCTTTACACAAACCTCTCTTAGTAACAAAATTATATATTCCACCTTTTCCATCTTTGTCACCCGGATACCAATTTTGTACAGTCGAATATTTTATTTCTGCATCATCTAATGCAACAAGTTCTACATTTGCAGCATGAAGTTGATTTTCATCTCTCATGGGTGCAGTACATCCTTCTAAATAGCTTACATAACTTCCTTTATCAGCAATAATTAATGTTCTTTCGAATTGACCTGTGTCTGATGCATTAATTCTAAAATAAGTTGATAGTTCCATTGGGCATCTTACGTTCTTTGGAACGTAAACAAATGATCCATCGGTGAAAACAGCTGAGTTCAAAGTTGCAAAATAATGATCTGTTATTGGTATTACAGAGCCTAAATATTTTTTAACAAGATCCGGATGTTTTTGTATTGCCTCAGATATTGAACAAAAAATTATACCTTTCTCTGTTAACTTTTCTTTAAAAGTAGTTGCAACTGAAACTGAGTCAAAAACTGCATCTACTGCTATATTATTTAATCTTTTTTGCTCCTGAAGAGGAATGCCAAGTTTTTTATATGTTTCCAATAATTTTGGATCTAATTCATCAAGATTTTTTGGTTTTTCTTTGAAACTTTTTGGAGCAGAGTAGTAATATAAATCTTGATAATTTATTTTAGGATATTTAGGTTTTTGCCAGTTAGGTTCTTTAAGAATTTTTAATCTTTCGTAAGCTTTAAGTCTCCAATCTAGTAACCATTTTGGTTCTTTTTTTATTTTTGAAATAAATTTTATAACCTCTTCATTAAGACCTTTTGGTGCTTTAATTGTTTCTATATCTGTAGAAAAACCATATTTATACTCTTTTATTTTTTCTAATTCTTTTTCTCTCATTATAATCTGTTCTCAAATTTATGTTTTGTTAAATCACTTAAATATTTTTTTTCAAAAAAATTATTTATATATAATTCTAATTCATCCCAAAGATTATGGGTGATGCATTTGCTAGATTTTCCATTGCATGCTTTTTTTGAATGTTTATTACATTTAACAGTTTTTACTTTTTCATCTACTGCATTAAAAATTTCGGAAATTTTAATCTCTGATGCTTCCTTTGAAAGTTTATATCCACCATTAGAACCTCTAACGCTTATTACAATTCTATTTTTTTTTAATTTTAAAAATATTTGTTCAAGATAAAGCAAGGAAATTCCTTGTCTTAGAGAAATGTCTCTAAGTGAAACTGGCCCTTTTGGATCAAAATTAGCAAGATCTGCTAGTGCCATAACTGCATATCTTCCTTTGCTAGTAAGCTTCATAATTCTATATTTTATGCGGTTTATATATATATACCCGACTAATTTAGTCAAGATTTATAAGAATTAAACTTGCAATTTGTCACTCTGTTTTGATAGAAAATTATAAATTATTTTTGAGATTGATTATCATTAACATATATGGACAACAAAATTTTTGAAATTTTTATCCCAGGTCCAGCTGGTAGACTTGAGGCTAAATATTATAAAAGTAAAAAAAATACATCACCAATTGCATTGGTTCTTCATCCACATCCTCAATACGGTGGAACAATGAATAATAAAGTTATTGTGGATACTTTCCATGCTTTCATGGAAAATAACTTTTCTGTTTGTAGAGTAAACTTTAGAGGAGTTGGTAAAAGTGATGGAGAATTTGATAATGGACAAGGAGAATTAGCAGATGCTGCTGCGGCTCTTGACTGGCTTGAAAGAGAAAACTTTGATAATTCACAATGTTGGATAGCAGGATTTTCATTTGGTTCCCTTATAGCAATGCAATTGCTAATGCGAAGACCTGAGATTAATAGGTTTATTGCAATATCACCTCAGCCAAATGTTTATGACTTTTCTTTTCTTTCTCCATGTCCAACTTCGGGTTTAATGGTCTATGGAAAAAAAGATGAGTTAGTACCAGCTGAAAATATAAATGAATTAAATAAAAGACTGAGTTCTCAAAAAGGAATTAACGTAAAATTTGATTTAATTGCAGATGCTAACCATTTTTTTTCTAAAGCCGAACAATCATTGATCAAATCGCTAGATAAATATATTAAAAAAGAATCTGCACTATATTAAAACTTTAAACCAATAAACCACCACTGCACTGAATTTTACATCCTGTAGTTTCAGGAAAAGAAATTGGTAAATTTAATAAAGATCTTACAGCAAGATAAGCAAAAGCTTGTGACTCTACAAAATCACCATCGATACCAAGCTTATCAATTGACTCAATTTTACAACCATTTTTATCTTCTATTCTTTCTAATAAAAAAGAGTTTTTTCTTCCTCCTCCGCAAACATAAACTTTATGATTATTAATTTTTTTAGAACAAATTTCTGCTGTAAATTCTGTTAAAGTAGCAGCTCCATCTTCTAAGGATAATCCTCTTACAAATGATAAATCAAAATCATTCGTATCAAATGATTTTTTTTTACTTATTTGATTTTCGTAAAAGTTATCCAAAGATTGATCTAGTATTATTTTATTTATTTTACCTGATCTTGCTAAATTTCCTCCCTCATCACAAAATTGTTTTGAATTTAATCTAACCCAATGATCTATAAGACAATTTCCTGGGCCGATATCTGAGCTTGAAATTTTATTTTTTTCATTAATTGAAGTGATATTTGCTATACCTCCTAAGTTTAATATTGTTAAAGGAGGTTTAATATTTTTTTGATTAACTAATAATTGATGAAAAATTGGAGCAAGTGGTGCTCCTTGACCTCCATTTTGAAGATCATTTTCTCTAAACCTGTATACAACTTTTGTATTAGTTAATTGAGACAAAAGTTTTGCATCTCCTAATTGAAGTGAAAATTTTTTTTCAGGCATATGCAGTATTGTTTGACCATGAAATCCTACTAAATCTATTTTTATCCCTTTTTTTTGCTGTAATAATTTAAATTTTATAGTCTCTACAAGGGTAGAATTACATAATGTAATTTTTCTTTCTAAATCTTTTAGATTTTTTGAATATTTTTCAATATCTTCTAAATTGAGAATTTTTTCTTTTAGTTTATGAAACTCGTCATAAATATCCTGTGGATATAAGAAATATTCATTATGAACTAGATTAAATTTATCTTTTCCGTCAGAAATGGCTAATGATGCATCTACTCCATCTCCTGAGGTTCCGCTCATTAAACCAAGACTATAATAGCTTTTATTCATATATTTTTTAATTAATTCAAATAAAGTATATTGATTCTACACTGTTTTTTAAAAATATGGAAAATTCATTTCTAAAAGAATTCAAAGAAAGAGAATATTTTAATCAATGTACTAATTCTGAAGAATTAGAACAATTGATGAATAAAAAAAAAATAAAAGCATATATTGGATTTGATTGTACTGCTCCTAGTTTGCATGTGGGGAGTTTGTTACAAATAATGTGTTTAAGACTGTTACAAAAACATGGTCATCAACCCATTGTTTTATTAGGTGGGGGTACAACGAGGATTGGCGATCCTTCTGGTAAAGAGGAAACTAGAAAAATTCTCTCGGAAAAGCAAATAGAAAAAAATATTAAAAATATCGAAAAAGTTTTTAAAATTTATTTAAAAACAAGTAATCCAAAATTAAAACCAATTTTTGTTAATAATTATAAATGGCTTAAAAAATTGAATTATATTAAATTTTTAAGGGAAATAGGAAAACACTTCACTATAAATAAAATGTTAAGCTTTGACAGTGTAAAATTAAGATTGGAAAGAGAACAATCTCTAAGCTACATGGAATTTAATTATATGATTTTACAAGCTTATGATTTTCTTGAGCTTAACAAAACTGAAAATTGTTTAATGCAAATCGGAGGTTCAGATCAGTGGGGTAATATTGTAAATGGAGTTGATCTTGTTAAGAGATATTCCAGCAAACAAGTTTATGGACTAACAACACCTTTAATAACTTTAGCCTCAGGTGTTAAAATGGGTAAAACAGAAAAAGGTGCAGTTTGGCTTGATAGTAAACTTTTGTCTTCATATGACTATTGGCAATTTTGGAGAAATACAGATGATAGAGATGTACTAAAATTTCTCAAAATGTTTACTGACTTAGAGATAAATAGAATTGATGTTATAAAAAATAAAGACATTAATGAACAAAAAATAATATTAGCAAATGAAGCAACAAAAATGTTACACGGAAAATCAGAGTCTGAAAAAGCTGAAAAAACTGCAAAAAAAACTTTTGAAGATAATTTATCAGGAGAAGGACTGCCTTCAATTAATGTAAAAGAAAATATTAATATTGTAGACGCTATAATTCTTTCTAAATTACAAAATTCAAAAAGTGAAATAAGGAGACTGATAAAAGGTAGAGGTATTAAAATTAATAATACAATTGTAGAAAACGATAAAATTGAAATAAATAAAAACCTTTTAAACGATCAAGGATTTTTAAAATTATCTATAGGTAAAAAAAAACATATTAAAGTAATAATTAATTAGTTTTTTTAATTTTTTCTAAAGTTCTGGTAATAAATCTAGGAGTTAAAGTCTTTATAGGATTGACTGTGGTTTTTAAATTTTTTGGAGGTCCTTTAATTTTAAAACTTACACCAAATACTCCCTCACCTTTTTTTTTACCAACCAATATATCTCCTATAACTTTAATTTTTCCTATAAGTTTATTGATTGTCGTTGCAGGAACTAAAGTTCCTCTTAAACTAATTAGTTCATTCGATTGAACATAACCTTCCATAAGTATTGATATTGATGGACCTATTGAATAAATTTCATCTATAGTAATAACTTTATCTTTGGTTGAATAATTCATTTCAAATTCATCAAACCTTATACCTTCACCGGTTAGTAGATCTGCTATTCCTTGAAGAGAGGCAAGCGTTAAAAGTTTAGCAAGTATAGGAACTTCTTTTACTTTAAAGTCATATATTTTAACATGAGATTTAACTATTTCATTATTTTCCCTAGAATTATAATCTAATACACCGCTCTCAAAACCTTTAATGAATTTGAAATTTTTAACAAAGGGAACTGCTCTGTCGGAATATAGGGTTGTAATTTTTTGATTGGAGTCAGACATTTTTATAGTAATAAAAAAATTGTCATCTTCAGAAAAATTAGAATACAAATCTAGATCAATAATTTTATTTTTTTTTAATTTCAAACTTCCATTAAAATTTTTAGCTATATTGTTATTATCTAAATAAACTTCTTTTAAATTGATATTAATTTTTGAATTAATTTCTTTAAATATGTCAAAGAAATTTGTTTTTGTTT
>CACAHE010000011.1 GCA_902532195.1 uncultured Pelagibacteraceae bacterium | reverse complement strand
TTCTAGTATTATTGCAGATTTCTTTGCGAGATTTAAAAGAATACAAGAATTTAATGTTTTTTTTTTAACAGGTACTGATGAACATGGTCAAAAAATTCAGAGAGCTGCTAAAGAAAAGGGTATGGATCCACAAACCTTCTGTGACGAAATAAGTAAAACGTTTTTTGATCTATCTAAGACACTTAATTTATCAAATGATGATTTTATTAGAACTACTGAAAAAAGACATAAAAAATCAGTAGAAAATCTGTGGAATATACTAGAAAAGAAAAATGAAATTTATCTTTCTAAATATTCCGGATGGTATTCAATTTCAGATGAAGCATTTTATTCAGATGATGAAATAGAAGATAGGGATAATAAAAAAGTTTCGAAAACTTCAGGTTCTATCGTTGAATGGGTTGAAGAAGAATCTTATTTTTTTAAACTATCAAAATGGCAGGAACCACTGTTAAAATATTATAAAGATAATCCAGATTTTATTTTACCTGAAACTAGAAAAAATGAAGTAGTAAGTTTTGTAAAAAGTGGACTTAAGGATTTGTCAGTAAGTAGAAAATCTTTTTCTTGGGGTATTAAAGTACCCACAAATAAAGATCATGTAATTTATGTTTGGTTGGATGCTTTAACTAATTACTTAAGTGCTTTAAATTATCCTGATACCAATGATAAAATGTATAAATCTTTTTGGCCAGCTACAATTCATTTAATTGGAAAGGATATTTTAAGATTTCATGCAATTTATTGGCCCGCTTTTCTTTTAGCCGCAGGTATTGCTCCGCCTAAAAGAGTTTATGGTCATGGCTGGATACTTTCAGGTGAAGAAAAAATGTCCAAATCGAAGGGTAATATATTAGATCCAATAGAAATAATAAATAATTATGGATTAGATCCTTTAAGATATTATTTAATTAAAGAAGTTTCTTTTGGAAATGATGGAAATATTTCTAAAAATAAATTAGAAAGCTGTATAAATAGTGACTTAGCGAATAATTATGGAAATTTATGTCAAAGAGTTGTTTCTTTTATTGAAAAAAATCTAGATTTAAAAATACCAAAAAATTACAATTTTAATGAAATAGATAATAAAATTTTACAATCATATGAAAAAAATTATTCTAATTTAATAAAGTCTATCGATAATCAAAATATTAATTTTTATGTCAATTTTATACAAGATCAACTTTTTGCTGCAAATAAATATTTTAATGATCAAGAACCATGGAAGAAAAAAAATGAAAAAGAACGTTTGAATACAATTTTATATGTTTCTTTAGAGTTAATAAGAAAAATTTCGATTTTACTCTATCCAGTTATTCCAGGTAGTTCATTAAAAGTTTTAAAAATATTTAATATATCTGAAAAGAATATAAAAATTAAATCTATTAATGAACACGAAATATTAAAAACTAATGTTAAAATAGGAAAAATTTCTATGTTATTTAAAAAAGTAGAGAATAATGATTGATTCACATTGTCACTTGGATCAAGCTCCTTTAGAAGATAATTTAAAAGATATATTAATTAGATCTAAAAGTGTTGGGATTGAAAAACTTTTAACTATATCCACCACGCTAAATTCTTTTAAAAAAATTCTTAATTTAATTGAATATGACCCCATAATTTACGGTACTTTTGGTATTCACCCTCATGAAGCTGAAAATGAGTTACTTCAAAAAAATGAGATAATAAAAAAATTTTCTAATAAAAAAAAAATAATAGGTGTTGGAGAAACTGGTTTGGATTTTTACTACAATAATAGCGCTAAGGATAAACAAATAATTAGTTTTAGAAATCATATAGAGTCAGCATTAAGTTTAAATATTCCTTTAATTGTTCATTCAAGAAATGCTGAAAATGAAACTTTTAATTTAATAAATGAATACAAAGATCAAAATCTTAAAATATTGATGCATTGCTACACAGGTTCAAAAATTTTTGCACAAAAATTATTAAAATTTAATACATTCTTTTCAGCTAGTGGAATTATAACATTTAAAAATAGTAAAGATCTTCAAAATACTTTTAAAGAAATTCCACAAGATAGGCTATTAGTTGAAACAGATAGTCCTTTTTTAGCACCTGAACCAAAACGTGGAAAAAAAAATGAGCCATCTTATTTAAAATTTACTTTAAAAAAACTAGCTGAATTAAAGCAAACTAATGTTGAAAATTTAGATAGGATAACTACAAATAATTTTAATAAACTATTCTTTTAGATGTCTTTAAAATTCATTATTTTGGGATGTGGCTACTCAATGGGTGTTCCTCGTATTGATGGATATTTTGGCAAGTGTGATCCTAAAAATATAAAAAATTATAGAACAAGATGTTCAGGATTATTAAGATCAAAAAATTTAAATATACTTATAGACACTTCCCCTGATATCAAAACACAACTAATTAAAAATAATATTAAAAACATTGATAAAATCTTTTATACACACGCTCATGCTGATCAAACTCATGGCATTAATGATTTAAGAGTTTTCTATTTAAAAAAAGGAATTAGACTTCCTGTATTTGCTGATAAAAATACTAAAAAATATCTTCTAAAATCATTTAAATATTGTTTTAAAAAAACGACAGAGTATCCTCCTATTCTAAAAATTATTAATTTAAAAAAAAAACATTTTTTTAAAGATGATGATCAAAAAATTGTTTTAGAATCTATTGCTGTTAGACATGGTAAAATAGAAAGTATTGGATATATAATTAATCAAAAATGTGGATATTTAAGTGATGTTAGTAGAATTTATAAAAAAGATATAAAAAGATTTTCTAATTTAAAATATTTAATAGTTGATTGTTTGAGATACGATCCTCATTATTCTCATTTTAATCTTGCTGATGTTTTAAAGTTAGTAAATCTTGTCAAACCAAAAAAAACTATACTTACAAATTTAAATAATGAAATGGATTATAATACACTTACTAAAAAACTTCCAAATAATATTGTTCCTGCTTTTGATGGCATGAGTTTACAAATCTAAAATTTTTTCAATTGCATTAACTATTCTTTTCGAATTTGGTTTTGTAAAAGATAAAAAAGTATCCTCAATTTTACCTTCTTTATTAATTAAAATTTTATGAAAATTCCATTTTGGAATTGAATTTTTTCCATAATTTTTTTCAGCCCATTTATAAATATCGTGAGCATTTTTTCCTTTTACATCATAAATAGAGGTCATTGGGAAAGATATATTGAAATTTACTTCACAAAAATTTTTAACATCATTTTCATTTTCTTTTTCCTGTCCAAATGATCTTGATGGTACGCCCAGCACTATTAATCCTTGTTCTTTATAAGTTTCCCATAACTTTTGAAGATCCTCATATTGCTTTGTAAAACCACAATAGCTTGCTACATTAACTAATAAAATAGCATTATTTCTATAGTCATTTAAATTTATTAAATTTCCATTTATTGATTTAATTGAATAATCAAAAAAAACTTTATCGTAATTTGCTTTAGATGAATTTGTAAAAAGAATCATATTTAATAATATTAAAATTGTTATTTTAGATAATAATCTATTATTCATTTTTTTGTTTTACTTGAGGAAAGTAATAACAAAAAATATCCAATTAAAGTGGATAAAAGTGACCCAGTTAAAACACCTATTTTAACTCCATCAATATACTGAGTGCTATCAGCAAATGCTAAATTTCCAACAAACAAGCTCATAGTAAATCCAATACCAGTTAAAATTCCTACGGCATAAAAATTTATCCAATTTGAATTGCTCGGCATTTGAGCAAGACCTAATTTTACTGAAATATAAGAAAAAACAAATACTCCAACTTGTTTACCAACAAATAAACCTAATACTATTCCTAATGGCACAGGTTCTAAAAGCGACATAAATGTTAAGCCGTCAAGAGATACACCAGCATTAGCAAAAGCAAATAGTGGCATTATCCCAAAAGCTACATATGAACTAATTGAATGTTCTACTTTAACAAGCAAAGAAAAATCATGCTCTTTTTTTCTGTGAGGAATAGAGCATGCCATTAAAACTCCTGCTATAGTAGCATGAATTCCAGACTCGTGAGTAAAATACCATAAGAAAAGGCCGACAATTAAATATGGAAAAAAATTTTTAACACCAAATCTATTTAAAATAACTAAAATTAAAAATGCAAAAATTATTAATCCTAAGTATTGTACATTTAAATCACCGGTATAAAAAAAGGCAATTATTAAAATGGCTCCAAGATCATCAATAATAGCTAAAGCAGTTAAAAATACCTTTAAAGATAAAGGAACTCTAGAACCTAATAAAGACAAGATACCTATAGAAAACGCTATATCTGTAGCTGAAGGTATAGCCCAACCATTCAATGTTTCGGGTGTTTTTAAATTTATAAAAATATAAATTAGAGCTGGAATTAACATTCCTCCAATTGCACCGACTATAGGTAGAGCTGCTTTTTTAATAGAAGATAGCTCACCTTGAATAAATTCTCTTTTAATCTCCAAAGTTACGAAGAAGAAAAAAATTGCCATTAAAGCATCATTTATCCAGTGAAGAATACTTAGTTTTAAACCAAAATTATTAATACCAATAAATATGTATTGGTTTAACGTTTCAAAATAGAGATCTGAATAAGAAGAATTGCTTATTACTAAAGCTATAATTGCACTAATTAATAATATAAGTCCACTTGCAGCTTCCAGTTTAAAAAACCATCTAAATGGTGATGAAAGATATTTTAACATTTTTTAATTTATTAAATCTTTTAAAAATAGACTTATATCACGAAGAGATTCAAAGAGATTTTGTAACAATTCATTTATTTCAGGATAAAATAAAGAAATTTGATTTTTAAACGTATCAATTAAAATTACAAAAGCAATAATACTAATTGCTGAAACAATTAATAATTTGAAAAAATTTATATTTTTTTTATTATTTTTTTCATTATATAAATTTTGATTTAATTCTTCAAATTTTCTTGTTTTTACTTGTGTTTTTTTTTCTTTGAAATCAGGTTTAGAATCTATTATTTTTTCTTTAATTTTTATTTGTTTTTTTTCTTTTATTTTTGACTCAGTATTATTTGAAGTCGGTATAATTTGTTTTTTAAAAAACCATTTATTTTCACAATTACCGCATTGTACTAATCTACCTTCCTTGGGTATTAAATCATCTTTAACATCAAAAGCTTTCGCACATTTAGGGCAACTTATTTGCATATCTTCTTATATAGCAGATTCTTAAAAATTTCCTTTGATTTTGAGTCTGTTTATGCTTTGAAAATCGTAATAACTACTGTATTAGTAAGCCAATCGGGGCGTAGCGCAGCCTGGTAGCGCATCTGGTTTGGGACCAGAGGGTCGCAGGTTCAAATCCTGCCGCCCCGACCATTCAATTATGAAAAAAGCAAGAATTTATAAACCATCAAAAAGTGCGATGCAATCTGGATTAAAAAAATTTGATAAGTGGATAATTGAATTTTTTACTGATCAACCTGGTATTGATCCTCTTATGGGATGGGAGACGTCAACAGATACTTATTCAGAATTAAAACTAGAGTTTTCTTCAAAAGAACAGGCAATAGAATATGCAAAAAAAAATAAAATAATTTATGAAGTATCTGAACCGAAAAAAAGAAAAATTGTAAAAAAATCTTATGCTGATAACTTTATAAAATAATATATATGTTTAAATTTTTTACTCAAAAAAAATGGTTTTTATGGAGTATTTTTGGATCCTTATTTATATTAATTTCCACATGGTATCAGGTTCAACTAGATGTTCGTATTAATGAATGGTTTGGAGAGTTTTACGATACTTTGCAAAAAGCTTTAACAACACCAAATTCTGTTAGTGAAGCAGAGTTTATTGGTTATTTGTTTACTTTTGCAAAAATTGCTGCCTTATGGATTTTAATTGCAGTATTTACTGGATTTTTTACAAGTCATTGGGTTTTTAGATGGCGTACAGCAATGGCTAACCATTATCATGATCAATGGTTAAAAGCTAGATTGACTGAAGGAGCTTCTCAAAGAGTTCAGGAAGATACTTTGAAATTTGCAAGAATAATGGAAGGTCTTGGAACTGGTTTATTAGACAGTATAATGACTCTAATTGCATTTACTCCAATACTTTGGGGACTGTCTAAGCAAATTGATGTATTGCCATGGATTGGCGAAGTTAACCATGCATTGGTTTGGGTAGCAATTATATCTGCTCTTGGTGGTACATTAATTCTTGCTGCTGTAGGAATTAAACTTCCAGGAATTGAATATGATATTCAAAAAGAAGAGGCCGGATATAGAAAAGAATTAGTTCACGGTGAAGATGATCCAATAAGAGCAGCACCACCAACAATCGGACAGCTCTATAATAGAGTTAGAGGAATACATTATAAATCATATTTTCATTATTTATATTTTAATACAGTCAAATGGAGTTATTTCCAAGGAATGGTTATTGTACCATATTTAGCTTTAGCACCTACTATAGTTACAGGCGCTATAACACTTGGATTTGTTCAGCAAATTACCAGAGCATTTGGTAGAGTAGAAGGTTCTTTACAATATTTAGTAAAGAGTTGGTCAACGATTGTTGAATTGATATCTGTTTGGAAAAGGTTAAGGGAATTTGAAGCAAAACTTTATTCTAAAGAAAACGACCTTTCTGTCAAAATTTAAATAATGAGTTTAGATAAAAAATTAATAGATAAATTAGTTAATATCACATCTAGTGCATCAATTGCATGTCATAAATATATTGGAAAGAATGATAAAATTGCAGCTGATAAAGCTGCCACTGATATAATGAGAGAAAATTTAAATAAATTAGACATAAATGGAAAAGTTGTAATAGGAGAGGGTGAATTAGATGATGCACCGATGCTTTTTATTGGTGAAAAACTAGGTACTGGCAATGGTCCAAGTGTTGATATTGCTGTTGACCCACTAGAAGGAACAAATTTTGTTGCTAAAAATTTGCCAGGCGCCCTATCTGTAATGGCTATTACTTTAAAAGGTAATTTATTTAACGCACCTGAAACTTACATGGACAAATTAGCAGTTGGTAAAGATGTTCCAAAGGATGCTACTGATTTAGATTTTTCCATCGAAAAGAATATTAAAAATATTGCTGACTCTAAAAATAAGGATATAAGTAAAATTACAGCATGTATACTTGATAGACCTAGGCATAAAGAAATAATTGATAAATTAAAAAAGTTAAAAGTAAATTTAAAATTAATATCTGACGGTGATGTATCCGGAGCAATATTAGTTGCAAATGATAAACATAATATCGATATATTTTTAGGTATTGGTGGTGGTCCAGAAGGAGTTTTAGCAGCATCAGCTTTAGATGCTTTTAATTGTAAATTTCAAGGAAGATTTTTATTTAAATCTGATCAAGATATATCTAGAGCAAAAAAAATGGGTATAAAAGATTTAAATAAAAAATATGATTTAAATGAAATTGTTAGAGGAGATTCTATTTTCTGTGCTACTGGCATTACATCTGGTGATCTTGTTAGTGGAGTTAAATTAGAGAATGGAAAATTTGTTACAGAAACAATAGTTACTCATAAAAATTCTACGAACAATATTGTAAAAAAAGAGGTACCAATAACTTGATTAATTGCATTATTTACAATAAAAGATCCAAATTCGGTCCCTTCGTCTATCGGTTAGGACACGTGGTTTTCATCCTCGAAAGAGGGGTTCGATTCCCCTAGGGACCGCCACAAAATTGTACTAAAACTTTTATAATGAACTTCTATGTATACATTTTAAAATGTCTTACATGTAAAAAATCTAAAACTTATGTAGGGTACACTAATAATTTAAAAAAAAGATTATTGAAACACAATACAAATAAAGGAGCCAGAACTACTAAAGGGAATAAATGGAAAATTGTGTTCACAAAAAAATTTACAAGTAAATCAAATGCTATGAAATATGAATATAATATTAAAAAAAATAGAAAAAAACGATTATTTATATTAAAACAAGTTATATAAAATAAATGATAAAAATAGCTACTATATTACCTTACAAAGAAAACTATACTTATACGAATGCTGGTGCTGCCGCACTTTGGGTCAGAGATTTTTTTAAATATTCAAAATATAAAAAAAACAATTATATTTTTGGTAGCACTTTAACTAAAGATTATTTAACAAAAAATTATATAAATGTTAATTTAAAAAATAATTCAAAATTTTCTAGTGCTACAATACAATATTGTAATAGCTTAATTAAAAAAATTAAAAACAAATATGATATTGTAGAAATACATAATCGACCTTTAGTATTTATTTATTTAAAAAAACAGATAGACTCAAAATTTATTATCCATTTTCATAATGATCCTTTGTCAATGAAAGGTTCTAAAACTGTCAAAGAAAGATTATTTTTATTAAAAAATGCTAACAAAATTATATTTATAAGCAAATGGGTACAAAAAAGATTTTTTGAAGGAATTGATCAAAAATTAATTATAGATACTGATGTAATTTACCACAGTATTGATAAAGAAAAAAGATTATCAAAAAAAAATAATAATATAGTTTTTGTTGGTAAATTAAATCCATCTAAAGGTTATGATATTTATAGAGATGCTGTTATTAAAATATTAAATGAATTCAAAAATTGGAAAGCATATTCAATAGGTGATGAAAAAAGAAACAAACCTATAATAAACCATGATAGACATTTCGAGCTAGGATACTTAAAACAAGCCGACGTTTTAAAATTTCTAAAAAAATCAGAAATTGCAGTAGTACCTTCCCGTTGGGAGGAACCTTTTGGTAGAACATCACTAGAAGCGTCATCAAGAGGTTGTGCAACGATTATTTCCGGTAGAGGTGGTTTATCTGAAACAACAGATCATTGTGTTACTCTAAATAAACTAACTCCAGATGAATTATATAAAGAGATTAAAAAATTAATATTGAATAAGAGTGTTAGAAAAAAATTACAAATTGAAGGTTTGAAAAATGTAAAACATATTACTAAAAATACGACTATATATATTGATAATATAAGAAAACAATTGGTAGATTTATTTAAAATTAATTACAATAAAAATAAAATAAGAATATTAAATATTTATAATGTTGGTCAAAAACTAAACCATAGACTTTATAATATTTCTCTAGGAAAAAAATTTACAAATGGATTCATTAGAAATGGACATGACGTGTTAGAAATTAGTGATCGCGACTTTATAAAGCAAAATAGACAGCTGAGTTTTTTAGGAGTTTATAATAAGTTTCAAAGTTATTTAATTGAAACATTTAAAAATTATAATCCAAATTTTATTTTCTTTGGCCATACAAATAACATTTCTTTAGAAACTTTTGATCAAATAAAAAATTTGAGTAAAAATTTAACAATAACTCAATGGAATGAAGATCCTATTATGCCTGGTCTAGAGGTTGCTAAAAAAAATTTAAATAAAATTTCATATTATAAGGACTATGTGGATCACACATTTATTACCACCGATCCCAAGGTATTTAAAAAACAATCAAATGGATTGAAAAATGTGCATTTTTTATTTGTACCTGTAGATAAAAATATTGAATGTTACGATGTATTTAACTTAACTCCAAGAAATGATTTATTTTATGCATTAAGCCACGGTGTAAATAGAGCAACATTGAAAACCGGAAATAATGATCCAAGAATACATTTCTTAAATTCACTAATAAATAAAATTAATGGTATAAGTTATGATTTTTATGGTTTTGAAAATAAAGAACCTATTTGGGGGACAAATTTTTACAAAGCATTAATAAATTCAAAAATGGGTTTAAATCTTAGCAGAGGAATACCAACAAAATATTATTCTAGCAATCGTATTGCATCTTTAATGGGAAACGGCCTATTAACTTTTATCGATAAAAAAACATTATTAAATGATATTTTTAATTCAAATGAATTAATTTTTTACAATAATATAAATGACCTAGCAGATAAAATTATTTTTTATAAAAATAAAGATGAGGTTAGAAAAAAAATAGCACGAAATGGTAAAAATAAATATTTTAAATTATTTAATGAAAAAAGGATATCTAATTATATTGTTCAAAAGTCATTTGGGAAAGATTTTTCATTACTGTAATTAAATTTTTTATATAACATTATTTTTTATATATTTACAAAATGTCAAAAAAAATATTAATTTTTAAAAATGATAGAGGTGGTGATTTAGTAAGCTCAGTTAGATTAATCTACAAGTTAATTAAAAATAACGGCAATATTTCTATATATTTATCAAATGTCAATTATGATTTTAGATTCTTGTTAGGTGATTTAAAAATTAAAAAAATTAACTTTAATCTTAGTTTTTTTGATAAATTTAAAATATTTTTTGATTTAATAAAAAATAAATATGAGGAAGTATACATTCTTACTCCAAAAAATTTTTATTATTATATGCCATTAATTTTTAGAAAAACAAAATTTTTTGCTATTACAATAAATGGAAAAAAACGAGATAGGCCAATTCAATTTCTTAGAAAATATTTGTATAAATATTCTATAGCTTATAGAACTAAATTAAACAAAAAGAATATAATACAAAATCAACTATCTTTGATCGATGCAAAAGAAGATTTTGATTATCATGATCTTAAATTAAATAAAATAAATAATAATATAGCTAAAAAATTGCCTAATAATTTTGCTTTTTTTCAATTTAAAAAGAGTTTTTTTGATCAATTAAAATGGTCTACTAATGAGTTTGAAAAAATAACTCAAATGATAGCCGATAAATATAAATTTGTTATTTTTTCTTCTGATATTGAAAATAATTATTATGACTCATATTTTATCAAAAATTACACTACAATTGACTTTCAGAATCAAAATTCTTTTTTAAATAAAAATACTAATGTTATTTATTTAAGAAAAGTTGATCCTGAAAATTTATGTTTGTTAATAAAAATGGCTGATAAAGTAATATGCCCCCATGGATTAGTTACACAAATTGCTTATTTATTTAATAAAAAATCAGTTAATTTATTCGGTTTTAAAATTAACAATATTGACGAATACCATCACCAAAAATTTAGTTTTTCTGAATGGTATTCTAATATGAAAATAACATTTGTTTTTTTAAATAGTAATATTGATAAAGCCGTTAAAAAAATTTCAAAATTTATATGAATATTTGTTTTTTAGATAATAACCCTATATCATATGATCAAACACATCTTGAAAGTAATACAATTAGAGGTGCTGAAAAATCTTTAATAAATTTAGCTTTAGAATTTGAAAAATTAGGCCATAAAATCACTGTATTAAACAATATTGAAACTAATAAAACATATCGAAATATTAGATGGATCAATATTAACTATTACAATGAAAATATAAATTTTGATGTAGCTATCACAAACAATGACTTAAACAATTTTGATAAAATTAAATCTCATAAAAAAATTGCGATTTCTCATAGTATCCAATCTATAGAAAAATTTATTAGAAAAAAACAACTAATAGCATATTTAAAATATCGACCTAAAATATTTCTTTTGGGAAATTATCACAAAAAAAAAAGATCATATTTACTAAGAATGTTTGGATCAGATATAATAAGCTGGTCTGTCGATAATATTTTTATAAACACAAAATTACAGAATGTTGACCCATATAAGGCTATATTTACATCATATGTAGATAGAAACTTAGATTTACTAATATCAATATGGATTAATTATATTTTTCAAAAGAACAATAAATTAAAATTGTACGTCACGCCAAACAATAAAGATAACACAAAGTTTAATATTTATAATAGAAATTTTGGAACTCAAAAAGAGTTAATAAATGATTTAATTACATCAAAGGTTTTTCTTGTACCAGGTCATAAAGCCGAGTTGTTTTGTATAGCAGCAGAAGAGGCTAGAGAACTATGTATACCAACTGTAACTTTAGGCATAGGAT
This sequence comes from uncultured Pelagibacteraceae bacterium, assembly GCA_902532195.1. Taxonomy (GTDB): domain Bacteria; phylum Pseudomonadota; class Alphaproteobacteria; order Pelagibacterales; family Pelagibacteraceae; genus Pelagibacter. Next base: position 20,636 of record CACAHE010000011.1, on the reverse strand, counting down.
CATTAAGTGAAAGAATAATACATAATAAAACAGGATTTATTGCAAAAGATGAGAATGAATTTTCAAATTACACACTAGAATTATTTTCAGATATAAACATTTGGAATGAAATAAGAAATAATTTGTTATCGATGAGAAATAAAAAAAATTGGAAGATTATTGCAGAAGATATTTACAAAAAAATATGAAAAAAGTTAATAGATCAATATTACAAAGTATTTTTAAAGATTTAAAAAAAGGTTTTAAAAGAGTTTACTGGTTCGTATATACGTTTTTCAAATACCATTTTTTAACTATTAAGTTTAATATGTCTAGAAAAGAAGTTTATACTAATAAAATTTCATTATTATTACCAAGCAGAGAAAGATCTAAAAAGTTCGAAAGAATGTTAACTAGCTTAAAAAAAAATTGTTATAATCCAGAAAGAATAGAAATTTTACTTTTATTAGATGAAGACGACAAAGAAATTGATGATTATAAAAAAATTTTAGATTATTTTTTTAAAGATTTGGATATAAAATTAATTATCAAAAATTTAAAAACTCATGCAATTAGAAATAATTTTCTAGCATCAAATGCTGTAGGAGAAATTTTGTTTCCTGCAAATGATGACATGGTGTTTATATCAAAAAATTGGGATAAATTAATTGATTTAGAATTTTCAAAAATAAGCAAAAATCAACCATATTGTTTATGGATCAATTCAGGTAAAAAATATAATTATCTTCATTGTGATTTTCCTATACTGAATAGAACTTGGTATAAAAAATTAGGTTATGTTGGAAGCGAATTTTTTAATTTTTGGTATTTAGATACATGGATATGTGATTTAAGTTTTAAAAGTAAAAAATTTTTAGTTTCTAATAAAATTGAAGTAAATCAATTATCAGCTGACACTTATCAAAATGAAGTTGACAATACATTTTTAAAGAATAAGAAGGACGGCATACCAGAAAAAGATTTTTTAATTTGGAAAGATACTGAAGAGAACAGAAAAAAAGATGCTATTAAATTAATATGAAAGTAGGTTTTTTAGGATTGGGAAAATTAGGATTGCCTGTAAGTTTAGCAGTTGAATCTAAAGGACATGAAGTTTTTGGTTATGATATTTCACAACAAACAATTGATGATATTAAGAACAAAAAAATTAGATATAGAGAAGAGTGGGTAGATACATATTTACCAAAAACAAAATTAAAAATCTTAAGTATTGATGAATTAGTTAAAAGTTCAGAAATTATTTTTGTTCCAATTCAAACACCACATGATCCTTTATATGAAGGGATTACAAAAATTCCAAAAAAAAGAATAGATTTTGATTATTCTTTTCTAAAATCTGGTTTAAAAGATTTATCAGCGGCAATTGAAAAAAACAAAGAAGATAAAGTTGTAATTATAATTTCTACAGTTTTGCCTGGAACAATTAGAAATGAAATTAAACCGTTGTTAGGCAGTCATACCAAGCTTTGCTATAATCCTTTCTTTATTGCTATGGGATCAACAATAAGAGATTTTTTATATCCAGAGTTTATTTTATTTGGCGTGGATAATGAAAAAGCTTCTGAAAAGGCTCAAAATTTTTATAAAACTATTTGCGACTCACCTTTTTATAAAACTACTATTGAAAACGCTGAATTAATTAAGGTTTCATATAACACTATGATTTCAACTAAAATTTCATTCGTAAATACAATTATGGAAGCCTGTCATCATTTACCCAATACTAACGTTGATGATGTTACAAATGCGTTAAAAATGGCTAATAGGAGATTAATTTCTGATGCTTATATGTCAGGAGGCATGGGAGATGGGGGAGGTTGTCATCCTAGAGACAATATTGCTTTAAGCCACTTATCTCAAAAATTAGGTTTATCCTATGACTGGTTTGAAGGGATAATGATGCAAAGAGAGAAACAATCTGAATGGTTGGCAGATTTAGTTATAAAAAATTCAGAAAATAGACAAATAAATATACTGGGAAAGACATTTAAACCAGAAACTAATTTGATGCTAGGTAGTCCATCTTTATTATTAGAAAATATTTTAAAAGAAAAAGGGTATAAAGTTTATTCATGGGACCCTTTTGTAGACGAAGATTTTAGTGAAATATCAAAAAAATTTAACTGGTATAATAATCAAAAAAAACATACCTTTTTTATAGGTACTAAGCATGCTGATTTTGTAAATTTTAAATTTCCAAAAGACTCAATTATTATAGATCCATTTAGATTTATTTATAATGTTAAAGATTGTAAAATAATAAGAATTGGCGATAGTATTAATAAAAATTAAATTTTTATAAATATAAAATTTCTTTCTTCATTTGGAAAATTATCTTCTTTTATCTCTTTTATTTGATCGTTCTCTAGAAAATACACTTTATATCCGTATTTCATAATTTTGTTTATTGTATTTAAAACTGGTTTTTTTGTATGTTTTTCTTCTATTTCAACTAGAAGGGTAGGTTTATATTTATTAATAATATTAATTGCTCCCTCTATCACGTTTAACTCATGTCCCTCAACGTCTATTTTGATAAAAGATATTTCCTTATCATTTATAACATCATCTAATTTTTTACATTGTACTTCATAATTATTATATTTTTCAAAGTTGTTGTTTTCATGAATCGTTGCACAACCAAGTTTATAAATTTCTTCAATGTTATTTTTAAAAATAGATTTACCTCTTCTTGGAATTTTTAAATTTGCTATCTCATTTTTATTAGACAATGCGTAATTATACAAAGTCATATTTGGAATAATTTGAGTTAAATATTTTTTTAAATATGGATAAAGAAGTGGGTTAGGTTCAAATGAATGTATTTTGTTAAATTCTTTAGCTAGTTTATATGAATATACTCCTCTATATACACCTACATCTATAGCTTCTTTTGACTTGTCTTTAAAGTGATCAACTATAGACAATTCTTTTTCATAATTATTTTGTATTGCTCTTTTTAATCTTTTTTTTAATAAAAATTTTTCACTTAAAAATATTTTTTTAAATATATATTCAATGTCTTTGATCATATTTTAATTTTACTTAATGCATTATTTTTAAATATATTTGCTTCTCTAATATATCTTCTAACCATTTGAGTTGTTTTGTGACCAGTCATAGCCATTATACTTCGTTCATCTGCTCCCGATTCTGCTGCTACCGTTGCAAAACCTGATCTTAGACTGTGTCCTGAGTAATTTTTATTTTCTATGCCTGCTAAATTTAAGTAATCCTTTATTATTAAGACTACAGATTGATCTGTTAATCTCTTATTTGTTAATACGGAACCTTTTGAAAAACGTCTAAATATTGGCCCTGATTTAATATCTGATAATGCTAACCATTTTTTTAAGTTATTTACTGGGCAATATTCTTCGTTTGTAAAGTAGGGTAGTCCCTTTATCATTCCTTCGCCAAATTGGTCAGTTTTAGACCTTTTAATAGTAATTTTTACACCCTCAGGTACAAATTCAAGATCTTCATGATCAATTGATATTAGTTCTGTACGTCTAAAACCACCACCAAATCCAATTAGTAGAATTGTCTTATCTCTGCTTTTTTTAATTTCATCTATTTCTTGTTCATTAATTACATTAATAATAGATTTTAAATGATTGATTAATATAGGTTTTTTTCCTTTCTGAATGCTACCTTTGACCCTTTTTATACCCATTAAATTTTCAATAATTATTGGATGCTTTGTATCTAAATAATGGCCCTTAAGCTTATGAACCATACTTATGGATACTAATCTTCTTCTTAAAGTGCTTATTTTTGAATTTTTTGACAAATGCGTAAGATACAGAGAGACAATTTTAGGTTCTGTTGGCAATGATTTAAAGCCGTGTTTTGCACAAAATGCTCCAAAATCTTTAAAATCTGATTTATAAGCCCTTAATGTATTGTTAGCTTTAGAGCTTCTGAGGTTATTTAAAGTTTCCTCATGGAGTAATTTTAGATCTGTAATTAGTTCATTCATACAATTACTATTGATAACAATTAATTATCATTAGTAATAATATAACACATATTGAATGTCAAGCAAATAAGTTAAAAGATAATAATGAAAAAAAATAAAATATATAAAGCCACATTGATAATAGTTTTGACAGCAATAATGATATATTCGTGCGGAGAAAACAGTAATGATATTCAATCATTAGGATATTAATAAAATGCCAAAATATTTAATAATAGGTTTAGCGGTACCCTTAATAATATTTTTGACAATGTATTTATTATCTAGGCTTACAGAAAAAACCAAAAATAGACTATTATTGTTAATTTTTGGAGTTTTTTTAATAAGTATATTTGTTTTGCTTTATTTACTAATGAAATAAATTAAGTTATCCCCACTATTCAACCCTGTTAAAAAATCAATAAATTCAACAAAAAAGTGATTAAATTTAATATATTGATATGATAACGTATAAATGAATTAAGGGGCAACCCTTAACTGGCCGATTGGGGAAAAACCGAGAGGTTCAAGCCCAGGGGGCAGAAAGCTTTACGGAGTAGCGCTAAAATCGTAAAGCGGAAGGCATGGCGGTAGCGCATACAACGACGTGCCAAAACTACTGTTCTTTGCACCGTAAAAAGTGCAAGGAAACAGGGTTTTTTTTATCATTATATGATCCTTAAAGGCACTATATTTCAAATTAAAGTATGGAAATACCTTAAAACTATCCAAAAAGGCAGTGTTAAAAGCTATAAACAAGTCGCAAATGGCATAAATAGACCCAAATCAGCTCGTGCAGTAGCTAATGCATGTGCTAAAAACCCTTATTTTCCTATAATACCATGCCATAGAGTTATTAGATCAGATGGTCAGATTGGTGGTTTTTCTGGACCTGGCGGTATAAGAGCTAAAAAAAGATTGCTTAAAAAAGAAGGTTTTTCGTTCTAAAATACTGCAATATCAACGTTTTTTTCCTCATATTAATTTTTTAATTAATTATTTTTAACTTCCCCCTTTAGTTGTACTATATATCAATATATCGTTAAATAGACCCCTTCTATGGCCGTTTAATCGCTATATTCTGTTTATGCAAAGCTTTGGAAACTAGTAATATTAAAAATATTTTTATGTAGTTTTTTTAGATATTTTCAGTCTAAATATAGTTTTATCTGTTGTAGCTTATTTCAAAAAACCCTTATTTTAAAGGTTTTTTTGATATTTGACCTTTTTTTATAACATTATATTTATATTTATAAGCTTTTTATTATGTTTTTCTAATTAATAATAATATACTTTAACTAAGTAAAATAAATTATAAATTACAATGATATAACATATATAGTTAAAGTATAACATAAAGATATATATAAACAATGTTTACTATACTAAATTGGTTTATTCTGAAGCTCTCTTCTAAAGATGTAAATGCCAGAACTAATAATAATAGATAAGCCAATAAAATGCCAAAGACTAGGAAAATTATCAAAGAAAACATAACCAATTATTATATTTGGGACAATTTCAAAATAACCAAATGGAGATAATTTAGAGGCATCAGCATACATTAAAGAAAGAATTAACAATAAATGCCCTATAGAAGCAAAAAAACCTATAGCAGACATCATTAACCACTCTGAAACTGTTGGTTCAACCCAAACAAAAGGCATTATTATTGAACCAATAACACCGCCCACTATCCCTGTTAATAAAAGAGTTAAAAGAGGATTATCTGAATTATGAAGTTTTCTAGTAACAATTAAATAAAACCCATACAACATGCCTGTGCCTAAAGCGGCTATACTAGCCAAATTTATTTCAACAAAACCTGGTCTAATAACAATTAAAGATCCGATAAAACCTATTATAACAGCAACCCATCTTCTAAGCCCAACTTTTTCACCTAATAAAATTGGAGATAAGGCAGTTACGATAAGTGGAGCTATAAATGCTAATGTTAAAGCTTTTGATAAAGATATTATAGAAATTGAATAAAAAAATAAAATATTCGCACAAAACAATAGTAGACCTCTGATTAATTGAAGTTTGGGTTGTTCTGTCCAAATTAAATTTTTTCTAAAAAAAAAAATCATTATTGGTAGAACAAAAACAACTGTAAAAAAATATCTAGACCAGGTTATTTGCAAAACTGGAATTGATGTGCTTAAGTACTTAGCAAAACCATCCATTATTGGTAGCATTACCCATGCGGATAAATTTAGAATAATAGCTTTCATTAAGAAAAATATTTTAAAGATATAAAAACAATTATTGGAACTGTTATCAAAGACATTAAAGTAGATACTACAATCATACTTGATATATTATCAACAATTTCTTTTGGAGAATACATAGAAGCAATCAAATAAGTTAAAATTGCGCTTGGCATTGATGATTGTATAAGCAAAACTCCAGCAGCATAACCAGATAAACTAAATATTTTTATTAAAATAATTCCTATAATAGGACCAATAATTACTCTGCCGAATGATGAAATTAAAGCATTTCGAAAAGAAAAAACTTTTAATTGAGTTAGTGATATACCTAAAGACATTAATATTAGTACAATCATTGCATATCCTAAGAGCATTACAGTATTTAAAACAAATGTAGGCATTTCCAAGTCAAAATACAAAAATGCAACGGCTACAATTACCGCATAAGATGAAGGACTTTTTAAAATAATATTAATATCAAATTTTTTACTGGCTAAAAATATATTTACAGTAAAATGTAATAAAACTACTAAAGATGATATAGCTGCAGCAACACCCATTCCAAGTGAACCATATGCAAAAAGACAAATCGGAATACCCATATTTCCAGTATTAGGTAAAAAAAAGGGAGGAAGTTCTCTAATATAATCTTTTTTCATCAACACCAAAAAAATAATTCCAACCACCGCAAAAGATGAAAGAGCAATTATTGCATATATAAAATACTCAGAAAATATATCAAATTTTACACCTGACGATGTAATTGCAAAAATAAATAATGCAGGAGCGCCAAAATTAGCTGAATAATTTGTTATGAACGTAGTATCTAAATCTCTATTTTTTTTTCCTAATAAATAACCTATTCCAACGATAAAAAAGACAGGAAACAATACCTCAAAAAGCTTGATATATATGTCCATTTTTAAAGTAGTCTAATTAGAGTTGGTCTTTTTAATATATTTTTATTTAATCTAAAATTTTTTAAACAACTTTGAACATCAATTTCCTTAGATTTGTGAGTAATGATTACAATTGAAGCTGTCTTTTTTTTGTGATCAGGTATTTGAATAAGTCGCTCAACAGAAATATTTCTTTTTGCAAGTATATTAGTAATTTGCGATAAAACTCCTGGTTTATCTTTAACTTCAATTCTTAAATACATAGAATTCAAATAATTATTAGAATTATATGCATTTATTTTTTTTCTTTTAAAATCAGGAATACCAAAAGAATATTTGATGTTGCCTCTTAATATAGATAATAAATCAGACATTAAAGCAGATGATGTTGGCCCAGCCCCCGCACCTTCTCCTTGGAGTATGCTTTCACCCACTGGTGAGCCGTGTGTTATAACAGCATTCATAACACCATTTACATTGCCAATATAAGTATCTTTTTTTACTAAACATGGGTGAACTCTCTCAAATAATTTATTATTAATTAATTCTGTTATACCCAAAAGTTTAATTCTGTAATTTAGTTGGTTTGTAATCTCTATATCTTTAGAATCTATATTTTCTATACCTTCCATTAAACATTTATACTTAGAAATTTTATTATTAAATGCGAGTGCTGATAATATGCGAATTTTCGCAAAAGCATCATACCCATTTAAATCAAGTGTTGGTTTTCCTGGTTCAGCATAACCTAAAGCTTGAGCTTTTTTTAAAACATCAGAAAAACTTTTTTTAGTTTTTTCCATTTCTGTTAAAATATAATTAGTAGTACCGTTTAATATTCCTAAAATTTTATGAATTTTATTTGTTGCAAGACTTTCTTTAATAGTTTTTAATATAGGTATACCTCCAGCAACAGAAGCTTCAAATTCAAGATTAACTTTATTTATTTCAGCTAATTTAGATAAATAATCTCCATGTTTTGATATCAAAGCTTTATTAGGTGTAATTACATGAATTTTATTTTTTAGTGAATTGACAACTATTTTTTTTGATATTCCATCAGATTTACCTATAGCTTCAAATAATATATCAATTTTTTTTGTTTTTATTATGTTTAATGGATTTCTAAAAAAAATTTTTCTATTAATTTTAAATTTTCTTTTCTTATTAGGATTTTTTGCTGATACAGCGACCAAATTAATTTTTTTTCCAGTTTTTAACTCTATGTCTTTTTTTTTAGATATTAGTTCATTCATTAAGTAATTACCTATTTGACCTAAGCCAACTACTGCAATATTTATTTTATTTTTCATAACATTTAATTAATATCTGGATATCCACTTTCTTTTACATAATTTATAATTTCATTTTTAAATTCATCAAATGACAGATTTTTATTTATATTAATATCTTCAACCATATTATTTTTATTTTGGTTAGGTGTCGAACATGATAGTATCAAAATTAGTAAAAAAAAATATTTCTTCATAAAAGTCCATTTGTTTTTTTAAAATCAAAAAAAATATTAAGATTTTGAACTGCTTGTCCCGCCCCTCCTTTTATCAAATTATCAATAGCTGATAAAATAATTAATTTATTATTATATTTTGTTTTACATACAGAAATATTGCAATAATTACTATTTATTACATGATTTGTGCTTACCTGGTAATTAATTTTTTTTATATTTACAAATTTTTCATTTTTATAAAAATTCTTTAAAGCTTTTTGAATCTTTTTTAGACTAACATTTTTTTTTATATCTACATATATTGTGCTTAAAATACCTCTAAACATTGGTGACAAATGAGGAGTAAAAATAAAATTAATTTTTTTATTTGAACAAATATTTAATTCTTGTTGAATTTCAGAATTATGCCTATGGAAACCCATGCCATAAGCGCTCAATGATTCATAAAGATTTTGCTTTGCATATTTTTTGTGTATACCCCTACCTCCACCAGAATAACCTGACTTTGAATCAATAACTATATTTTTTGTTTCTATTAATTTTTTTTTAATTAATGGAATAATTGGTAATAAAATAGATGTAGGATAACAACCAGGACATGAAATTATTTTGTAGTTTTTTATTTTACTTTTTTTTATTTCTGGTAGCGCATAGATTGATTTTTTAATATTTTTTTTTGCTTTATGACTAAATTTATACCATTTTAAATAATCAGTTGATTTTAAAAGTCTAAAGTCTGCAGATAAATCAAATAATATATTGTTATTTAATAATTTTTTTGAAATAATTTGAGCTTGGCCATTGGGCAATGCTGTAAAAATTACATCAACTTTTTTTAATAAATTTTTATCAAATTTAATTATTTTGGGTAACTTCTTATTTTTTAAAGTTTTATCATAAAATGATAATTTTTTTCCACTAGATGTATTTCCACATAAAAATTTAATGTTCACATTTTTATGCTTAAGTAGCAATTTAACTAATTGCAAACCTATATATCCAGTTGACCCAGCTATTAAAGCATTAACCTTTCTCATAATTTAATATATCAATTGAAAAATTAAAAAGAAATTACCTTTTAGAAAATTGAAAACTTCTACGAGCTTTTCTATGACCGTATTTCTTTCTTTCAACGGATCTAGAGTCTCTCGTGGTTAATTTCTCTTTTTTAAGCGTTGGTTTTAGTTGAGCATCAAATTGTAATAAAGCTTTTGAAATACCATGTACCATTGCACCAACTTGCCCTGTTAATCCCCCACCTTTTACATTACATTTAACATCATAATTTGTAGGTTGATTTATTATTTCAAATGGTCTTAGTAATTGCATTATATGATTTGATCTTTTAAAATAATCATCATAGTTTTTTCCATTTACAATAATATTGCCAGATCCTTTTTTAAGCCAGACTTTAGCTATTGATGTTTTTCTTTTTCCAGTAGCGTATTTGCTGTCTTTAAAATCAATTTTGCTTTGTTGAGTATTTTCCATGACTAATTTCTAATAATGTTTTTATTATTGAGTTTAGATAACTCAATTTTAGTTGGATTCTGTGATAAATGAGGATGATTAGAGCCAGAGTAAATTTTAAGTTTTGTTAATTGTTTTTTTGCAAGAGGTCCTCCTGGCAACATTCTTTTAACTGCTAATTTTAAAACTTCGCCTGGTTTTTTATGATGTAACTTAGAAGGTGTTATTTCTTTAATACCACCTGGGTACCCAGTATGCTTATAATATTTTTTGTTTTCAAATTTTTTTCCTGTAAATTTTATTTGCTCTATATTTTTGACTACTACAAAATCACCATTGTCCATGTGAGGTGTGTAAGTAGTTTTATTTTTTCCTCTTATAATTTTAGATATAACAGTCGCTAATCGTCCAACTACTGCATTTTTAGCGTCAATTTCATACCAATGACTTTTTATATCGTTATTTTTAATAAATTTTGTCATGAATGCGGGATTAATACTATAAATAGTTATATTGTCAATTTATTATATAAATGCTAAAAAATTGATTGATTATAACTAATAATACACGACAATTTACAAACTTTAAAAGGGAGTTATCATAATGAGTGACAAAAAAAAAGGTTTACATCCACATACATATAAATTTGATACATTGAGTTTACACGCTGGTTATCAGCCTCATAAAAATGCCGGCTCAAGACAAGTTCCTATATATCAAACTACTTCATATTTATTTGATGATGTTGATCACGCTGCAGCATTATTTAATTTGGAAAGAGGTGGTCATATTTATAGTAGAATATCAAATCCTACTGTAGGAGTATTAGAAGAAAGGGTTGCTTCTTTAGAGGGTGGTACTGCTGCTTTAGCAACTTCTTCTGGTATGGCTGCTATATTTCTTACAGTAATGACTCTATGTGAATCTGGTGACCATTTAGTTGTATCATCTCAATTGTATGGAGGAACAGTAAACTTATTTAGATTAACGCTGCCTAAATTTGGAATAAAAACTACTTTTGTAAAACCAAGAGATACAGAAGGTTTCAAAAAAGCAATTCAAAAAAATACGAAATGTATATTTGGAGAATTGGTAGGAAACCCTGGAAATGAATTAATGAACATGCCTGAAGTTGCTAAAATTGCACATGACGCCGGTATTCCTCTAATTATAGATGCAACATATCAAACACCCTATCTTTGTAAACCAATTGAACATGGAGCAGATATTGTTGTTCATTCTTTAACAAAATGGATGGCTGGTCATGGATCTTCCATGGCTGGTATATTAGTTGAGGGTGGTAAATTTGATTGGATGCAAAATGATAAATTTCCTACTATGACTAAACCTTATGAAGGATATCATGGATTATCTTTTGCTGAAGAGTTCGGACCTACAGCCTTTACAATGAAAGCTAGAGCTGAAGGTATGAGAGATTTTGGTCCATGTTTAAGTCCACAAAATGCATGGAATGTACTACAAGGCATAGAGACTCTGTCAGTTAGAATGAAAAAACATTGTTCGAATGCTGAAGAAATGGTTAAATATTTATTAGGTCATGAAAGTGTTGCTTGGGTATCTCATCCAAGTGTTCCTGATCATCCAGATCATGAATTAGCTAAAAAACTATTACCTAATGGACGTGGATCGATGATTGCTTTTGGTATTAAAGGTGGAAAAGATGCTGGTGTAGCATTTATTAATAACGTTAAACTTGCTTCTCACCTAGCAAATGTAGGTGACACTAGAACATTGGTAATTCATCCTGCTTCAGGAACTCATTCCCAAATGGATGAAGCTACATTGAAATTTGCAGGTTTATCTCATGATATGATTAGACTGTCTGTTGGTATTGAAGATATAGATGATATAAAAAACGATTTTGAAATTGGTTTTAGAGCAGCAAGAAAGCCTAGACTTGTCTCTAATCAATGAAATTTAAGGTAAATAATGAAGAGGTTTATGCCTCTACTGGCGGTCGTCCTTTCGATAAAAATAAACCATTAATTATTTTTGTTCACGGAAGTGGTTTAACTCATATGACTTGGGTTCTTCAGACAAGATATTTTGCGTTTCATGGTTATAGTGTTTTAGCGTTAGATTTACCTGGTCATGGACTGTCTGGGGGTAAAAGTTTAAAGTCTATCGAAGAAATGGCTGATTGGATTAGTAATGTGATAGATGCTGTTGGATATAAAGAAGCATCTTTAGTAGGACATTCGCAAGGCTGTTTGGTTACTGTTGAATGTGCATCTAGATACCAAGACAAAATAAAAACTTTAAGTTTAATTGGTGGAGCTGGCGCAATACCTATGAATCCTGAATTATTATCTCTTGCAGAAAATAGTGATCCAAAAGCAGTAGATTTAATGATGGATTGGGCCCATGGACCAGCAGGTCATTTTGGTGGTCACCCTGTCCCCGGTTTATATCATATCAATACAGGTGGAATGTTAGCTAAATCAAGAACTATAAAGGATACTTTGGGCGTAGATTTTAGAGCATGTGATAATTATAAAAATGGTTTCGAGGCTGCAAAAAAAATTAAAATACCAACTTTATCAATTCTAGCCACTGATGATAAAATGTGTCCAGTAAAAGAAGGAAAAAAATTAGCTGATCTAATAGATGGAAGTAAAGTAGATATTATTGATAACTGTGGGCATATGATGCTACTAGAAGAAGCTGATAGAGTTCTAGCTGTATTAAAAAAATTTATTACCACTAATTATCCACCAAAAACCTAATAAATTAATAGCTAAAAAGGTTTTTTCTTAACATTTTCGGTAGGTATTAGAACTGTATTGTTGCCTTGCATAATGCTAAAATACTAAAAAAGGAGATAAAAATGACTAAATTAAAAAATCCAGAAACAATAGCTCTACATGGTGGAGATTATAGAAGCGATCCGGCTACGACTGCTGTAGCTGTTCCATTATATAGAACTACTTCATATCAATTTAATAGTACTGAACATGCTGCAAATTTATTTGCCCTAAAAGAGTTTGGAAATATTTATACTAGAATTATGAATCCAACAAACGATGTTCTTGAAAAAAGAGTAGCTGCCTTAGAAAGTGGTTTGGCATGTGTAAGTGTTGGTTCAGGTCAAGCTGCTTCTACATTTGCAATTGTAAATATATGTTCATCAGGCGATAATTTCATTAGCTCAACAGATTTATATGGTGGAACAGTAAATTTATTTACTCATACATTAAAAAAATTAGGGATTGAATGTAGATATGCTGATCCTGCTGATCCAAAAAATTTTGAAAAGTTAATTGATGAAAAAACAAGATGTTTTTATGCAGAAACTTTACCAAATCCATATCTTAGAGTATTTCCAATTCAAGAAGTGGCTGATATTGGAAGAAAACATAATATTCCATTAATAATGGATAACACAGCTTCACCAGTTATTTGTAAACCCATAGAACATGGTGCAGCAGTAGTGGTTCATTCATTAACAAAATTTATCGGTGGACATGGTACTGTTATTGGAGGTTGTTTAGTAGATGGAGGAAATTTCGATTGGACTGCTGATCCAAAGAGACAACCTAACTTTAATGAACCAGATGCTAGTTATGGTGGTGCGATATGGGGACAAGTTGTTCCACAATTAACAGGGGCAAATGTAACATTTGCTGTAAGAGCAAGAGTCTGTTTGTTGAGAGATTTAGGTGCACCTTTAGCACCTGATAATGCTTGGGGCATAATTCAAGGATTAGAAACTGTACCTCTTAGAATGAAACAACATTGCTCAAATGCTGAAAAAGTTGTTAATTATTTAAGTAAACATAAAAATGTTGATAGAGTAATTTATCCTACCCTTCATGAAGGAGAAATAGCTGATAGGTCAAAAAAATACTTTAAAGGTGGAAATGGAGCACTTGTTGGTATTGAATTAAAAGGTGGAGTCGAAGCTGGTAAAAAATTTATAGAAGCTTTAAAGATGTTTTATCATGTTGCTAACATAGGTGATGCAAGAAGTTTAGCTATTCATCCAGCGACTACTACACATAGTCAATTAACTGAAGAGGAATTGCTATCTGCGGGTGTTACTCCAGGATATGTAAGATTATCTATAGGTATTGAACATCCGGATGATATTATAGCGGACTTAGAGCAAGCTTTAGGAGCCTCTGGAAAACCTAGTTTGAAAGCAGTTAGTTAATTTTTTTATTATAGAAAAGTAAATAAATAGTTGAACTTACTAAAAAAATAGAACCTATTTGGTGCAAAGATGCAAGTATTATGTGAGCACCAAATAGCAAAGTTAAAATTCCTAAAAAGATTTGAATAAATAAAATTAAACCTATTACTTTTAAAATTTTAAAATAATCAGTTTTACGCTTTTTAAAAGCTAAGTATAAAATAAATAAATAATAAAATACAATTACATAAGCTAAATTTCTATGAATAAATTGAACTAGCGATGGATCATTAAAAGCATTAATTTTAAATAAATTATGTATTGAGTTATCGTCAGGAAAATAATTATTGCCCATTAATGGCCAAGAATTATATATTTTACCCGCATCCATGCCTGCAACAAATGCACCAAAGCATATTTGTAAAAAAATCAAAATTATAAATAAGATAATTAAATTTTGTGAAAATTGGTTTTTAAAATTTGCTACTATTTTGTATGATAAAAAATTCCAATATATTAAAGATAAAATAACAAAAGCAACTATTAAATGAACCGAAAGACGAAAATGACTTACATCAACTCTGTCGATTAATCCACTAGATACCATGTACCATCCTATAAAACCTTGAAAGCAGATAAGAATAAAAATTAAAAATAAACTTTTTGTCTTATTGAAACCTAATTTATATTGAAAATAAATTAGTGGAAGTAAAAAGAAAATTCCAATCAATCTACCAAGAAATCTATGTGCCCACTCCCACCAAAAAATTACTTTAAATTCATTAATTGTCATAGAATAATTTTGTAATTTAAATTCAGGGATTTCTTTATATAAATTAAAATAACTTTGCCATTGAACATCATTGAATGGAGGGAAAATTCCAGAAAATAATTCCCACTGTGTAATTGATAAACCAGAATCAGTTAGTCTGGTTAATCCACCGACTACTATCATTAAAGATATTATCCAAAACATAGCACCAAGCCAAATACAAATATATTTATTTAGATAATTTTTTTCTATATACATAAAACAATAAATATAATAATTATAAACAAATCCAATTAAATAAATGTCGCCATATAAAAAAAAACAATTGCTTCTATTAAGAAAAAAATTAGATAAATTAGATTTTTCTTTATTAAAAATAATTAAAAGAAGGTTAGAATTAGTCAATAAAGTGTTAAATCTAAAAGATTATAAAAAGCAAATTGTAGACAAAAAAAGAATAAATTTCATTCTTAGGGAAATAAGAAAAAAATCAAAAAAAAATAAAATAGATCCAAAAATTACAAAAAGAATTTGGAAAAATATGATTTATGCTTTTATAGACTATGAAAAAAGGAATTTTAAAATAAAATAATTATTTACTATGAGGTGGTAGTTTTTTTTCAACAAATAATTCATGTTTACGTGTAGCTGGATTATACTTTTTAGCTTTTAATTTGACTTTAGCTTTTTCTCCTCCGGCAGGTTTTTTTACATAATAAAAAAATGAACTATTAGGTTTAGCTTCAGGAACTAATCTTACTTTTACATGAGTTTTTTTTGCCATTTTATTTAATCTTTTTAATTTCTTTTAATAACTTAGAAATTTTTTTAATTTTAAATTTTAAATTATTTTTATTAATATTTATAGAGCTATCACTAATTTCGTCAAGTTCAAATGTTTTTTTATTAATTAAAATTTTTTTTACACCATTAATAGTCATACCTTTATCTTTTAAAAGGTACTTAATCTGTTTAAGCAACTCTATTGATTTATTATCATAGTATCTTCTTCTGCCTGAAAGTATAATGGGCCTTATTTGTTTAAACTGTTTTTCCCAAAATCTTAAAGTATGAGTGTTAATTTTACCTGTTTTAGTATTAATAAGATTTAATATTTTAGCAACTTCACTAATAGTTTTATAATCTGAGTTAATTTTTTCCATCTGATTTATTTATAAATTCTTTAAATTCTTTTGATGGTTTAAATAATACAACCTTTCTTTCTGAAATTATTTTTTCTTCTTTGGTTTTAGGATTTCTTCCTAGTCTTTTGTTTTTTAATCTAATAGTAAAAGTTCCGAATTTGCTAATTTTAACTTTATTTTTTTCTCTAAGATTTTCAATTAATAGATTAATTAGGTCTTCATATAATAAATCGATAATCTTCTTTGGGAAACCAAGCTGTAAATATGCTGAGTTAATTATATCTTTTTTTGTTAAATTAATTCTCATTTATTTATATTGCTTTTAATTTTATTAATTAAATCACCTTTTACAATTTTTTTACAAACATCAAGTGAATGGGCAAAGCCTACATGGTCTGTCGATCCATGGCTCTTAATTACTGGAGAATTTAAACCAATAAAAATTGCACCATTGTATAATCTTGGATCTAATCTCTTTTTAAATCTCATTAAATTTTTATAATTTAACATGGTAAGAATCTTTCCTATTATACCAGAAGTCATATTTTTTTTAATTTCCTTAGTGATAAAATTTGCTGTTCCCTCTGCAGTTTTTAAAGCTATGTTTCCAGTAAAACCGTCAGTAACAATGACGTTGACATCACCATTCATAATATTATTTCCTTCAATATATCCACTAAATTCAAAATCATAATCTTTTATGTTATTTATTTTTTGATAAGCAGATCTAATTAATTCATGCCCTTTTATATCTTCAGATCCAATGTTCAATAAGGCAACTTTAGATTTTTCGTCTGGAAAGAGTGCTTTGTGAAGAGATGCACCCATTATACAAAAATCAATTAAATTCTTTTCGCTACATTCAATATTGGCTCCAAGATCGAGAACTACATTCATTCCATATTTATTAGGCCACAAACCGGATAATGCTGGTTTATCAATATTATCGATCATCTTAAGATTTAATTTTGAAATAACAAATAATGCACCAGTATTTCCTGCTGAAATTACAATATCTGAATCTTTATTTTTGACACTTTCAACTGCCATCCACATACTAGTTTTTTTACTTTTTTTTGCACCTTCTAAAGCTGAATCATTATCTAAAACTTTTTCATCTGTATGGATGATTTCCAATGAATTGTTCATCAAATCTTTTGGTAAAATATTTAAAATTTCATTTTTGTTTCCAAAAATTTTATAAAAAACATCATTATTTTTTTTTAAATGTAAAATAATTCCATCAATTATTTTTTTTGGTGCACCTTCACCTCCCATTGCATCAACTGCAATTATAATTTTATCTTTCATTGAAATATAATTAATCCTTTGGATCTAGTACTTGTCTTCCTTTATAGAAACCAGTTTTTAAATCTAGATGATGAGAGAGTCTGTATTCGCCTGATTTTTTATCTTCGATCACATTTTTGATAGAATGAGATATATGAGATCTTCTTTTTCCAGATCTAGATTTAGTAGTTTTTCGTTTTGGTACAGCCATAATTAAAATTTATGTTTATTTACACTTTTTGTAAAAAAATTCAAATTTTTATTTGTTAAATATATTAAATATTTATCAAAATATGAAGCTAATATAGGTAACTTGTTGTTATAAAACAGGTATTTTTTCAATATATCGTTCTTATTATCAATATTCTTGTCATTCCATTTTTCAATCTGTGGAATTATAGAATGAAAGACATTGATATAAGTTTTCATTTTTTTATTTACTGAAACATCACCATCTCCACTTTCTCTTAAACTTGCATCTATTTGTTTAAAAATAAAATCATATATATTTTGTAATAATTTTTTATCATTTGCATCTTTGTAACTAGTCAAAAAAAAGGCAAAATGTAGTAAAAATAGTATTAATCTTGATGAAAAATTATCTTTAATATCACAATCAAAAAAGATTTTTTTATTTCTAGTTAAACACATTAAATTATTATAGATATTGATATATTTATTGTTCATGAAAAAATTTATAATAATATTTATAACTTTATTTATTTCAAACTGCTCTATTAATAAAGTGGAAAAAACACACGGTGTTCCTTACTTAAATGAAAAACAAAAAAAGCTAGAAATCAATAAGTCTAATAAAAATGATATAGTGAGTTTATTAGGTCCGCCTTCAACAAAAGGTAGTTTTGATAATGATTTATGGATTTATATAGAAAGACAGAAAACTGGATCTAAAATTTATCAGCTTGGTAAAAAAAAACTTGAAAAAAATAACGTATTAATTCTCGAAATTAATGAAATGGGATTGCTTGCTAAAAAAGACTTTTTAGATATTAATCAAATGAATGAATTAGAATATACTGATAAAGTTACATCGAGTGTCTATTCAAAAGATTCTTTTGTTTATTCGTTCCTATCTAGCATGATACAAAGGGTAAACGACCCTCTGGGTAAACGTAGAAAAGCTAAATAATTTTATCCTGCTATTACAGCTAGAAGTAATAATGCAACTATATTTGTAATTTTAATCATTGGATTAACCGCTGGACCAGCAGTATCTTTATAAGGGTCTCCTACTGTATCACCTGTAACTGCAGCTTTATGAGCTTCGGATCCTTTTCCTCCGAAATTACCATCTTCAATATATTTTTTAGCATTATCCCATGCTCCACCACCTGCGGTCATAGATATTGCAACAAATAATCCTGTAATAATAACTCCTAAAAGCATTGCACCAACAGAAGATAAGGCGGCGACTTGACCTCCAATTGGTAAAATAAATAAATATAAAACTATAGGAGATAATACTGGAAGTAGAGAAGGAACAATCATTTCTTTAATTGCAGCTTTAGTTAATAAGTCTACCAATCTTCCATAATCTGGTTTTGATTTTCTTTTCATAATCCCAGGAATTTTTTTAAATTGTCTTCTTACCTCAACAACAACTGCACCACCTGCTCTACCTACTGCCTGCATACCCATTGAGCCAAACAAATAAGGGAGCATTCCTCCTACTAATAATCCAACAACTACAAAAGGATTAGATAAATCAAATGTTACAACAATTCCCTCTAGTTTTGACCCAGTAACTTTTGAAAAATGTTTAATATCTTCAGTATATGCAGCAAATAAAACTAAAGCACCTAAACCAGCTGACCCAATAGCGTATCCTTTAGTAACAGCTTTAGTAGTATTGCCAACAGCATCTAATGCATCTGTTGTTTTTCTAACATTTTTTGGCAAGTTAGACATCTCAGCAATTCCGCCAGCATTATCAGTAACAGGGCCATATGCATCAAGAGCAACTACCATTCCTGCTAATGCAAGCATTGTTGTTACTGCAATTGCTATTCCAAATAGTCCAGCTATATAATTTGTTAAAAGTATTCCACCAACAATAATTAAAGCTGGGATTGCTGTAGCTTCCATTGAAACTGCTAATCCCTGAATTACATTAGTTCCATGACCTGTTGTTGAGGATGAAGCAACACTTTTGACAGGTCTATAATTAGTTCCAGTATAATATTCTGTAACCCATATTAATAAACCAGTTATAACTAAACCTATAACGCCACAAATGTATAAACTCATTCCTGTGAATGATTTATCAGAAATTGTATAAGTTTTATCTAGACCTAAAACATAATCAGTAATCGGATATAAAATTAATAAAGATGTAACTGCTGTAACTACAAAACCTTTGTATAAAGCAGCCATAATATTTTTAGATTTTCCTAATTTTACAAAAAATGTTCCAATAATAGAAGTCAATATACAGGCACCACCAATTGATAATGGATAAACCATCATATTAAGGTCTCCATGAAAAAAAATTGATGATAGAACCATAGTAGCAACTATTGTTACTGCATATGTCTCAAATAGGTCAGCAGCCATACCTGCGCAATCTCCAACATTATCACCAACGTTATCTGCTATTACTGCTGGATTTCTTGGATCGTCTTCAGGAATACCTGCTTCAACTTTCCCTACTAGGTCTGCACCTACGTCAGCACCTTTAGTAAAAATACCTCCTCCAAGTCTTGCAAAAATAGAAATTAGTGAAGCTCCAAATCCTAAAGCAACTAAAGCATTAACAATTTCTCTTTCATCTACACCAAAAGATAATAGTAAATAATAATAAACTGCTATTGCTAAAAGCGCTAAACCTGCAACCAGCATACCTGTAACTGCGCCAGATTTAAATGCAATTGCTAAACCTTGTGATAGTCCTTTTTTAGAAGCTTCCGCTGTTCTGACATTTGCCTGTACAGATACAAGCATACCAACATATCCTGCTATACCTGATAGAGTGGCACCAATTAAATAACCTATTCCAACTAAAATACTAAATGCATAACTAATTATAAATAATACAACTACTCCTACAATTGCAATTGTTTTGTATTGTCTATTTAAATAAGCTTTAGCTCCAATTTGTATAGCAGATGCTATTTCTTGCATTTTTGAACTGCCCGGACTAGAGCTTAAAATATTTTTTCCCGTAAAATATCCGTAAACAATTGATAATAAACCTGTTAAAATAATAATTTGAAGTATATTTGATGCTGTTGCTTCCATAATT
>CACAHE010000010.1 GCA_902532195.1 uncultured Pelagibacteraceae bacterium | reverse complement strand
AATGAGATAGAAAAATTAAAAAAACTTCATGAGCAAGGGACTATAAGTAAAGAGCAATTTGAAAAAGCTAAGGATAAAATAATTAACGATTAGGCTGATTTAATTTTTTTCTCTATGAATTTTGGAACATCAAACTCTTTGTCGGAAACCTCGTCTTTTTTCCCCCTTGGTTGAAAAATAATCATTAAGTGTAGTGGGCAATATGAAAATTTTTCTACAGTTTTTCTTCCGCAAAAAGATGAGCTTTCTTCATTAGGGTGACCTTCCATGTACTTGCAAGTCTGATCAGTCAATTCCTCTAAATTTAAATTTTTAGCTGGTTCAAAGTTTTTATCTAATAACAATGATTGAAATCTTCTTTTTCTACCTCGAGCATGAATATTTCTCTGAGAATTTCTTGTTTGATTTTGTGTAGACGATGTTTGTCTTTGCTTAATTTTTGCCGAAAGATTGAGTCTATGAGCTTTACCAATAACAGCATTTCTCGTTATGCCACCAATTATTTCTGCAATTTGGCTTGCAGTGTTTCCCTTGCCCCAAAGCTCCTTTAATTTATCAACTTTTTCCTCTGTCCAGCCCATATGTACTACATTTAGTTGTATTTAAACTTTTTTCAACTAAATATAGATACACATATAACGCATTATAAAACAAGGTTTTTTTTTGATTTATTAACAATTTTTGAGAAAAGGTTTAATTAGTACTTATGGTTGAGCTAAAAAATAAATACAAAATTGGTGTACGTAGATTTCAAAAAGTAAATTGGATCGGACTATATAGTCTATATAAAAAAGAAACTTTAAGATTTTTATCTGTTTTTGGACAAACGATTGTAGGTCCAGTTGTAACGGCTATACTTTTCTTACTTGTTATATCAATAGCTATTGGCAATGAAAGACCTAGTGTTTTAGGAGTATCATTTATAGAATTTTTGGCGCCTGGGCTAATTGCTATGCAAATAATTCAACAAGCATTCTCACATTCATCCTCTTCATTTTTAATGGGAAAAGTCATGGGCAATATTGTAGATTTAATTGGCGCCCCTCTTTCATCTGGAGAGGTTACGATATCAATTATTTTAGCTTCAATTACCAGAGGTATAATTATTTCTGTGATATCAATAATTTTGTTCTCTTTTATAGTTGAAATAAAAGTTAATAATTTTCTAATACTTATAATTTATTTAATTTTAAGTTCTTTTTTAATGGGTACAGCAGGAGTCATTGCAGGTCTCTGGGCAGATAAATTTGATAATATGGCTACAGTGACTAATTTTATTATTGTACCTTTATCTTTTTTAAGTGGAACATTTTATTCTATAGACAGACTTCCAAATATCTTAAAGTTATTAAGTAACTATAATCCCTTTTTCCATATGATAGATGGTTTTAGATATGCATTTATAGGAGAAATGGACGGATCGATAACATTTGGATTAATATATTTGTTAATTCTTAGTATAATTTTATGGTTCATCGCTTATTATTTATATAAAAAAGGTTATAAAATTAAATCATAAAAATGTCGTTTTTAGCAAAAAATTATAATAGAAGAAAAATTGCGTTCAAGAGAGGCAAGGGTAGTTATTTATATTCTACAGATGGTAAAAAATATTTAGATTTTGTTCAGGGGATTGCAGTAAATTCTTTAGGTCATGCTAATCCAAATTTAATTAGAGCAATAAATAAGCAGTCTAAAAATGTTTGGCATGTATCTAACGCTTTTATTATTCCTGAAGGAGAAAAATTAGCAAAAAGATTAACTCAAAAAACATTTGCAGATTATGTAATGTTTCAAAATAGCGGCGTAGAGGCTACAGAAGCATCAATAAAAATTGCAAGAAGATATTTTTATTCAATAGGTAAACCAAAAAAAAATAGAATTTTATGTATTAAAAATTCATTTCATGGAAGAACATTAGCCACAATATTTGCAAGTGGTTCAAAAAAAATGACAGAAGGATTTGGTCCTAAAGTGGATGGCTTTGATCATTTTCAATTTGGTGATCATAAGTCTTTAAAAAAAGCAATAACAAATAAAACAGCTGCAATAATGGTTGAAACAGTTTTAGGAGAAGGAGGAGTTAAAACTATTCCAGATTGGTGTTTAAGAGAATTAAGAAAGATTTGTAATAAAAAAAAAATTTTATTAATATTAGACGAAGTTCAATGCGGAGTTGGTAGATCAGGAAAATTTTTTGCCTTTGAATATTCAAAAGTTAAGCCAGATATAGTGCCTATCGCTAAAGGAATTGGAGGTGGTTTCCCGCTTGGTGCAGTTTTAATGAATAAAAAAGTTGCTTTTGGAATGACTCCAGGCACGCACGGATCAACTTTTGGAGGTAATCCGTTGGCCATGAGTATAGGTAACGCTGTTTTAGATCAAATTTTTAAAAAAAATTTTCTTAAAAACGTCCAAAAAATATCAAAATATTTTCATAGTGAATTAAATAAAATTAAAATGGATTATCCCAAATTAATTAAAGAGGTAAGAGGCATGGGATTATTAATAGGCCTACAACTTTTTAAAGATCAGACAAATTTTATTAAAAGATTAGAATATAACAAATTACTTACAATTAGAGCTGCTGAAAATGTAATAAGAATATTGCCTCCTCTTAATGTAAAGAAGTCTGAGATAGATATTGCTATTAAAATTATAAGAAAAGTATGCAAAGAATTTAATTAATTATATGAAACATTTTATAAATATTAAAGATATATCTACACCTGTATTAAGAAAAATAATTTTTGATGCAAAAAAAAGAAAATTAAAAAGAAAAAAACTAAATGTTTTAGAAGTAGATAAAGATCAGCCATTAAAAGGAAAATTACTTATTCAGATGTTTGAAAAATCTAGCACAAGAACTAGACTTAGTTTTTATTTAGCAATCAGACAACTTGGAGGAGGAATATTAACTTTAAGAACTGATGAATTGCACTTAGCTAAAGGTGAGTCACTGCCAGATACTGCTAGAATTTTATCAACCTACGGAAATGCTTTTATGCTTAGAACTGATAGCGATGAAAAATTAAAAGAATTCAAAAAATATATTAGTATTCCAATAATTAATGGATTAAGTCCATCATCTCACCCTACTCAAATTCTTTCAGATGTATTTACTATTGAAGAAATAAAGAAAAAAAACATTTCAAAATTAAATATTTGTTGGATAGGTGATTCAAATAATGTCCTTAATAGTTTGATTGAAGCGTCAGTTAAATTTTCATTCAAATTAAAAATTGGGTGCCCTAAAAAATATAATCCAAATAAGTATTTGATGACATGGGCAAAAAATAATAAAGGAAATATAAAAATATTTAACGACCCAAAAAAAGCAATAATCAATTCTGATGTAGTGCTTACAGATAAAGTTATATCAATGAATGATAAAGTAAATAAACAAAAAAAAAAAAAGGAATTTAAAAATTTTAAAATCACTTCTAAACTTATGAAATTGGCTCCCAAAGCATGTTTTTTACATTGTTTACCTAGAGGAAAAGAAGTATCAGATGAAGTTTTCTATGGAAATAAATCTAAAGTTTGGCAGCAAGCTCTAAATAGAGTTTATGTACAAAAATCTATACTTTTATATTGCTTTGATAAATTAAGGTAGAGGAATAGGGTTATCTGAATTCTGATTAAGGTATAAAATTACACTAGCACGATCTTTATCATTCTTAAGTCCACCAAATCCCATTTTATTGCCTTTGATCCAAGTTGAAGGTTTTAAAAGAAAGCCGTTTAATTCTTCAAAACTCCATTTTTTACCATGAGCTACTAAAGCTTTTGAATATTTATAATCATTCAAGCCACCAGCTTTTCTTTCCATTATTCCCCATAAGGCAGGACCAATATTATTTTTTCCACCTTTTTTTATGCTATGGCAGCTCTTACACTTTTTAAAAGTTGTTTCACCGTGAGAAATGTCACCTAATGCTAAAAGCGCAGTAAGATCTACACTACTTTCAGCTGTTTTTGTTCCTAAGCTTGAATCTTCAGTGGCTTCTAATTTATACGCTACTTCAGAAGGTTTATCGACTTTATATATTATGTCGGAAAGTTTACCAATGCCAACAACAATAATAAGAGTAATTACTATTGCGGCAAAGATTTTATTAATTTCCATAAGAATTTAACTTTATAATATAATTAATAGCCGTATAACATTAATATTTTTGAAATACTTTTATTTTTAAGTTTGCAATTTGCGGCCCTTAGACGCATAAATTATGATTATTAGCTAAAAAATGTCCAAAACTTTAATATTAATACCTTCTCGAATGTCAGCTTCTAGGCTGCCCGGTAAACCTTTATTAAAAATTAATGGACTTTCAATTATCTCTCATGTTTATAAAAAAGCGTTGGAAGCAAATATTGGTGAAGTTTATGTAGCAACTGAAGATAAAGAAATTTTAGATGATGTTAAAATTAACGGTGGAAATGCTATTATTACAAGTAGCAAACATAAAACAGGAACAGATAGAATTTTTGAAGCATACAAAAATTTAAATATCAAAAATGTTGATTATATTTTAAATTTACAAGGTGATGAACCAGTTATTGACTGCAAAGATATAGTTAAATTAAATAACAAAATTATCAATAATAATTTGGAAATGGGCACATTAGCTTGCAAAATTTCAGAAGTTCATAAGTATACTGACGAAAATATAGTTAAGGTTATATCAAAAGAAAAATTAACAGAAAATAAAGTTGTAAAAGCTGAAAACTTTTTAAGAAAAATGAAAATACAAAATAATAAAAATATCTATCATCATGTAGGAATTTATTTGTATAAAGTATCTATTTTAGAAAAAATTGTTTCATTAGATCAAACAGAAAATGAAAAAGTTAATAGATTAGAGCAATTGCGAGCTTTAGAAAATAATATTGATGTAAATTTAGTTTTAGGTAATTCATCACCAATTGGCATTGATACTTTTGAAGATTACAAATTAGTGAAGAATTTATTGGAATCAAAAAATTAATAGAATATAAGTTAAGTACAAATTATGAAAATTGCTTATCAAGGTGTTCCAGGAAGTTATAGCGAAAGTTGTGCTAAAGAAAACTATGCCAATTGTGAAACTATATCATGTAAGACTTTTGATGAGTGTTTTGAATTAGCTAACAATGATAGTTCTGTGAAAGCAATAATACCAGAGTCAAATAAAACTACAGGAAATATTGGAGTAGAATATCTTATATTTAAATACAGATTAAATATTTTTGCAGAACACTTTTATTCTATAAAACATAATTTGTTAGGACTGCCTGGCGCGAAGAAAGAAGATATTAAAGATGTTTATTCACATGCTCAAGCACTTAGTCAATCATCAAACTTTATAAAAAAAAATAAATATAATGAAAATGTAAGAGCTGATACTGCAGGTTCTGCCCAATATATTTCTGAAAAAGGAGACAAGACAAAGGGTGCTATAGCTTCTAAACTAAGTTCTGAAATTTATAATCTAGATATTATTGAGCCAAATATCCAGGACGATTTAGAAAATGTAACAAGATTTTTAATTATGCAAAAAGAAATTTCTCAACCTGAATTTAAAGATGAAAAGTATGTAACTTCTTTGTTATTTAAATTAAAATCAAAACCTGCATCCTTGTATAGTGCACTGGGTGGTCTAGCAATCAACGGTTGTAATTTAACTAAATTACAAAGTTTTCCAGAAAAAAATTCTTTTTCTTCTTACTTTTTTTTATGTGATGTAGATGGCCACATTGAGGATGTTAAAGTAAAAAACTCATTGGAAGAACTTGGTCTTCACACAGAAGACCTTAAAATACTTGGTGTATATAAATCTGATAGTTTTAGGTATAAATAATTTACTTAACTTTCTTGTAGATTAGAAAAAATTACTGATATAATAAGTATTGGAGGCTAGAGGTGGGTGCTGCTTGAACCCGACCAGATCTTAACGGAAGCAATCGTAGAGACAGTTGTCCAGGTTCTAGTCTCCTAAATAGTTAAATAGCGATGAATAAAAATTCAAAAGTTTTAGCTTTAAAATATAGGCCAAATGTTTTTGACGATTTAATTGGACAAAATATAATTTCAAAAACAATTTCAAACTCAATTAAATTAAATAAAATACCAAATGCTTTTTTATTTACTGGGATTAGAGGAGTAGGAAAAACTACAATTGCAAGAATTGTTGCTAAATCTTTAAATTGTTTAAATGGTTTTGAAAAAGTATGTAAAGATAAGTTTTGTAGTAATTGTGAATCAATATCTAATTCAAATCATATAGATGTACTTGAAATGGATGCAGCTAGCAAAACGGGCGTGGATGATGTTAGAGATCTAATAGAATTTTCTAAATATGGGCCAACTTCTTCAAAATTTAAAATCTTCATTATCGATGAAGTGCACATGTTAAGTAAACAAGCTTTTAATGCACTTTTAAAAACTCTTGAAGAGCCACCTGATTACTTAAAATTTATATTTGCAACTACAGAAATAAAAAAAATTCCTGTAACCATAATTTCTCGATGCCAAAGATTTGATTTACCCAGAATCAAGTCAGATGAGCTATTTGAATATATTAAAAAAATTATGAAAAAAGAAAATGCAAATATTAATGATGATGCACTTAAACTTATTGTTAAAATATCAGAAGGATCTGTTAGAGATGCACTTTCCTTACTAGATAGATCAATATTAAGTCAGACCAACCTAGAAGAATTCAATTTAAACGATGCTCATAAAGTATTTGGTTATATAGAAAAAAGTTATTTAATAGAATTATTTAAATATCTTTTTGAAGGAAATGAGAAGGAGGTAATTAAAATATATAGATCTATTTATGATCAAGGTGTTGAGCCTAAAGTATTTTTAAATGATTTTTTAGAGCTACTTTATTATTTTAAAAATATTAAATATTTAAATTTGGAAGGAACAAATTTTTCTTTAAATGATAAAGAATTCAAGCAGATAAAAAAGTTGTCAGAAGAAGTGCAGCCAAAGCATTTGTTAATTTTTTGGCAATTTAGTCTTAAAGTGCTTGATGAACTTAATATTGTTTTAAATCAAAATTTATCAGTAGAAATGTTTTTAATTAGACTTATACATTTATTAGACCTAAATAAGAATAGTGAAAGAAAAATTGTAGAAGAAAATAACGATATAAATTTAATAAATAAAAATGATAATAATCTATCACAAAATGAAGAAGTCTTTGATGTTAAAAATAAAACTGTAAGTCAAATAAAAAATATATATCAAGAAGAAAATGTTAAACATCAAGAAAAGCCCGAAAAAAAAGGTGAGGTAATTGAAATTACAAATTTCAATGAATTAATAAATATATGTAATGAAAAAAAACAAATAAAATTAAAGTATGAACTTGAAAGAAATGTAAACCTTGTAAAATTTGAGAAACAAAGAATAGAAATTTCTTTTAATGATAATTTAGATAAAGATTTTATTAAAGATCTTTCATCTGTATTATTTAGTTGGACTAATCAAAGATGGATAATTACTCTTTCCAAAAAAGATGGCGATCTATCTCACAAAGAAAAAAAAGATCTTCTTAAAATGCAATTAATTGCTGATGCAAAAAAAACAGATGTGCATGAGAAAATTATAAAAGATTTTCCAGATGCAGAATTAATTGAAGTTGAAAATAATGAAAGTAAAACAGATGACTGATTTTAATAAAATATTAGATAAAGCTAAAGAAATAGAAAATAAAGTCAAAGAAAGCCAAGAAAAAATTAAAAAGATTGAAGCAGAAGGCATATCCGGAGGTAATTCTGTGAAAATAGTTTTAAATGGAGAAGGTGAAATAGTAAAATTGTATTTATCCCAAGAAATATTAAATGAAGAAAAAAATGTCATTGAAGACTTAATTATTGCAGCCCATAGTAATGCAAAATCAAAACTAAAAACAAAAACTTCAGAAGAAATATCAAAAGCAACTGATGGATTTGGTATACCTGGTTTTAAGTGGCCTTTATAGTTAATGCAAAATATTAATGAAATAGATGAATTAATAAAATTAATTTCAAAACTTCCAGGACTTGGACCTAAATCTGCAAGAAGAATTATATTAAAACTAATTAATAATCGAAATGAAATTATGATGCCAATGATAAATTCTTTAGCAAATGTTTTTAAAAATATTTCTAGATGTCAATCTTGTGGAATGCTAAAATCTAGTTTATCTGGCTGTAGTAATTGTGAGATTACAAGTAAAAAATATAATAAAATTTGTGTTGTAGAAAATATAGCTGACCAGTGGAGTATTGAAAATTCAAGTTTTTATGAAGGATATTTTCACATATTGGGCGGCACAATTTCTTCATCAAATAATTATCGTAAAGAAGATTTGTTAATTGACTCTCTGATTAAAAGAATAAAGAAAGATAATATAGATGAAGTAATTTTAGCGACAAGTGCAACTGTAGAAGGCCAGACAACTGCATTCTATATTCAAGATAGCTTAAAAGGATGTGACGTCAAAATATCTAAACTAGCTCAAGGACTTCCTGTAGGAGGAGAAATTGAAAACTTAGATGATGGAACTCTTTTATCTGCTTTTAAAAATAGAAAAAATACGAATGAAAATAATGATTAATTTTTTTTAATTAATCTATTTAAGTGTAATAAAGGCTCTGTATAACCTGAAGGTTGACTCTTTCCTTGAAAAATTAACTCACAAGAAGTTTTAAAAGCAATTGATTGGTCAAAATTTGGAGACATATCTTTATAATTTTTGTCATTCTTGTTTTGTTTATCTACTATTTTTGCCATTTTTTTCATTATTTCTAAAACTTGCTTTCTGCTACAAACTCCATGATGCAACCAATTGGCTATATGTTGAGAAGATATTCTTAAAGTAGCTCTATCCTCCATTAATCCTATGTTATTTATATCTGGTACTTTTGAACATCCTATACCTTGATCTATCCATCTTACAACGTAACCTAAAATTGTTTGTGCTGAATTTGAAATTTCTTTATTGATTTCCTCTACCGGCCAATTTGGTTTATTTATTACTGGTAAAGTCAATATATCTCTTATTTTTGTTTTTTTTCTTTTTTTTATATCTTCGTGTTTTTTAAAAATATTTATTTTATGATAATGTAATACATGGAGTGCGGCAGCCGTGGGAGAAGGAACCCATGCACAATTTGCTCCAGCCATTAGATGATTTATTTTTTGAATCATCATATCAGACATTTTGTCCGGCATTGCCCACATCCCTTTTCCAATTTGGGCAATTCCAGAAAATCCACATCTTAATCCTATTTCAACGTTATTATTTTCATATGCACTTATCCATTTTGCTGATTTCATGTCTCCCTTTTTTATCATTACTCCAGCTTCCATAGATGTATGTATTTCATCACCAGTTCTATCTAAAAATCCAGTATTTATAAAAAATACCCTATTTTTTAAATTTCTAATGCATTCTTTTAAATTTACAGACGTTCTTCTTTCTTCATCCATTATACCACATTTAATTGTATATTTTTTTAAACCCAAAACCTTTTCAATTTCGCTAAAAACTAAGTCAGTGAACAATGCTTCATCAGGTCCATGCATTTTTGGTTTAACAATATAAATTGATCCGGTTCTAGAATTTTTTTTATTTTTTAAATCATACAGGCAGATTAAAGATGTAATGAAACCATCCATAATACCTTCGGGAATTTCCGATCCATCTGATAGTAAAATTGCAGGATTAGTCATTAAGTGACCAACATTACGATTAAGTAGTAAAGCTCTACCATGTAATTTATTTTTTCCCCCATCTTTGTCTATATAACTTCTATCTGGATTTAATTTTCTTACATACTTTTTTCCAGTTTTTTCGAACTCTGCTGTAAGATTTCCTTTCATTAATCCAAGCCAATTTTTATATCCTACAACTTTGTCGTAAGCATCTACACCTGCAACAGAATCCTCATGATCACATATAGTTGAAATGGCGGACTCAACAATTATATCTGAAATTCCTGCCGCATCACCTTTAGCACTAAATGCATCAGGATTAATAATTATTTCAACATGAAGATTATTATTTTTTAGAATTATCGCAGAAAGTTTTTCTTCTTTCAGTCTGTACCCTAAAAATTTACTCTTATCTTTTAAATTGGTTATCTGATCATCAATAAATAGATTAAGTTTTTTATTTGCAAACTCTATTTTGCTTACATTCTTCCAGCTTGAATTATTTAATTCAAAATTTTCATCTAAAAAATTTTTTGTAAACTTTATTACTTCTGCCCCTCTTTCCGGATCATATCTTTCACTTGCGGACTCTTCAGACTCAATTAAATCTGATCCATATAAACTGTCGTATAAACTTATCCATCTAGCATTAGCAGCATTTAAAGCATATCTTGCATTCATTACTGGAACAACTAATTGAGGACCAGCTATTTTTGAAATTTCTTCATCAACATTTTTTGTTTTTATAATAAAATCAGGACCTTCTTTTTTTATGTATCCAATCTTAATCAAAAATTCTTCATATTTTTTTTGATCAAATTTTCCATTTTTATTATCCAGATGCCATCTATCGATATCAATCTGTAGTCTTTCCCTTATGTTTAATAATTCTTTATTTTTAATAGCGAGTTTATGTACAGACAGACTGAAAGCTACCCAAAATTTTTTTTCATTAATTCCAGATTCAGGAATTAACTCTTTATTAATAAATTTAAACAAAACTTCAGATACGGATAAATCGTGAATTTTTACATATTTTTCAACCATAAAATTATTTTGAACACTTTATTGCCTTTTTTAAATATAATAAATAACTTTTTTAATGAAAAATTATTTAAATTTTGAAACTGAAATTAAAAGATTAGAAGCAGAAATAGATCAATTAAAAGATCCTTTTAACCAAGAAGGTCTGTCCGAAATAGATACGGATAAAATATCCAAATTACAAAATGAAATAGATATTAAATTAAAAGAAGTTTATTCAAATCTTGACTCATGGCAAACCTCACAAGTTGCGAGACACGAGGAAAGACCAAAAGCAAAATTTTTTATAAGTAATTTATTTGAAGATTTTATTTCTCTTTCAGGAGACAGATTTTATTCAGAAGATAAATCTGTGATAGCTGGTTTTGCTAAATTTGAAAATAAATCTGTTTTAGTGATTGGTCAAGAAAAGGGAGATGATTTGGATTCAAGAATTGAAAGAAATTTTGGAATGATGAGACCAGAGGGTTATAGAAAGACAATTCGACTTATGAAGCTAGCTGATAAATTTAAAATTCCTGTTATAATATTTGTGGATACCCCAGGAGCTTACCCAGGTGTAGGCGCCGAAGAGAGGGGGCAAGCAGAAGCCATAGCTAAATCTATAGAATGTTGTATGGAGCTAACTGTTCCAACTATTTCTATAATTATTGGCGAAGGTGGATCTGGTGGAGCTATAGCTTTGGCATCGTCTAATAAAGTTCTAATGTTAGAAAACGCAATTTACTCCGTTATATCTCCGGAAGGATGTGCAACTATATTATGGAGAGATCCAAAAAAAACTTTAGAAGCAGCTAAAGCAATGAAACTAACATCAAAAGATTTGTTAGATTTAGAAATAATCGATGAGATTATATCTGAACCATTAGGTGGAGCTCATAGGGATAAAGATATAATTTTAAATAATGTAAAAAAGTCTATTTCCTCAAATTTAAATACTTTTATTAATATGGAAAAGGATCAAATTTTACTTCAAAGAAAAAATAAATTTTTGTCAATTGGAAGAAATAAGGGATTTGAAAAAAATTCAGAAGCAATGGAAAGTTTGACTCTTAAAACATCTATTTATGAAAAAATTAAGAATAAAATTTTTCAAAATAAAAAAAATTATCTTATTTCAACAGCTATATTGATAATATTATTTATGTTTATTTTTTTGTTATAAGGATCCATGGCAATGTTTAAATTTTTTTCCTGAATTGCACGGACATGGTTCATTTCTTCCAATTTTTTTATTAACAAATCTTTCAAGATTTTCTCCTTTTAATTTTTTTTCCTCTGGGACTTCTTTTTTTTTCTCTTTTTCTAATATTTTTAAATTAAAAAGTATTGTTATTAAATCTGATTTCAATTTATTTAATAAATTTTCAAATAAAATGAAAGCTTCTTTTTTGTATTCTACTAAAGGATCTCTTTGCCCATAAGATCGTAAGCCAATTACCTGTCTTAACTGCTCAAGATATTGAATATGCATTTTCCAATTTTGGTCAATTAACTGTAATAAAATTGTTTTTTCAATTTGTTCAGCCTGATCATGGCCAAGAAGTTTTATTCTTTCATCTCTTTTTAATTTAAATTTTTCTCTAATTTCAGTTTTAAATTTTTTGTCATCAGTTTTTTCTAAAACTTTAATTTCATCTTCATCAAATACTTTGCCAAATATACTTAAAATTTGGTTTGAAAAATCACTATTTATTGAGCCAGACGCAAATTTTTTTTTATTTTCTATTAGGTCTGATATGATTTCTTCCAAAAAGTCGTCTGCATAATTTAACGATTCTTTTTTAAAAATAATATTGTTTCTTTGGTTAAAAATTACCTGTCGTTGGTCATTTAAAACATTATCAAATTTTAATAGTGTTTTTCTTATATCGAAGTTTCTTGTTTCCACTTTTTGCTGTGCTCTTTCTAAAGCTTTGTTTATCCAAGGATGATCAATACTTTCTCCATCTTTAAGCCCAAGTTTTTCTAATATATTATTCATAGACTCTGATCCAAATATTCTCATTAAATCATCTTCTAAACTTACATAAAATATAGAGTTTCCTTCATCTCCTTGTCTGCCAGATCTTCCCCTTGCTTGATTATCTACTCTTCTACTTTCCATTCTTTCTGTACCAATTACAAATAATCCTCCCAGAGATTTTATTTCATCTTTAGAACTTTTTTGCTCCTCTGTATTTTTTCCACCTAATTTAATATCCACTCCTCTACCAGAAATACTTGTGGTTATAATGACAGAATGTTTTTTACCTGCATTAGCAATGATATCTGCCTCTCTTTCATGATTTTTAGCGTTTAATACTACATGTTTAATTTTTTTTTTATTTAATAAATTAGAATAATGCTCTGATTTATTTATACTTGCCGTAAAAACTAAAATTGGTTGTCCATTTTCGTTGCATTCACAAATTTTTTTTATTATTGCTTCATCTTTTTCAAAAGCAGTTCTAAATATTTGATCATTCCAGTCTTTTCTTATCATTTTTTTATTTGTAGGAATTACAACAACTGGAAGATTGTAAATATCAAAAAATTCTTCTGATTCTGTAACAGCTGTACCTGTGCATCCAGAAATTTTTGAGTATAGTTTAAAGTAATTTTGATAAGTTATTGATGCCATAGTTTGATTTTCAGTATGAACCTCAACTTTTTCTTTTGCTTCTATACTTTGATGTAATCCATCACCAAAACGTCTGCCTGGTAGTTGTCTACCTGTCTGTTCATCAATTATTATTATTTGTCCTTCTTTAACTATATAGTCTCTTCCATTTTGATATAAATGATTAGCTCTTAAAGATTGATTTACTAAATGAACTAAATTTATATTTTCAGGGTCATAAAAATTATCATTTTTTAAAATACCAGCATTTGAGAATATTTTTTCAATTGTATCTATACCAGTATTAGTTAACAAAATATTCTTATCTTTTTCATCAATATCAAAACATTCTTTATTCAAGTTTTTAATTAATTTATCAACCACTTCATATTGACCTTTTTTATCTTCAGCTGCTCCTGAAATAATTAAGGGAGTTCGAGCCTCATCAATTAAACAAGAATCAATTTCATCAACTATTGCATAATTATGACCACGTTGAACCATAGTTTCAGATGAGAATTTCATGTTGTCTCTTAGATAATCAAAACCTAATTCACTGTTAGTTGCATAAGTAATATCACAACTATAATTTTTTTTTCTTTCATCATCAGACTGATCATTATTTATATAACCAGTAGACAGCCCTAAGAATTTAAATATTTTCCCCATATTTAAGCAATCTCTTTTAGCCAAATAATCATTTACTGTTACAACATGAACTCCTTTTTTTGCTAAAGCATTTAAATAAGCAGATAGTGCTATTGTTAAAGTTTTTCCTTCACCGGTTTTCATCTCAGCTATTTTATTTTCATGCAAAACTATGCTACCCAAAACTTGTACGTCGAAAGTTCTTTCATTATTTAACCTTTTTGAAGCTTCTCTAACTAAGGCAAAAGCTTCGGGTAAAATAGCATCAAGAGAAATTCCATTTTTTACACTTTTTACGAACTCTTCAGTTTTTTTTGGAAATTCGCTTTCTGAGAGTTTTGATATTTCATTTTCAAAATCATTGACTTTAGCCACAATTTTCTGGATTCTATCAAGCTCTTTTTGATTGCCTGATTTGATTAATTTCGACAATAAATTTAAAGGGTTAAGCATTTAGTTTTAATATTATATAAATTAGTTTAATGATTTAATATAGTAACTAAATCAATTTTTTAAATACTATGGTTATAAACATTGGCAATTTTTTTAATTCAAAAAATAGGGACTCTAAAATGGGAGATTTCCAAGACTTGGAGCATTTAGATGGCCTTTCAATCTCATCTACTAGTGCAAATTTATATGGGGATCGTAGAGATGACCTTGTATTATTTTATTTTAGAGATGGTGCTAACTATGCCTCAGTTTATACACAGTCAAAGATAGTTTCTGAAAACATAAAATGGAATTTAAATATAAAATCAAAAAAAATAAAATGTTTAATGGTAAATACTAGAAATGCTAATGCTCTAACAGGTAAAAATGGATATAAAGGTCTTAAAATTTTAGCTGATACTTTATCAGATCAATTAACAGAAAAACAAAAAGTTGATGAAGAAAAACCAGAAAAGATTAAACCAACTGATATACTTTTTGGATGTACTGGAACAATTGGGGAAAATTTTCCGACAGATAAAATAAAATTTTGTATACCTGAATTAATTGAAAAAATTAAATATACTCAAAACAAATATATATGGGTGAAGGCAGCAATGGGAATTATGACTACAGATTTAAAGCCTAAGCTTGCAATGGAGGAATGTAGTATCGGAAATAAATTAGTAAAAATTTATGGAATTGCAAAAGGATCAGGCATGATATACCCAAATATGGCAACCACTTTAGGATATATTTTTACTGATGCAGACATTAGTTCAAAAATATTAAAACAATTATTAAAAAAAAATATTAATACAACTTTTAATGCTGTTTCGTGCGACGGTGACACAAGTACAAATGACATGGTGTCAATTTTTGCAACTGGTAAAGCAAAGAATTCAGAAGTTAAAAATATAAATGACAATAGATTGATAGAATTTAATAAATCTTTACACGCAGTTTTACTTAACCTTTCCAAAAGAATTGCCGCAGATGGAGAAGGAGCATCAAAATTTATTACAATAAATACTTTAAATTGCAAAACAGAAAATGATGCAAAAAAAATATCTTTTTCAATTGCAAATTCACCATTAGTCAAAACAGCCATAGCCGGTGAAGATCCCAACTGGGGGAGAATCATTATGGCAATAGGAAAGGCTGATGTAAATATTAATGCTAATAAATTATCATTAAGAATTGGTCCATATAAAATATTAGAGAAGGGTCAAATTTTAAACTCTTATAAAGAAAAAGAAGTTGCAGAATATATGAAAGAAGAAAAAATTGATATTTTTGTAGATTTAAATATGGGAAGAAAAAATTTTGCGGCATATACAATGGATTTAACTAAAAAATATATTGAAATTAACTCAGATTATAGAACTTAGACTATTGAAATATAAAAATTATTTCATAAATTAAATTTATGATTAAATACAAATTAGAATGTAAAAATTGCTCCTTTAATTTTGATAGCTGGTTTTCATCTTCTAAAGAATTTGAGAAATTAAAAAAAATGAAATACTTGAATTGTACTAAATGTAATTCTATTTACATTGAAAAATCTTTGATGTCTCCCAGCTTATTAAATACAAAAAAAAAAACCAAAAGTTCTGAAATTCCAAAAATAAAAGAAGTAAGAAAAAAATTAAAAGAATACCAAAATTTTATAAAAGATAACTTTGACTACGTTGGAGATAACTTTGCATACGAAGCTAGATCAATTCATTACAAGCATAAGAAAAGGAAAAAAGGAATTTATGGAAAAGCTAAAATTGAAGATATTAAAGAATTAAACGAGGAAGGTATAGAAACTCAGGATATACCTTGGTTTAATGAAAAAGAAAATTAAAATTTTTTAAATTCTGCAATATAATTTACAGATTTATCATCGCTTAAATGCCATTTATTTCTAAAAGGATTAAATTGTATTCCATCAATTTTCTCTAGTTTAAGTGAACATTCTTTTCCATAATTAATTAGTTTAGAGGGTTCTACAAACTTTTCCCATTCGTGAGTTCCTATTGGAAGCCATCTAAGAATGTATTCAGCTCCCACTATTGCAAATATAAAAGATTTTAGTGTTTTATTTAATGTTGCAACAAACATAAGACCATTTACTTTTAATAATTCAGAACTTTTTTTAATAAAAAGTTCTAAATCATCTACGTGTTCTACTATTTCCATGTTTAGTATAACATCAAACTTTTTGTTTAGTTTAAAATTTTCGGGTGATGAACATTGATAATTAATTTTAAGTTTACTTTTTTTAAGATGTGCTTGAGCAATTTTTATATTTTTTAAAGAAGCATCAATACCAGTAACATTAGCACCCAGTCGGCTCATAGGTTCAGTGAGAAGGCCACCACCGCAACCAATATCTAAAATATCTATATTATTTAAGGGTACTTTGTTATTATTTATTTTAAAGTTTTTTATTATACTTTCTTTAATATATTTTATTCTTACTGGATTAAATTTGTGAAGAGGCTTAAATTTTCCTTCGGGGTCCCACCATTCCTCTGCAATTTCTGAAAATTTCTCAATTTCTTCTTTATTTATTGTAGTTCTTTTCATTGTTAGTTGACTTTACATTTAAGATGTATTTTATCAATATATTTAAATTTTAAAAAAATTTTATCAATGAAAATTGTTGTTCTCAAATTCGGGGGTACTTCGGTTGGTACGGTAGACAGAATAAAAAAAGTTGCCGATATAATTGTTAAGTACGTAAAAAAAAAATATAAAGTAATTGTAGTATCATCTGCAATGAGTGGAGTTACCAATGATTTAGTAAAAAAATCAAAAATATTAAGCCAAGAATTCGACAGAATGGAGCACGATGCTTTGGTTTCATCGGGCGAACAAGTTTCATGTGCATTAATTGCGGGAAGGTTACTGCATCTTGGTTATAAATCTAGATCATGGACAGGATGGCAATTACCAATCTTAACAGATGAAAATCATACTTCGGCAAAAATAATTCAAATAAATAAAAAAAAAATTGTTAAGTTTTTAAAAAATGGAGGAATACCTATTATTACTGGCTTTCAAGGTATTACTTTAAAGCAACGAATAGCGACTCTAGGAAGAGGAGGCTCAGATGCAAGTGCAATTATGTTGGCAAAATATTTTAAAGCAAAAAAATGTGTTATATTTACAGATGTAACCGGCGTTATGACTACGGATCCAAGAGTTTATAAGAAAGCAAAAAAAATAAAAATTATCTCTTATGAAGAAATGTTAGAAATGTCTTCTTTGGGATCTAAAGTAATGCAATCTACATCTATTCAAGATGCAAGGTTAAATAGGATAGATGTTGATGTTAAATCCTCTTTTGTAAAAAAATATGGAACTTTGATTACAAAGCGAAAAAATATAATTAACAATAAAATTATTACTGGCATATCTTCAACTAAAAGCGACGCCAAAGTAACTTTAGTTGGGGTTAAAGATAAACCAGGAATAGCTGCATCAATTTTTAAACCTCTGTCAGAAAACTATATAAATGTAGATATGGTAGTTCAAAACATATCTGCCGATGGCAAAGAAACAGACTTAACATTTACGATTAAATCTGAAGATCTTTTAAAAACACAAAAATTAATTAAACAAAATAAACAAATTAAATACAGAGAACTTATTATTGATAAAAATGTATCAAAAGTTTCTATTATTGGAGTTGGCATGATTACTACACCAGGTGTAACTTATCGTATGTTTCAATCTTTAAGTAAAAAAAATATAAATATATTAGTAATTTCAACTTCTGAAATTAAAATTTCTGTTTTGATAAATAAAAAACATGTTAAAAAAGCAGTTTCCGCTCTTCACAAAGAGTTTAAATTAGAGAAATAAAATGAGTATTAGACCATTTAGGGATATTAAAAGAAAAAAGACTAAAGAAGTTAAAGTTGGAAATGTTTTCATAGGCAATGATAATCCGATTACAGTTCAATCTATGACAAACACGCTTACAACAGATGTGAAACAAACCATAAATCAGATTAATGATATAGCTAACGAAGGAGCTGATTTAGTAAGAGTTTCCATTCCAGATGAAAGTAGCTCTAAAGCTCTAAAAGAAATTGTAAAACATTCATCAATTCCAATAATTGCAGATATACACTATCACTATAAAAGAGCTTTGGAGTCCGCTGACAATGGTGCCAAATGTTTAAGAATTAATCCAGGTAATATTGGAGATATAAAAAAAATTAGAGAAGTAATTTCTGCTGCAAAAAATAATGACTGTGCAATAAGAATAGGAGTTAACGCTGGGTCATTAGAAAAAGATATTTTAGAAAAGTACAAAGAACCATGTCCAGAAGCTTTAGTAGAAAGTGCTTTACGAAATATTAAAATTATTGAAGATCAAAATTTTTTTAATTTTAAAGTAAGTGTTAAATCTTCAGATGTTTTTTTATCTATAGCTGCATATAGACAGTTATCAAAAGTAACAGATTATCCCCTTCATCTTGGAATAACTGAATCTGGAAGTTTTATACCTGGAAGTATAAAATCATCAATAGGTCTTGGAATATTACTTTTAGATGGGATAGGAGACACTATTAGAGTATCTTTATCAGACGATCCAGTAAAAGAAGTCAAAATTGGTAACGAAATTTTAAAATCATTAAATCTAAGAAATAAAGGAGTAAAAATAATTTCATGCCCTTCATGTGCTAGACAAGGATTTGAAGTAATAAATACAGTTAAAATATTAGAAGAAAAGCTTTCTCATATTAAAACCCCAATTACGTTATCAATTATTGGATGCGTAGTAAACGGTCCGGGTGAAGCAGCATTAACAGATATAGGAATAACAGGAGGCGGAAAAAATAGTAATATGCTTTATTTAAATGGCGTACAGTCAGAAAAACTATCAAACGAAGAAATTATATCAAAAGTTGTATCACTTGTTGAAAAAAAAGCTGAAGAGATAGAAAAGCAGAATTAATGATACCTATAGATAAAGTAAGAGATTTAATCTCTAAACACTCTTCATTAGAAAAAGACTTAGCATCAAAGGATATTGACAAAAAAAAATTTGCTGAAAAATCTAAGGAATATTCTAGTCTAAATGAAATAATTGAAGAGGCAAATGAATATTCTAAATTTGAAAATACAAAAAAAGATTTAGAAAAAATTATAAATGATAATAAAAGTGATGATGAGATGAAAGAATTAGCAAATTCAGAATTAGAAGTACTATTAAAAAAAAATTCAATAAATGAAAAAAAAATTAAATTATATTTACTTCCCAAAGATGATGCGGACACAAAAAATGCAATTATAGAAATAAGAGCTGGTACTGGAGGGCTTGAAGCAAGTCTTTTCGCATCTGATTTGTTTAAAATGTACGAAAAAATAAGTCATAAAAAAAAATGGGATATAGAAGTTATAAGTATTTCAAAAAGTGATGCAGGAGGTTTAAAAGAAGTTATAGCAGCTATAAAAGGAAAAAATATTTATTCATCTTTAAAATACGAAAGTGGAGTTCACAGAGTTCAAAGAGTACCAGACACAGAAACACAAGGAAGAGTACATACATCAGCTGCTACGGTTGCAGTTTTACCCGAGGCAGAAGAAGTTGATGTAAAAATTGAAGATAAAGATTTGAGAATAGATGTTTTTAGAAGTAGTGGACCAGGAGGCCAAAGTGTAAATACTACAGATTCGGCTGTAAGGATTACTCATATTCCAACCGGTATAGTTGTCAGCCAGCAAGATGAAAAATCACAAATTAGAAATAAAGAAAAAGGTTTAAAAATTCTTAGATCTAGAGTTTATGAATTAGAAAGACAAAAAAGAGATGATGAAAGATCTAAAGATAGAAAAAGTAAAATTGGAACTGGCGATCGTTCAGAAAGAATTAGAACTTATAACTTCCCCCAGGGAAGAGTGACTGACCATAGAATAAATCTTACATTGCATAAACTAGAAGAATTTATGCAGGGTGAAATTTTTGATGAAATGATTGAAAGCTTAATACTTCAAGCACAAGAAGAAGAATTAAAAAACTTAAACTAATGAATAATCAAGAAGCTTTATATAGTGCTAGCAAAATACTTAATGTTAAAATAGCAAAAAGTCCTTTTTTAGATGCAGAGATTTTACTTTCTCATGTATTAAAAATAGGGAGAGAGGAGCTTTTATTAAGTCTAAATACTAAAATTAACAAAAAAGACTATAGAAAATTTATTGAATTAGCATTAAGAAGACAAAAAGGAGAACCAATTGCTTACATTGTTGGT
Source organism: uncultured Pelagibacteraceae bacterium (assembly GCA_902532195.1). Taxonomy (GTDB): domain Bacteria; phylum Pseudomonadota; class Alphaproteobacteria; order Pelagibacterales; family Pelagibacteraceae; genus Pelagibacter. Next base: position 12,953 of record CACAHE010000010.1, on the reverse strand, counting down.
TTTAAAGAATTTTGGAAATATAAATATATAGTAAACCCAGACGTCTTAATTCCAAGACCTGACACTGAAGTTATAGTTGAAGAAGCGCTTAAATTAATTCCAGAAGATGCTTCATTTAAAATACTAGATATAGGCACTGGTTCAGGATGTATAATTATTTCTATACTAAAAGAGAGAAAAAAATGTTTTGGTGTTGGTATAGATATATCAAAAAAAGCTTTAAAAGTTGCAAAAATCAATGCAAAAATGCAACAAATCAAAAATAGAATTAAATTTGTTAACTCCGATATTGACAAGTTTTATTTTGGTAAATATGATATTATCTTATCAAATCCTCCATATATAAATAGTTTTGGAATAAATTATTTGGATAGTGATATTAAGAATTATGAGCCAAAAGTTGCTTTAGACGGTGGGATTGATGGGCTTTCATGTATTAATACTGTGATAAAAAGAAGTTCTAAATTGATAAAAAAAAAAGGAAAGTTAATATTTGAAATTGATAGTAATCAATTAGGAAAAGCAAGAAAATTATTAAACAAAAAAGACTTTTTTATAAATAAAATTGCAAAAGATTTAGAAAATAATGATAGATGTTTGTTATTAACCAGAAATTAAAAATATATTTATTTAATGAAAAATTATAAAAACAATCATAAGAGAAATAGGTTTAGGAATAATGGAGATAGAAACTTTCATAGAAATGGAAACGGTAAAATAGGAGTAGATTTTACAAATGGAACAAGCTTTAAGAGAAAAAATCCTTTAAGAAATAATTTAAATTTTCCTAAGTTAATTGAAAAATACACCAGTTATGCCAAAGAAGCTTTATCAAATGGAGATAAAATACAATATGAAAACTATCTTCAACATGCTGATCATTTTACAAGACTGCAAGTAGATAAAGAAAGTTTTAAGAAAAAAGAGGAAAATAATATATCTTCAAATAATGTTTATTCTAAAACTGAAAATACTAGTGAAGATAATAAAAAAAGTGACAGTAAAGATTTAAATAATACTGAAAGTTAATTTTTTTTTGCAATCAATTCAGATTTAAGTACCTCTATTTTAATTTTATCTATTTCAAAAAGTTTTCGATCTTCACCCTTAAGAATTTTGCCTGAAGGAAGTTTAAGTGTTTGAGAATTTATTTTTTTTCCATTTTCAATTACTTCATAATGTAGATGTGGTCCTGTAGACATTCCTGTTGATCCAACATAGCCAATTATTTGTCCTTGTTTAACTCTCACACCTTCTTTAATACCTCTGGCAAATTTAGACATATGTGCGTAAACAGTGGAGTAAGTTGAATTATGTTTTATTTTTACGCAATTTCCTCCACCTCCACACCATCTAGCTCTAGTTACTTTTCCATCACCTGAAGCCATAATCGGAGTTCCTTTTGGTGCTGCAAAATCTGTACCTTTATGCAATTTGTTAAAACCTAATATTGGATGCTTTCTCATGCCAAATGAAGAAGAAAGTCTAGCGCCATTTATTGGAGTTTTCATTAAACTTTTTTTAATACTTTTTCCAAATTCATCAAAATGATCAGAAGTTTTATCTTTTTTAAATAAATAAAGTGGATATTCTTTTCCTTGCAAAATTAAATTTGCATAAATTATATTTCCTGTCTCTAAAATTTTTCCATTTTCATCTAAATAATTTTCATATAAAATTTGAAAACCATCATTTTTCCAAATATCTCTTTGAAAATCTATCTGAAAACCATATATTCTTGCAAATTCTATAATTATATTTGGTTTTATTCCTAGCTCAATAGCTTTGCTGTATAAACTACTTATAATCTCTCCCTCTTTATACACTTCAATCTTTTTAAGTTTTGTTACTACTTCTTTGTGATTAAATGTATCTAAACTAAAATTTCTGGTGAATAGTATTTTTTTAGTTTTTGATCTTTCTATGGAAAATTCTAATATTTTATTTGGAGTCTTTCTATCTATTTTAATCGATATTTTTTGGTTTTTATAAACTCTATTTAAATGTTTAATTTTTGAAACATCTTCTAAGACTTTATTTATTTCACTTTCCGGCAAATCTATATTTTTAATTATTTTTTCAAATGTTTCGTTATCATTTACTATTATAGTTATATCTTCATACCTTGGATTTAAATTTTCAGCTAAAGTAACAATTGTTTTTTTTAAATAAATGTTACCTAGAGTTTTTTGAAATGCTTCAATTTGTTTTTTTTTGTATGAGGCGTAGTAAGTTGTAGATATAAATGCAATAAATACTAAAGTAATTAGGCCAATTATATGAATATGATTTTGGATTAATTTAGATAATTTTATTTTATTCATTTGTTATGACTAGCAAAAAAACATTGATTTTTGCAGTTTTTTTAACATTTTTTTTTAATCTAATAGCTTGATTTCCCCGAGTTTTAGCATATAAGCGTCACACTCAACCAAAAAAAAGTTGTTTATTATCAGGCTTTTTAGCCTGATTAGCTATTTTATTTGTTTATATTATTAAGAAGAGAAGTGTGGACGGTTAAGGTTACCAAAATTTGTCGTACACACTTCAACATTATACAGATTTTATTCTTAAAATTTGTATAGAAGCTAGTGTGCGCCGTTTTTAAACTTGAGAGTTTGATCATGGCTCAGAACGTACGCTGGCGGCACGCCTTATACATGCAAGTCGAACGGAGTAGCAATACTTAGTGGCAGACGGGTGAGTAACATGTGGGTATCTTCCCTTTGGTGAGGAATAACACGAGGAAACTTGTGCTAATACCTCATAAGTCTTTACGGAGAAAGCTTTATGCGCCAATGGATGAGCCCGCACTTGATTAGTTTGTTGGTGGGGTAATGGCCTACCAAGACTGTGATCAATAGCTGATCTGAGAGGATGATCAGCCACATTGGGACTGAGACACGGCCCAAACTCCTACGGGAGGCAGCAGTAGGGAATATTGCACAATGGAGGAAACTCTGATGCAGCGATGCCGCGTGAGTGAAGAAGGCCCTTGGGTTGTAAAGCTCTTTCGTCGGGGAAGAAAATGACTGTACCCGAATAAGAAGGTCCGGCTAACTTCGTGCCAGCAGCCGCGGTAATACGAAGGGACCTAGCGTAGTTCGGAATTACTGGGCTTAAAGAGTTCGTAGGTGGTTAAAAAAGTTGGTGGTGAAATCCCAGAGCTTAACTCTGGAACTGCCATCAAAACTTTTTAGCTAGAGTATGATAGAGGAAAGCAGAATTTCTAGTGTAGAGGTGAAATTCGTAGATATTAGAAAGAATACCAATTGCGAAGGCAGCTTTCTGGATCATTACTGACACTGAGGAACGAAAGCATGGGTAGCGAAGAGGATTAGATACCCTCGTAGTCCATGCCGTAAACGATGTGTGTTAGACGTTGGAAATTTATTTTCAGTGTCGCAGCAAAAGCAGTAAACACACCGCCTGGGGAGTACGACCGCAAGGTTAAAACTCAAATGAATTGACGGGGACCCGCACAAGTAGTGGAGCATGTGGTTTAATTCGAAGATACGCGCAGAACCTTACCAACACTTGACATGTTCGTCGCAACTTTAAGAGATTAAAGTTTTCGGTTCGGCCGGACGAAACACAGGTGCTGCATGGCTGTCGTCAGCTCGTGTCGTGAGATGTTGGGTTAAGTCCCGCAACGAGCGCAACCCTCACTTTTAGTTGCCATCATTTAGTTGGGCACTCTGAAAGAACTGCCAGTGATAAGCTGGAGGAAGGTGGGGATGACGTCAAGTCCTCATGGCCCTTACGTGTTGGGCTACACACGTGCTACAATGGCATTTACAATAGGAAGCAAGACGGCGACGTCAAGCAAATCCTAAAAAAATGCCTCAGTTCGGATTGTACTCTGCAACTCGAGTACATGAAGCTGGAATTACTAGTAATCGCGGATCAGCGCGCCGCGGTGAATACGTTCCCGGGTCTTGTACACACCGCCCGTCACACCATGGGAGTTGGTTCTACCTTAAGGCAAAGCTTAAAACCTTTGACCACGGTATAGTCAGCGACTGGGGTGAAGTCGTAACAAGGTAGCCGTAGGGGAACCTGCGGCTGGATTACCTCCTTTCTAAGGATGATTAAGGATTATTTCTTAATCTAAATAATTAACAGGTCAATGTTAACCGTCCTCATTTCTCTTCTTAACTAATAAAGTGTTTCTCTTTACTGCATAAGGGCCGGTAGCTCAGTTGGTTAGAGCACACCCTTGATAAGGGTGGGGTCGAAAGTTCGAGTCTTTCTCGGCCCACCAATTTAAATTATGGGGGATTAGCTCAGCTGGGAGAGCGCCTGATTTGCATTCAGGAGGTCAGCGGTTCGATCCCGCTATCCTCCACCAAACACTTAGTTATTTTACTTGTAAATATTATAATTATTATCAATATCTATATCCGATTGTTCGAATAGATGAACAATCAAGAATATTCATTTATTTGAATATTTATTTAAAAAATTTAATTCAACACAGAATTTTTTTCTGTGCATAAATTAAGCGTTTAAGGGCGTGTGGCGGATGCCTTGGCACTGAAAGCCGATGAAGGACGTGGTATACTGCGATAAGTTACGGGGAACTGTATGCAAGTTTTGATCCGTAAATTTCCGAATGGGGAAACCCACCATTTTATATGGTACTTTAAACCGAATTCATAAGTTTAAAGAGAAAACCTGGAGAACTGAAACATCTAAGTAACCAGAGGAAAAGAAATCAATTGAGATTCCGTTAGTAGTGGCGAGCGAAAGCGGAGTAGGCCTGTAGATTTGTTAAAAAAATTTTAATAGTTTGGAAAAACTAACCATAGAGGGTGATAGTCCCGTGAAAGTAATGTTTAACAAATTTCTTGAGTAAAGCGGGACACGTGAAATCCTGCTCGAATATAGGGGGACCACCCTCTAAGCCTAAATACTCTTCAGTGACCGATAGTGAACTAGTACCGTGAGGGAAAGGTGAAAAGAACCCCTATTAGGGGAGTGAAATAGAACCTGAAACCGCATGCCTACAATCAGTCGAAGCTCTTTTTAGAGTGACGGCGTACCTTTTGTATAATGGGTCAGTGACTTAATTTATTAAGCAAGCTTAAGCCAAACAGGTGTAGGCGCAGCGAAAGCAAGTCTTAATAGGGCGAACAGTTTAATAAATTAGACCCGAAAACGAATGAGCTTACCATGAGCAGGTTGAACGCAAGGTAACACTTGCCGGAGGACCGAACCAGTTGACGTTGAAAAGTCTTTGGATGACTTGTGGTAAGGGGTGAAAGGCCAACCAAATTCGTAGATAGCTGGTTTTCCGCGAAAACTATTTAGGTAGTGCGATGAATAAATATACATTTAGAGGTAGAGCACTAAATGGGCTAGGGGGAAGAGATTCTTACCAAACCTAATAAAACTCCGAATGCTAAATGTAGTTCTTCATCAGACAGACTGTGGGTGCTAAGGTCCATGGTCGAGAGGGAAAAAGCCCAGACCACCAGATAAGGTCCCGAAATTGTGATTAAGTGTGAAAGGATGTGGAAATTCCTTAACAGCCAGGAGGTTGGCTTAGAAGCAGCCATCCTTTAAAGATAGCGTAACAGCTCACTGGTCTAATAGAGTTTCTGCGCCGAAGATGTAACGGGGCTAAAATCACATACCGAATCTGTGGGTTTATAAAATTTTCGAATTTTATAAGCGGTAGCGGAACGTTCTGTAAGCCTGTAAAGGAGTACCCGTGAGGGACTCTGGAGGTATCAGAAGTGCGAATGCTGACATGAGTAACGATAAATAAAGTGAAAAACTTTATCGCCGAAAATCCAAGGGTTTCTGCGCAAGGTTAATCCGCGCAGAGTTAGTCGGCCCCTAAGGCGAGGGCGAAAGCCGTAGTCGATGGAAATAAGGTTAATATTCCTTAACCAGATGGAAGTGACGGATTTTGTAAGTTGTGAGTTCTTAATGGATTGAACTTGCTGCTAAAAAGTCCCAGGAAATAGCTCCATCATAAGACCGTACCCTAAACCGACACAGGTGGATTAATAGAGTATATTTAGGCGCTTGAGAGAATGATGTTGAAGGAACTCGGCAAAATGCTTCTGTAACTTCGGAATAAAGAAGACCTTTTTATGGGCAACCATTTAAAGGTGGCACAAGCCAGGGAGAAGCGACTGTTTATCAAAAACACAGGGCTCTGCTAACACGTAAGTGGATGTATAGGGTCTGACGCCTGCCCGGTGCTGGAAGGTTAATGCGATGGGTGCAAGCTCATTTCTGAAGCCCCAGTAAACGGCGGCCGTAACTATAACGGTCCTAAGGTAGCGAAATTCCTTGTCGGGTAAGTTCCGACCTGCATGAATGGCGTAACGATTTCTCCGCTGTCTCCAACATCAACTCAGTGAAATTGAATTCTCCGTGAAGATGCGGAGTTCGCGTAGTTAGACGGAAAGACCCCGTGCACCTTTACTGCAACTTTACATTGGTATTAGGAAAAACATATTTAGCATAGGAGGGAGACATTGAAGCAAAGGCGTCAGCTTTTGTGGAGTCGTCAGTGAAATACCTCTTTTGTTTTTCTTGATATCTAACTGATTACCGTTATCCGGTATCAAGACATTGTATGGTGGGTAGTTTGACTGGGGCGGTCGCCTCCCAAATAGTAACGGAGGCGTGCGAAGGTAAGCTCAGAACGGTCAGAAATCGTTCGTAGAGTGCAATGGCATAAGCTTGCCTGACTGTGAGACTGACAAGTCGAGCAGAGTCGAAAGACGGTCATAGTGATCCGGTGGTTCTGAGTGGAAGGGCCATCGCTCAACGGATAAAAGGTACGCCGGGGATAACAGGCTGATACTGCCCAAGAGCTCATATCGACGGCAGTGTTTGGCACCTCGATGTCGGCTCATCACATCCTGGGGCTGGAGCAGGTCCCAAGGGTTTGGCTGTTCGCCAATTAAAGTGGTACGTGAGCTGGGTTCAGAACGTCGTGAGACAGTTCGGTCCCTATCTGCTATGCGTGTAGAAGAATTGAGAGGAGCTGTCCCTAGTACGAGAGGACCGGGATGGACGTACCACTGGTGGACCGGTTGTAGCGCCAGCTGCAGTGCCGGGTAGCTAAGTACGGACGAGATAACTGCTGAAAGCATCTAAGCGGGAAACTCACCTCAAAACTAGTTCTTCCTATAGAGCCGTGGTAGACCACCACGTTGATAGGCTGGGTGTGGAAGTGCGGCAACGCATGTAGCTGACCAGTACTAATAGCTCGATTGGCTTTATTTATGCACTGAAAAAAATTTTTGAAGAATTTGATATTCTAATAATTTAGTAAAAAATCTAGTCTATATATAATATAATTATTTAAATATTAATGAAAATTTATAAATCTATAAATAAGTGTAGAATATCAAAAAAAAAAGATTTAATTAATATTGCTAAGTTTCCTGATATGGGTCTTACAGGAACTTTTCCCAATAACTTTAATAAAAAAATTATTATTACCCCTTTCAACATAGTCTTTTCAAAAAGTTCAAAACTACTTCAATTAAGACACAATTATAAAAGTGGAATATTGTATGGATCTAATTATGGATATAGATCAGGTTTAAATCCAGTTATGGTCTCTCACCTAAAAGAAAAGTATATTAAACTTTGCAAAATATTAAAATTTAAAAGCAATCAAAATATTTTAGATATTGGTTCAAATGATGGAACATTTTTAAATTTTTTCCCTAAAAATTTAAATAAATATGCTATTGATCCAACAATTAATAAATTTAAAAAATTTTACGAAAAAAAAACATATAAAATTTCTTCAACTTTTTTTAAAGCTTCAAAAAAAATCGAAAAAAAAAAATTTTCACTAATTACTGCAATTGCTATGTTTTATGATTTAGAAGACCCCATTGAAAATTTAAAAAAAATCAAAAAACTTTTGACCGATGATGGTATATTTCATATGGAAGTAGCCTATTTGCCAAAAATTTTAAGCAAATTTTCATATGATACATTTTGCCAAGAACATTATGAATATTACTCTCTTTTATCATTAAATTATATGGTTAAAAAATTGAATATGGAAATTAGTACATTTGGTTTTAATGATATAAATGGAGGCAGTATATGGCTAAATATCAAAAAAAAATCAAAAAAAAATAATATAAATAAAAAATTAAAAATCTTTTTAAAAAAAGAGATTAAACAAAATATACATAAAGTTTCAACTTATAAAAATTATTTTAGAAAAGTTTTTAAACATGCAAATGACTTAAATAAATTAATTGTGAAATATGTAAAAAATAAAAAAATCATATTTGGTTATGGTGCATCAACAAAAGGAAATGTACTTTTGCAATTATCTAATTTAAATTATAAACATATAAAAAATATAGTTGATATAAATCCTTATAAATTTGGAAGATTTACCCCAGTATCAAAAATTAAAATAATAAAACAAGAAAATTTGAAAAATAAAAAGATTGATTATATTCTTTTACTTATTTGGCATTTAAAGGATCATTCCATTAAACAAATAAAAAAACTAAATAAAAAAGTTAAAATTATTTTACCTTTTCCAAAAATAAAAGTAATTTAAATTAATGAAATTAGGCGTATTTTTCGAAAGTCAATCCTCATCTGGAGGAGGTTTTTATTTATCTCAAACAAAATTAGAAGCTCTCATAAAAAGTATAGACTCAAAAAAAGAAATTATTTGTTTTGTAACCAATAAAGATACTAAAGATAGTTTGAAAAAAAAATTTACAAATATTAAAATAGAAATTTTTCAAGTTAATATATTTAGAAAATTTTTATTATTTCTTTACACAGTTAGTTTTATAAAAAAAATTTTATATAAAATAAAATTGCGCAATCCTTTTGAAAATAAATTAATAAATAACGATATAGAATTGTTATTTTTTCTTTCCCCATCTTCATTTGTTAGATTTTGTGAAAAAATTAATTTTGTTTATAATATATGGGAAGTACAACATAGATCCATACCCTATTTTCCAGAATATTCAGATAAAAAATATAGCCAAAGTACCTACGAACTTAGAGAAGAGAGTTATGAATTTGCAGTAAAAAGAGCTTTTAAAATTATTGTAGATACAGAAAAATCAGCTCAAGATATAATAAAAAACTATAATTGTTCAAGAGACAATCTATTTGAGGTTCAACCTTTCGTGCCCAGTTTACCAAAATATTATGAAAGAGTGAAAGAAAAATTAAATTTTAAAGAAATATTCTCTAAATTAAATTTGCCAAATAAAAAAATATTGTTTTATCCAGCTCAATTTTGGCCACATAAAAATCATATATATTTAGTTGATTCATTTAAAAATTTATTAAAAAATAATATTGATGAATACATATTAGTTTTTACTGGTCGCGATAGAGGGAACAAAGAATATATATTGAAAACCATAGAAAAAAATAATCTAAAAAATGAAATTATTATATTTGATTTTCTAAAATTAGAAGAGATAATTGCTTTATATAAGTATTCATTTGCTTTAATAATGACCACACTTGTTGGAAGATCTAGTTTGCCACTAAGAGAAGCATTTTATTTTGAGCTACCTGTATTTTATTCCAAAGATCTTTTAGATAAAAGCTATTCAAAATTTGTCAATGAACTTGATCTAAATGATCCCTCTTCTTTAAGTAATTACTTAAAAAGTGGTAATTATAACCAAAATCTTGAATTAATAAAATCAGCAAAGGAATTTTATTTAGAAACATGTAGTGATAAAGCCATTATAAAAAGTAATAAAAATGTTATTAAGGAATATGAAAATTATTCTAAATATTGGCAAGAAAGAAATTTATAATTAAAAATTATTTAAAATTAAATTTATGTTTGAAAAAGAAATGATAATATGGGCCAAACATCTTTATCCATTATGTAGATCAATAACTGGAAAAGGAACAAGAAAAACTCTTAGCTTTTTTGAAAAAATAAACCCAGAATTTAAAAGGAAAAAATATAGATCTGGTACTAAAGTTTTTGATTGGGAGATTCCAAATGAGTGGAATATAGAAGATGCATACATTCAACACTCGACTGGTAAAAAATTTGCAGAATTTAAAAAAAATAATCTACATATAGTTGGATATTCTGAACCAATAAATAAATATATATCAAAAGAAAAACTTTTAAAAAAAATTTATTCTTTAAAAAATCAACCAAGTTTTATTCCATATGTGACGAGTTATTATAACAAAGATTGGGGTTTTTGTATGAGTGAAAATGATAAAAAAAAACTTCCAAGAGGCAAATATAAAATTGTAATCAAGTCTTCTCTAAAAAAAGGATTTCTAGAACTAAGCGATTGTATTCTTAAAGGCAAATCTAAAAAAGAGATTTTTTTCAGTAGCTACATATGTCATCCATCTATGGCAAATAATGAATTATCTGGGCCAGTGTTAGTTAACGCCTTGATAAAATATGTAAAAAAATTTTATAAGAAAAGAAGATACACCTATAGATTTGTATTATTGCCAGAAACAATAGGTTCAATCACATACCTTTCCAGATTTCACAAAGTTCTAAAACAAAATATGCTTGCGGGTTTTAATTTAAGCTGCGTTGGTGATGAAAAAAATTATACTCAAGTTTTTACACCAAATGAAAAAACCATTGCTGATAGCGCTTTGTACTCCTCACTTATTGGAAAAAAAAATGTTAGAAATTTAAGTTTTAAATATAGAGGAAGTGATGAAAGACAATACTGTTCACCTTTAATAAATTTACCAGTTACAGCTTTTTATAGATCAAAATATTTTAATGAATATCATACGAACAAAGATGATTTCAAATTAGTAACAGCAAAAGGCCTAGGTGAATCTTTTGAAGTAATAAAAAACATTATAGATACTTTCGAAGAAGGTATTTTTACAAAAAATATAATTAAATGTGAGCCCTTTATGAGTAAAAGAAAATTGTATAGAAATTTATCAAAAAAAGATCTTTATGATGAAAAGTCACAAAACACTAGAATGAATTTGATAGCATTTTCAGATGGTAAAAGAAACATTTTTGAAATTGCAAAAGAATTAAATGTTCCTTTATCAAAAATTTTAAAAGAATATAAATTGCTAAAAAAATTTAAAATTTTAAAATAATTTAAGTGAAAAAAATTAATACAAAGAAAATATTCAATAACCTATTCGATAGATTAAATATTTCAGAAAACGACAAAATTTTAGTTTCATCAGATTTATTAAATTTAATTATTTTTTTTAAATCAAATAAAATTAAATTAAATATTGGTTTAATAATTAACTTATTGAAAAAAAGATTAGGTAAAAATGGTACATTAATGTTTCCAACTTTTAACTGGGATTTTTGTAAGGGTAAAAATTTTCATTATAAATTTACTCCCTCAAAAACAGGACATTTAAGTAATTTGGCATTAAAGATGGGTTTTTTAAGGAGCAAAAATCCAATTTATTCATTTGCATCTTGGGGCAAGCATAGCGAATATATATCAAATTTAGATCATACTAGTTGCTTTAATTTAAACTCTCCATTTGGATATTTAATAGAAAACGAAGGAAAAAATTTATTTATAGGTATTGATTTTAAAAAAGCATTTACCTTTGTTCATGTTGCTGAAGAATTAATTGGTGTTAATTTTAGGGAACATAAATATTTTGAAGGTAAATATTTTCATAAAAATGAAATAAATAAAAAAAAAAAATACAAAATGTATGTAAGAAAAAATAATTGTAATGTAGTTACAGAGATAGGTGAAAAAATGGATTATGAGCTAAAAAAAAGTAAAGGATTAAAAAAAGAAAAATTAGGCAACTGCAATTTTACTGTTGTAGAATTAGCCAAAGCTCATGATATTATGGTAAATGATTTAAAAAAAAATTTTAAAATTGTTTATCCAAAAAAAATTAATTCTTAATAATTAATGTTTTATAATATTAACAATTTCAAAAAAAAAATTGCACTTCAAGATACTGATGGTTCTCAAGTTAGTTATAATGATTTAATTATAAATGGAAATTATTTAATCGACAAAATAAATAAAAATTCTGTTATATTAAATATTACCTCTAACGAAGCTGATTGTATTGTAGGGTATGTGGCTTTTTTAAGAAATAAGATTTGTCAAATTTTATTAGATAAAAATTTTGAAATTGAATATATAAAAAAAATAATAAAAAATTATAAACCTGATTATATTTTTGCCCCAAGTAATTTTGATTTTGGAGACCAATATAAAAAAAATATTATTACATTTAAAAAATATGTTTTATTTAAAAATTGTAAAAAAAATTCATTAAAGCTAAATAAACTGAATAATTTATTGCTCACCACATCTGGATCAACTCAGAGCCCGAAATTTGTGAGATTTTCATCTAAAAATATACATACAAATGTTAAATCAATAAGCAATATTCTTAAGATAAATTCAAATCATACAACCATCACAACAATGCCAATGGCTTATTCTTATGGCCTATCAATAATTAACACTCATTTATATAAAGGTGCTAAAATAGTATTAAATAATTCTAATATTTTTGATAAAGATTTTTGGAAAAAAATTTATTTAAATAATGTAAATTCATTTGGTGGAGTTCCTTTGTTTTATGAATATCTTAATAGACTAAATTTAAATAATTTTAATTTAAAAAACGTTAAGTACCTAACTCAAGCTGGCGGATTACTTAATATAGATATTAAAAAAAAATTACTAAAAATATTTAAAAAAAAAAAAATTAAATTTTATATTATGTATGGGCAGACTGAGGCAGGGCCAAGAATTACAACGCTTTATTTAAATAAAAATGAAAAAAAAATAGATAGCGTAGGCAAACCATTAAAAAGTATAAATGTATATATTAAAAAAAACAAAAAATATGGTGAAATAACTTTAAAATCAAAAAGTATTTGTCTTGGCTACGCTGAAGATTATAAAGATTTACAAAATGGTGATAAAAATAATGAAAAATTAAATACTGGTGAT
>CACAHE010000009.1 GCA_902532195.1 uncultured Pelagibacteraceae bacterium | reverse complement strand
ATTAGTGTAAATAAAGAAAATGTAATTTTTTTAATCATATATTTTAAATAATGAGCTTTCTAAAAATTCATCAATTTGTCCATCTAGTACCTTTTCAGGACTTGTATTTTCCACATTAGTTCTATTATCTTTAACTAATTTGTAGGGGTGTAAAACATATGACCTTATCTGGTGCCCCCATCCTATGTCAGTCTTATTAATTTCAGAATTTTTGTTTTCTTGTTCCTTTTTTTTTAATTCATGCTCATATAATCTTGCCCTAAGCATATTCATACATGTCTCTTTATTTTTATGTTGTGATCTTTCATTTTGACATTGAACAACAATTTTTGTTGGAATATGTGTTATTCTTACAGCGCTATCTGTTGTGTTTACATGTTGGCCGCCTGCTCCGCTAGATCTATAAGTGTCAATTCTTAAATCTTTTTCAATAATTTCAATGTTTATACTTTCATCTACAACTGGGTAAACCCAAATACTTGCAAAACTAGTGTGCCTTCTTGCACCTGAGTCAAATGGTGAAATTCTAACCAATCTATGAATTCCAGATTCTGATTTAAGATATCCAAAAACATATTCTCCTTCAATTTTAATTATTGAAGATTTAATTCCAGCTTCATCACCTTTATGTTCACTAATTAATTGGGTTTTGTAATTTTTACTTGAGGACCATTTCATATACATTCTTCTTAACATTTCAGCCCAATCTTGACTTTCTGTACCACCGGCCCCCGCATGAATCTCTAGATAAGCATTTAAACTATCAGTTTCATTTGATAAAAAACATCTAATTTCATTTTTTTTGACAAAATTAATAAGTTTTTTAAAGTTATTTAAAGTGTCATTAATAATTACTTTATTGTTCTCTTCATATGCTAAATTGTATAATTCAATATAATCTTTGCAATCTTTAATTGATGATTCGTAAGAATTTATTAGATTCTCAAATATTTTTTTTTCTTTAAGGATTTGTTCGGCTTTATTTTTGTTTTTCCAAAAATTTGGTTCGAGAATTTGTAAGTTAATTTTTTCTAACTTTGAATAAGTATTATTTTTTTCAAAGATACTCCTTGATTCTTTGATTAATCTTCTCAATCTCTAACTTATATGTTGTTATATCTTTTTCCATTAATAAAATTTTAAAATATTGTTTTTATTTATTTTTAAGTACAAATCATCTTTAACGTTTAAATTATTATTTTCAATTTTATTTTTTTTATAAGCTTCAATTATTGTTTTTTTTGATATAAAATTAGCTCTTTTGCCTGTAATTGGGTCTATAACCATCATTCTTATATTTTTTGCAACTTTAAATGGTCTCGCATTGTCCTTTGTGACTGTATTTTCAACAAACGATTTAAATACTGGTAAGGCTGTTTTTGCTCCAGTTTCAAATTTTCCAAGGCTTTTTGGTTCATCAAAGCCAATATATACTCCAATTACTATATTTGATGTAAAGCCAATAAACCAAGCATCTGTGTTCTTGTTTGTTGTACCTGTTTTGCCTGCCAAATCTAAATTTAAATCTCTCAATTTTTTTCCCGTTCCTCTTTTTACTGCACCTTCAAGCATTGAAGTAATTTGATATGCAGTTTCTTCTGAAAATATTTGTGAAAAATTATCTGTAATTTTTGGAATATTTTCACTGTAATAAGAAATATCATTACATTTAATACATTCTCTTTTTTCAGAGTTAAAAATTGTAATACCTGTACTATTTTGGATTCTATCTACAAAAATTGGTTCAACTAATTTTCCACCATTAATAAATGAACAATAAGCTGAGGTAAGCTTTAGTAATGTTGTTTCAGCTGATCCAAGTGATATTGACATAAGTTCGTCTGGATTATCATAAATATTTAGCCTTTTTGAAAAATCAGTAATTTTCTTAACTCCTAAATCCTGCGCAATTCTAACTGTCATTAAATTTCTAGATTTTTCTATTCCCATTCGAAGTGTAGATGGACCATAAAATTTTTTTCCATAATTTTCTGGTTTCCACAATTTTAAATCTTGCCCTTGATCCAATACTATTGGAGCATCAAGAATTAAAGTTGATGGTGTATAATTGTTCTCTAATGCTAACGCATAAATAAATGGTTTAAAAGCGGATCCAGGCTGTCTTAATGCTTGGGTTGCCCTATTAAATTCACTTTTTTTAAAACTAAACCCACCTGACATTGCTAAAACTCTTCCAGTATAAGGGTCCATTACAACAATACCTCCATTAGCTTTTGGAAGTTGCTGTAAACTAAATTCATTATTCTTAATTTTTTTTACATAAATAATGTCTCCAATTTTAAAAATATTTTTAGGATCTTTAATCCATTTTATTTCTTCAAATTCTATATATCCTTTAATGCCCTGATCATTTTCTATCTCAATTGAAGACTCATTTATTTTTTTTATTATTGCTAAATCCCATCCTATTGATCTCTCTAATTTATATTTTTTTAATTCACTAATCCAATTTGAGTTATTTTTAATATTTGTTATAGGTCCTCTCCATCCTTTTCTTCTATCATAATCAATTAATCCCTGTCTTAAAGATTGAGTAGCAATTGATTGTAATTTTAAATTTAGTGGAGATTTTATATTAAACCCTTGTTTATATACTTTATCAAATCCATATTTCTCAACTATGGCTTTTCTTACATCCTCCACATAATATCTTGAATCTTCTAAATATATCTTTTTTCTTTTATTTAATTTTATTTCACTGTTAATTATTTCATTATAAGTATTTGTGTCTATAAAAGAATTTTCATACATATTTTGAATAACTAAATTTCTTCTATACTTTGCTAATTCAATATTTTTGAATGGATTATACCTACTTGGTGCTTTAGGAAGGGCTGCTAGCAAAGAAGCCTCCTGATAATTCAATTTACTAATTGGTTTATCAAAGTAGGCTAGGCTTGCAGAGGCTATACCATATGCTCCTTCTCCTAGATAAATTTGATTAAGGTATAATTCTAAAATTCTTTCTTTTGATAGTGCTCTTTCTATTCTAAAAGCTAAAATAGCTTCTTTTATTTTTCTATTGATGCTTACTTCGTTACTTAATAAAAAATTTTTTGCTACTTGTTGTGTAATTGTTGAAGCTCCTTCTAATCTTTTGGAATTAATTACATTGGAAATATTATTTATTATCGCCCTAATAATGCCTTTTGCATCAACACCGGGGTGAGAAAAAAAGTTTTTATCTTCGGCTGATAAAAAAGAATATATTACTTTCTTGGGAATAGCGTTATAGGGAACAAATATCCTTTTTTCAGATGAAAAATCGCTTACTAATTCTCCAGCTCCAGAATATAGCTTGCTTGAAACAGGAGGTTTATATTTTTTTAAGAATTTGTAGTCAGGTAAAGTATTTGAATATGTCCAAAGTATAGCAATAATTGAGAAAAATATTATCAAAATAGCAGAGGTTGTTAGTAATAAAATATTTTTTATTAACTTGCTCATTTTAGTATTAATTAGCTTATGAATTTGTTAATGTTAAGGCACAGAATTTATAAATAAAACAATGAAAAATATTAATCAAACACTATGGCAAAGAATTTATACATCGATGCATCGCATCCAAGCGAGACTAGAGTTGTACTTAAATCAAATGACAATATTGAGGATTACGAATACGAAAGTATAAATAATACTTTAATTAAGAATAACATTTATTTAGGAAAAGTAAGTAGAATAGAACCATCTTTACAAGCAGCCTTTGTAGATTTTGGCAGAGATCGTCATGGTTTTTTGCCATTTAACGATATTCAATCAGATTATTATCAAATTCCTAAAAGTGATTTGGAAATAATAAAAGAAGAAGAAGAAAAAGTAAGAGAAGAACTTCTTAAAGAAAGTGAAAAAAATGAGGAAAATATTTTAAATAATAATTCTGATGAAATTATTAATCAAGATCCAATTAATAAACCTAATCAAGAAAATAATTTTGAAAATAAATTATATAATAATAATAAAGTCAAATCTAAAAGATATAAAATTCAAGAAGTTATTAAGCCCAATCAAGTGATTCTGGTTCAAGTTTTAAAAGATGAAAGAGGTCTCAAGGGTGCAGCTTTAACTACTTTTATATCTATTGCTGGAAAATATATCGTTTTAATGCCAAACACTGCAAAAGGTGGTGGAATTTCAAGAAAGATATTTAACCCTTCGGATA
This sequence comes from uncultured Pelagibacteraceae bacterium, assembly GCA_902532195.1. Taxonomy (GTDB): domain Bacteria; phylum Pseudomonadota; class Alphaproteobacteria; order Pelagibacterales; family Pelagibacteraceae; genus Pelagibacter. Next base: position 34,120 of record CACAHE010000009.1, on the reverse strand, counting down.
GAAAAAAAATAAGAAATATTTTAAATGAAATTGAAATTCCAAAACAAATGGGAATTATTGTAAGAACCGCAGGTTCGAATAAAACAAAAAATGAAATTGAAAATGATTTAAAAAATCTAAGTAAAGTATGGGATGCAATTAAAGATAAGGCAATGAATTCAATGGCACCTTCTATAGTTCACCAAGAAAGCGATGTAATTAAAAGAGCAATAAGAGATATGTACGACGATGAAACTCAAAATATCATAATTGAAGGCTCTGACGCTTATCAAAGAACAAAAAATTATATGAAAATGTTGATGCCCAATTATACAAAAAAAATTAAAAAATATAGGGATAAAATACCTCTTTTTGTTAAAGAAAAAATTGAACCTAAGCTTTATGAAATTTTTGAGACAGAAGTTAAATTAAAATCTGGTGGATATTTAGTAATAAACCCTACTGAGGCACTTGTTTCAATAGATGTTAACTCTGGTAAATCAATAAAACAAAAAAATGTTGAAAGCACTGCTTATGATACAAATTTGGAAGCTGCTGAAGAAATTGCAAGACAAATTAAAATACGAGATCTGTCTGGACTAATAATAATTGATTTTATAGATATGTTAAATTATGGGAATAGAAGACAGGTAGAGAGAAAATTAAAAGATAAATGTCGATTAGACAGAGCAAGAATTCAGATTGGAAGAATTAGCAATTTTGGCCTCCTGGAGATGTCTCGACAAAGATTAAGGGAAAGTAATGTAAAATGGAAAATTAATTTATCTAATGAATCTTTTGCTTTAAAAATATTAAAATTAGCTGAATTAAAATCGATTGAGAATAAATCTAAAACTATTAAAATTTCTTTAAACCAAAAAATAAGTGACTTCATAGAAGAAAATTATTTAAAAGATATAAACTATTTTAAAAAGAAAAATAAAATTAATATAATTATAGAATCAGATAAACTTTTGAGTTTTTCAGATTATAAAATACAGTTTCTATCAAAAACAAACAAAGTTATAGAACAAATTGAAGAATTATCAATTTTAAAGAAAATAGAGATTAATCAAAATCAAAAAATAAAAGTTAGAAAACCTTCAAAAAGAAAAAATTTTAAGAAAAAATTTTTTAAAAAAAAGATTAAATAATACCTTTTTTTGGAGAAGATGGATCGCCAAAAATATTTTTTTTAATTCTTCCTGATAAATAAGATTTTCTACCAGCTACCACAGCATATTTCATTGCCTCTGCCATTTGCAATGGGTCTTTTGCTTTTGCGATAGCTGTATTTATTAAAACTCCATCACATCCTAATTCCATCGCAATGGAAGCATCTGAAGCTTCGCCGAGTCCAGCATCTATTACTACTGGTAACTTAGTTTGTTGTAATATAATTTTAATGTTGGTTTTATTTTGAATTCCTAGTCCTGATCCTATTGGAGCTGCTAAAGGCATAATTGCGCTCGCTCCAACGTTTTCTAATCTTTTTGCCATTAAAGGATCATCATTACAATAAACCATAACTTTGAAGCCCTCTTTAGTCAAAATTTCAGTGGATTTTAAAGTTTCAATCATTTCAGGAAAAAGATTTTTTTTATCTCCCAATACTTCTAACTTAACCAATTTCCATCCTCCAATTTCTCTTGCTAGTCTTAAAGTTCTTAACGCTTCATTAGAATTAAAGCAACCAGCTGTATTTGGTAAATAAGTTATTTTTTTTGGATCAATATAATCCATTAACATTGGTTTTTTTTTATCTAAAATATTTACTCTCCTAACTGCAACTGTTACGATTTCTGCACCAGAAATTTTAACAGCTTTTGCACATTCAGCCATATTTCTATATTTACCTGTTCCAACAATTAATCTTGAAGTAAATTTCTTTTTACCAACAATAAAATAGTCTTTTTTACTCATTAACCTCCACCTATAAAATATACAATTTCTATATTATCTTTATTCCTTATTTTGATGTATTTAATTTTTTTTTTATCTATTATTTTCCTATTTAGTTCTATTGCAACTTTATTTAAAGGAATATTAAGTTTTTTAACTAAAGAAAAGAGTGTTGAACTTTGATTAAGTGCTAATTTTTTGCCATTAAGTTTAATTTTTATTTTATTTTTATTTTTCATGTATTATAAAAGTAATTGTGAATAATATATTAATCATTAATGGCCCAAATCTTAATCTATTAGGAGAAAGAGAACAATCCCAATATGGCTCGACGACTTTTAAAGAATTGAAAGAGATGTGTCTCAAAAAATCAAAGGAATTAAATATTAAAATTGATTTTAAGCAATCAAATATAGAGGGAGAAATAGTTAATATGATTCAACAAGCAAGAAAAGATAGTGGGGGAATTATAATAAATGCAGCAGGATTTACTCATACCTCAGTTGCAATTAGAGATGCCTTAAGCATATATAAAAAACCTAAAATAGAACTTCATATATCTAATATCCACAATAGAGAAGAATTTAGACAAAAATCTCTTATTAGTGGAGTTGTTTCAGGAATAATTTGTGGACTGGGTGTCAATGGCTATATTTTAGCCATAAATGCAATGCAAGAGTTGCTAAAGAATGGAAATAGATAAAAAAATAATTAAAAAATTAGTTGAAGCTCTAGACGAGTTAAAAAAATCTTTAAAAGATCAAAATTTTTCAAATATTAAAATAAATGATGATGTAGATAAAGATAATAATGAACAAGAAACTGGAATAATTGTAAAAAGTCCTATAGTTGGAACTGCATACTTGGCTCCTGAACCAGGAGCAAAAAAATTTGTTGAAATAGGAAAAAAAATTAAAAAAGGAGATAGTGTAATGATTGTGGAAGCTATGAAAACGATGAATCATGTGCCATCACCTTCTGATGGAGTGGTAAAAAAAATTTGCGTCGAAGATGGTCAACCTGTCGAGTTTGGCCAAAATCTTATTATTCTTGAATAATGTTTAAAAAAATATTAATTGCCAACAGAGGTGAGATAGCAGTTAGAATAATAAGAGCATGTAAGGAGTGGGGTATTTCGACTGTTGCAGTTTACTCTGATGTTGACAAAGAAAGTATGCATGTAAGATTAGCTGATGAAAGTATATGTATAGGTCCTCATCAACCAGTAAATAGCTACTTAAATATACCCGCAATAATGTCAGCTATTGAATTAACAAATTCTGAAGCAGTTCATCCAGGTTATGGTTTTTTATCTGAAAACCATAATTTTGCAAAAATTTTGGAAGAGAGCAATATTAAATTCATAGGCCCATCTTCCAGACTTATAAAAATGATGGGAGATAAAATTCAAGCAAAAAAGATTGCAAAAGAAAATGGTTTACCAGTGATTGAAGGATCCGAAGGCGGGGTATCAAATTTAGATGAAGCTAAAAAAGTATGCAAAAAAATTGGATTTCCAGTCCTAATAAAAGCTGCAGGAGGCGGAGGGGGAAAAGGAATGAAAATTGTAAATAATGAAAATGAATTTGAAAAATTATTTATAATGGCAAAATCTGAAGCTCAAAAATATTTTGGAAATGACGAAGTTTATATTGAAAAATTTTTTGAGAACCCAAGACATATCGAGGTACAGATAATGTCAGGAAAAAATAGAACCGTTCATTTGCATGAAAGAGATTGTTCTGTTCAAAGAAGACATCAAAAACTAATTGAAGAAACACCAAGTCCGATACTAAATGATAAAATTAGAAAAGATTTATTTGAAAAAACAGTTAGTATGGTTAGTAAAATTGGTTATGAGGGTGCCGGGACTGTAGAATATATATATCAAGACAAAAAATTTTATTTTTTAGAAATGAATACAAGAGTTCAAGTTGAACACCCTGTAACAGAAATGGTAACTGGAATAGACATAATTAAGGAGCAAATATGGATTGCTTTCACTGGAGATACTGCATTAAAACAAACTGATATTGCTCCTAGAGGACATGCTATAGAGTGTAGAATTAATGCAGAAGATGCAGGTAAAAATTTTCAACCATCTCCTGGAATAATAGGAATGTGTCATCAGCCTTCTGGATTCAGAACAAGAGTCGATGGTTCAATATATCAAGGTTATAAAGTTACACCTTATTATGATAGCATGATTTGCAAAGTTATAACTCAAGGCAGAAATAGACAAGAGGCTATTCAAAGAATGCAAAGATCACTAGATGAATTTGTAATTGAAGGTATCTCTACAACTATTGATTTACATAAAAAATTATTAGAACATGAAAAATTTCTAAAATCAGATTTTAACGTAAGTTGGTTAGATAATGATAAAATTATCTAATTAAAACATTTTATTAACCATATATCATAAATAGGATGATCAAACGGTCTTAGGGATGGGCTTGATGAAAATGTCCAACCGTTGAATACAAAAACTTCATCATTTTTTTTATTTGTTATATCTATTACCTGTAAATATGCTGTTATTTCTGGATTGTCATCAAACTCTGAATTCTTGCATTTTAAAGCTTTGATTAATAAATTTTCAAATTTTTTTTCTTCACCTATTTTTAATGTTAATTTACTATTTTTTGAGCTCATCTTATCAAGTATTTTAATTTCTACCAAATCACCTTCTAGCTTATTTAAAGACTCTAAGGAGTATGCTAGATTTAACGGGATAATAAATAAATAAAAAATAAGAAAAACAATAAATTGATAAAAAACTGTTTTATTTTTTCCAAGTATTGTATTTTTTTTTGTTTTCATAACTATTTTTATTAGGATGATAAGATTTATGTGTTCCTGTTAAATTTGGTCGATGAGGTTTTTGCCATTCGAATTTCTTCAAATCATGAACATTCTCAATTTTATTTTTGGTAAAATGTATCCAGGAGTACCATTCATTAGGAATTTTTGAAGCATCAACTTCATCTTTATAAATTACCCATCTTTTTCCGTCTTTGCTTTGATAATATTTATTTCCATAACTGTCTTTACCCACCAGTTTTCCAAATAGCAAAGTATGAATTCGAGTTCCTAGTGTTTGGCGATTCCACCAGATAAAAATTTCTTTAATTAGTGTCAACATAAATTTTCAAAAAATATACAATCCAAAATTGTAAAAAATAAATTAGACTAAAATTAATAATTGTATATACAATATATTTACTAAGACTCAAAAATATAATTTTAGTAAATCTATGGCAAAATATTTAGTAGAAACCTTTTATAATTGTACGTTTAAAGTAAGCCATTATTTAGATGATATCAATGAAAATGAACTTCAAAAAATAGAGAAGAGAGATGATGGAAAATTTGAAATATTAGATGTTAAATTAGATAACAGAAAAACAAAAAATTTAGCAAGTAATACTGAAAATGGAGATGCTCAAAAAGACGCTAAAAAAGTAGATGTATTTCCAAATAAAAATTCAAAGAATATTTCAAAAAATAATCAATATTTCGTAAAAAATTTAAATGAAAAAGTAAGTAAAAGATTTGGAATGCCTGATAGACGAAAAGGATATATTCAAAAAGCTACCATTGGAGATCATAAAGTTTATTTACATACTGGTGAATATGAAGATGGAAAAATTGGTGAAATATTTATTGATACAAGTAAGGAAGGTGAATTAGTAAAAGCATTAATGAATAATTTTGCTATAGCTATATCTTTAGGTTTGCAATATGGAGTGCCTTTAGATGAATATGTTAATGCATATGTTGGCACAAAATTTGAACCATCTGGAAAAGTAAATGGCAATGATAGAATTTTAAGTGCAACTTCAATACTTGATTACATTTTTAGAGAATTGGCAATTTCATATTTAAATAGAGAGGACTTAGCTCATACACCATCTATTAGCGGTACAGATAAAATAAATGATGATAAAACTGAGGAAATTACTGAAGACCAAGATAAGTTTTTAAAAATAGTAAAAGATATTACCAGTAAAGGATTTCTAAGAAGTAATTATAAGAAAAAACTAGTAGATTTGTCTGATATAAGAATAAATTTAAAGGGAAAGAAGTAAATTTATTTTTTTTTTTTTAAAATTAAATTTAACTCTTTAAGTTGTTCTTCTGATACAGAAGATGGGGCATTCATCATTAGATCTTGAGCATTTTGATTCATTGGAAACAATGTAATCTCTCTTATATTTTTCTCTCCTGCTAATAACATTACTATTCTATCTATACCTGGAGCTATACCACCATGAGGGGGAGCACCATAACTTAAAGCATTTATCATTCCACTAAATTTTTCATCTACTGTTTGTTTATTATATCCAGCAACTTCAAATAACTTATACATTAAATTTGGTATATGATTTCTAATTGCTCCTGATGATAGCTCAACTCCATTACAAACAATATCATATTGATATGCTTTTATATCGAGAGGTTTGCTAAGATCTAACTTTTTTATATCTCCTTGTGGCATTGAAAAAGGGTTATGACTAAATTTTATTTTGTTAGTTATTTCGTCTTTCTCAAACATCGGATAGTCCACAATCCAACAAAATGCGAATGTATTTTCATCAATTAAATTTAAGTCATGGGCTATTTTTTGTCTTGCTTGGGAAAGAATTTTCTCCACTTCATTTTGTTTTCCGCAAGCTAAAAAAATACTATCACCTACCTCGGCTGATGATGCCTTCATAATTTCCTCTAAAGCTTGAACTCCAAAAAATTTTCCTACTGGCCCTTTGCCACTCAGTTTATCTTCTTTTTCTAAAGTGAAATAAGCCAGTCCAGAAGCTCCTTGTCCTTTTGCCCAATTATCAATTCCATCAAAAAAGCTTCTTGGTTTATCTTTTGTTTTTTTTGTGACAATGCATCTTGCAATTGAACCTGTTTTTACTAATTTTTTGAAAATTTCAAACTTAACATCTTCCCTTTTAAAAATATCAGTGACATCGTAAATTTCTAATGGATTCCTTAAATCTGGCTTATCTGTTCCATATTTTAGCATTGCATCTGAGAACTTTATTTTAGGAAATTTTTCAAATAATAATTTATTTTTTGAAAATTTCTTAAATAGTTTGGTCATTAATTTTTCTACTACTTCAAAAACATCGTCTTGTTCAACAAAGGACATTTCAAGATCAAGCTGATAAAATTCTCCAGGACTTCGATCAGCTCTGGCATCTTCATCTCTAAAACATGGTGCTATTTGAAAGTATCTATCAAAACCTGAAACCATAATTAATTGTTTAAATTGTTGAGGAGCTTGTGGAAGTGCATAAAATTTTCCAGGATTTAATCTACTAGGAACTAAAAAATCTCTAGCTCCTTCTGGACTAGAAGATGTAAGTATTGGTGTTTGAAATTCATGAAATCCTAAATTTTGCATTTCAGATCTTATAAAAGAAATTACTTCAGATCTTAAAATTATATTTTGGTGGATTTTTTTCCTTCTTAAATCTAGAAATCTATATTTTAATCTAATTTCTTCTGCATACTCTTGGTCACTAAAAACAGGTAAAGGAAGTTCTTTTGTAGCTCCTAGAACTTCATAAGATGAAATAGAAATTTCAATTTCACCAGTTTTTATTTCCCTGTTTATTGTATCTTCACTTCTTTTAATAACCTTTCCATTAATTTTTATTACTGTCTCCAAAGGTAATTTTTCAATTTCTATAAAATTAGGATTATTTTTTTCAACTACACACTGAGTAATTCCATAATTATCTCTAAGATCCAAAAATAAAAGGTTTCCGTGATCACGCTTTTTATTTATCCATCCAGATAACAGTACTTCTTTACCATTATTTTTAATATTTAGTTCTCCACAAGTATGTGTTCTATATTTATTCAATTTAAACCTATAATAATTCTTTTATTGTTTTAAAATCTATTGGTTTTTTTTTTTTTAAACTAAGTTCATCAATCTTATATATAAATTCATATATTTTACCATACGATCTATCAATTCTTTTAATAATAAAATCAATAAGTTTCTTATCAATTTCAATTTGTCTGTCAGAAAAATTTTTTAAAATAATTGCAAACATTAAATCATCATCAGGACTATCAATTTTTGCAATGATACAATTCTTTGATCTAGATTTTAAATCATTTAGCTTAAAATTAATTTGACTAATTGGTTTTATAGAATTTATAATTAAATATTTATTATCACTATCAACTAAATTAAATAAAGAATAAAGCAAGTTTTCATCTGAAAATTTATCAAAGTCATCAATTATAATGTTTTCATAAATTTTAAATTCCTTTAATTTATTATTATCTAATTCACTTGCATTAATTTTCTTTCCTTTATTTTTTTTTAAAAAAATATTAGTAAGATGAGTTTTTCCTGAAAACTTTTCTCCACAAATATTAATTATATTCTTTTCCCAATTTGGCCACTTTTCAATTAACTTAAAAGCATAAAAATTACTTTTTCCTACATAAAAATCATCATAATTGAAATTTTTTTTCTGATTAAATTTAAATAATAATTGATTTAAATCGCTCATTCTATTTTCCAAACCTCGGAAGATGTATCCATATTAAATCCTTTATTTGAAATTTCTTTAATAAATTTATCTGGAGTACCATTGTATATTATTTTATATTCTACTTTTTCATTAGAAAAATTTTTAATATAATAATTTGATACTAAATCTAATTCTTTAATATCACTTTCAAATTTATTTATAAGTTTATAATTTTTTGAATCTATAAAAATATTTAATGATAATTTTATCGAAGTGTTTATTTGATTAATTTTCTTCCAATGGTTTTCGTAATTTATTTTGAGCGATGATATTACCTCGCTTAGTTTATCTATATTTTCAATATTAACATCTTTAAATGTTTTATTTGATATAATTGGGTAATTATTTAAATTCAGTTTAGATAAAATTCTTAGGTTTTGATCATTTTTAAATATTATAATTATTATAAAATCATTTAGTTCATATTTATCGATAATTTCTTTAAAATTAAATTCTTCAATATTATCTAAATTTTTATTAATTAATTTTATATCTTCCAAATCTTCATTTGGCAGAATATATTTTATTAAATTATATTTTTCGTTTTGCTTATTCCAATCTTTATAGAACGGATTTTCACTGAAAAGCAAAATTTCATTTTTACTTATATCTACAAGAATTGGCATTAATAATAATTTTTTTTCTAATGGTATAGATGGAAAAATATTTTTATTTTCTAAAAATTGAAATACTTCTTTTTTATCAAAATTAACTTCAAATTTTGCTATATAGTTTTTTTTAATAAATTTTTCATCAACTATCGTAAATGAATCAACTAAGCTTTCTATAACTTTTAAATCTTTTGTTTTTAAATTTTTAGAATCTTCAGAAATTGTTATTTTTAAAATCAACTCTTTGAAAGCTAACATAAAAGCCTCATCAATAATTTTTTCTTTCTCAAATTTAGCGTCATATGGCTTGGTAATCTCTAAGTCGACTATATTAAAAGTTTTTGAAGATGCGTTGGTTGTGGAAAACTCAATAAAAAATAATACTAAGAATAAAAAAATTATATAAAATCTACTCTTACCAAACAAATTAATTTGAACCATATTTTATAATAGTGAATAAAAATAAATTAACATATGAAAAAAGTGGAGTTAACATTAAGACTGCTGATAAATTTGTCAAATTCATATCTTTAATATCTAAAAAAACTAAACAAAACCGTAATTTTGATAATATAGGAAGTTTTGGTTCAGTAAATAAAATTCCAAATAAAATTAAGAGTCCCTACATAGTTACAAGCTCAGATGGCGTTGGTACAAAAATAGAAATAGCTAATCTCTTAAATAAATTTGATACAATTGGAATTGACCTTGTGGCAATGAATGTAAATGACATAATAGTTCAGGGTGCGAAACCAATTTTATTTTTAGATTATATATCTGTTAATAAACTCAATCTAAGAAAATTAAAATTAATAATAAAAGGAATTGTTAAGGGTTGTAAAATTGCTGGATGCGAACTAGCAGGAGGTGAAACAGCTGAGATGCCTGAAACTTATTCTAAAGGAAAATTTGATATTGCAGGATTCTCAGTTGGATTGGTAGATAAAAACGAAATTCTAAAAAAAAAAAATATAAAAAAAAATAATTTGATTCTTGCTGTTCCATCAAGTGGCCTTCACTCTAATGGATTTTCATTGGTAAGAAAAATTATAAAAATAAAAAAAATAAAAATAAAAAATAACAAGTTTCTTAAATCAGAACTTTTAAAAACAACAAAAATTTATGTTAAGGAAATATTAAATCTAATTAAATTTAATTTAATAAATAGTTGTGCAAATATTACAGGAGGAGGTTTAGAAGAAAATATCAAAAGAGTTATGCCGAAAGGTCTTTGTGCAAATATTTTTCTTAATGAAATAAAGGTCTTAAAAATTTTTAAATGGATTAAAAATCAAGGAATAGAAGATAAAGAAATGTTAAAAACTTTTAATTGCGGGGTTGGTTTTTGTCTAATTGTTCATAATAAAGATTTAAATAAAATTAATAAGTTTTTTCATAAAAATTTTAAGCCATACGTAATTGGAAAAATTATTTCAAATAAAAATAAAATAAAATTTAATGGGAAAATTAATTGGAAATAAAAAATTAAACATTGCTGTTTTTATTTCTGGAAGAGGCAGCAACTTAAATAACCTTATCAAATTTTCAAAAAAAAAAAAATCTTTTATTAATTTAATCTTTGTTGTTTCTTCAAGCAAAGCAGCCAGAGGATTGGTTTATGCAAAAAAAAATAATATTAAAATTATAATTTTTAACTATAAAAAAAAATTAACTTCAGAAAGAAATGTGCTAAAAATACTTAATTCAAATAAAATTAAATTAATCTGTTTGGCAGGTTTTATGAAAATTCTATCAATTAAATTTATTCGCAATTTTAAAGGAAAAATAATTAATATACATCCATCTCTATTACCTCGATATAAAGGATTAAATACACATGAAAGAGTTATTAAAAACAATGAAAAATTTACAGGATGTACCGTACATTTTGTGAATAAAAACTTGGACTCTGGAAAAATAATTATTCAAAAAAAAATTAAAATTAAAAAAGGAGATACTGCTTCAATTTTATCAAAAAAAGTTCTTACTTTAGAACACCAATTATACCCAAAGGCAATTAAAAAACTATTTGCTAGTCTTTAAAAAAAAAATTGATCTCTATCTTTGCATTTTCTAAGCTATCTGATCCATGAACAGAATTTTTATCAATAGATAAACCATATTTCTTTCTTATAGTTCCTTCTTCTGCTTTGTTTGGATCTGTGGCCCCCATTAACTTTCTATTTGCTAATATTGCGTTATTTTTCTCAAGAATCATAACAACAATTGGACCTGAAGATAAATACGAGCAAAGATCATTATAAAAAGGTTTAGTTTGATGAACCTTATAAAAATCTTCTGCTTCAGATTTAGATATTTTAATTTTTTTTTCGTTAGTTATTTCAAAACCATTGCTTAAAAATTGATTTTTAATTTCATTTTCCAGCCCTCTTTCAACTGCATCAGGTTTAATTATTGATAAAGTTTTTTCTAAATTACTCATAATTATCTTCAACAAATTTATTTAATAGTCTTACTCCATAACCAGTCGCACCACCTGAATTTAAAGCTCCTCCATATTTTGAAAATGCCATTCCAGCAATATCTAAATGAGCCCAAGGTGTTTTATTTAAAATAAATCTTTGTAAAAATTGCGCTGCTGTTGTAGATCCTGCTCCTCCAACATAATTTATATTTTGCATATCAGCATTTTTAGAATTAATTAGTTTGTCAAAGTTTTTGTGCAGTGGCATTCTCCACAATTTCTCATCAACTTTTTCACCAGCTTCAAGTAATTGTTTTGATAATGTGTCATCGTTCGAAAAAAGTCCTGCATATTCTGAACCCAAAGAAACTATAATAGCACCAGTTAACGTTGCTAAATCAACCATGAATTTTGGTTTGAATTTTTTTTCAGTAAAAGTTAATGCGTCAGCTAAAACTAATCTACCTTCAGCATCAGTGTTAAGTACCTCAATTGTTTTACCACTATAAGATTTAACAATATCTCCAGGTCTTTGAGCATTTCCACTTACCATATTTTCTACAAGCCCTACTACACCAACAGCATTAATTTTTGCTTTTCTTAATGCAAAGTTTTTCATTAAACCAACAACTGTTGCTGAACCAGCCATATCATAGGTCATGTCTTCCATAAATTTTGCAGGTTTAAGTGAGTAACCGCCAGTATCAAAACAAACTCCTTTACCAACAAAGCCTAAAGGTTTTGATTTTGATTTTGTTCCATTCCATTCTATTGTTACTAGATAAGAACCTCTAATACTTCCCTGCCCAACACCAAGTAAAGCATTCATTCCTAATTTTTTACATTTTTTTTCATCATAAACGGTGACTTTTAATCCATATTTTTTTAGTTTACTTAATCTTTTTGCATATTCATCGGGATGTAAAATATTGCCAGGTTCAGATACAAGATCTCTAGTAAAAAATGTACCATCCTCTAATGCTTTGAATTTTAACTTATTTTTTAAAAATAAAGAACTTTGTTTTCCTATTAAATTAATTCTTATAATTTTTTTTATTTTTTTTGATTTATATAAATTAAATTCATAAGATTTTAATTTTAAGCCGTGCATAAAACGTCCTATAAAATCTTTTCCGGGTTTGCTTTTTACGCTTTCAGTGAATATAGATACATCATCAAATAAATTTTTTTTTATAAAATTATAAAATTCGGCACCTAAGTTTTCTACATCAGAACTTTTTAGGTCTTTTTTTAATGATATTAATATAAGTGTAGTTTTTTCATTTACATTTAATGAAATAATATTTTCTTTAATTTTTTTTTTATTTTTTAAAATTTTTTCTACATAAGAAGCCTCATTTTTTGATAAAAATCTGTTCGCATTTTTTATTTGAAATTTATCTTCAGAAAATAAAGCAATTACACCTAGATTGCTTGATTTGGACTTATTTTTATAGAGAACTTGAACAGTCATTGATTTTAAAATATATACTTGTAGTTGAAAGTATATAATTACTATTAAGTTAATTTCAATGAAAAAAACGATTTATAAAAGTTTTATTCAAGAATTTCTAAAAATTTTTTTCCTATCCCTGTTTGCCTTGACCCTTATTGTATGGATAATGCAGGCTGTAAATTATCTTGATTTTGTATCTGAAGATGGCCATGGTTTTAAAGTTTACTTCACTTATACAATTTTAAGTTTACCAAAAATTTTATCGCGTTTGATGATGTTTGTGTTCTTTATAAGTCTTTTTTATTCATTATACAAAATGGAAGAAAAAAATGAACTAATTATTTACTGGATAAATGGAATTAAAAAAATTTCTGTAAAAAGATTTATTATTTCTTTATCCTTAATTTTTCTTTTTTTTCAATTATTATTTAATATTTTTATTACTCCAAAGTCACAGGATCTTGCTAGATCATATTTAAGAGGTTCTAATATAGATTTTTTTCCATCATTAATAAAAGAAAAAAAATTTATTGATATTGTTTCGAATCTTACAATTTTTGTAGAAAACAAAAACGAAGATGGTTCTTTCGAAAATATTTTTTTAAAAGAATATAATGGCTCATCTAATTATCAAATAATTTTTGCAAAATATGGAAAAATTAAAACTGACAACAACGTAATAGCTCTAGAACTAAATAGTGGTAATATAATTGATAGAGTAAATGATGAAGAAAAAATTATAAGTTTTGATACTACAATATTTAATTTATCAAAGTATCAAACTAAAACAATCACACAACAAAAAATTCAGGAAGTAAATACTTTATTTTTATTAAACTGTCTTAACAATATAAGAAATAACAAGGATATAGAATATTTAAATATTTATAGAGCTGATCATCAATTAAAATGCAATAATCAAATTATTAAAACTTATTATGAGGAACTCTTTAAGAGAATTGTTCATCCATTTTACATTCCTCTATTGGCAGTCATAGCTGCTTTAGCAATGCTAGATACAAAAAATATTTATAACTATAGCATGAAAAGAATCTATCTTTTTTTAATAGGATTTGCTGTAATAGTTTTTGGAGAAATATCAGTCAAATATACTAGTGAAAATTTACAATCTAATTTAAATTTTGTACTTGTGCCAATTGTTTTATTTATAATAATAAATATTTTTTTTAATATAAAATCTCAGAAAAACTAAAATGAATATAAAAATTTATCAAAAATTAATAATAAGTACATTTTTAAAGATAATGTTAATTATTTCATTAATTTTTTTTAGTTTAATATTTATTTTAAACATATTTGAAGAAGTAAATTTTTTTAAAGAAATCGATAACAATCCTTTTAAACCAATTTTGCTAACATTTTTAAATACTCCTTATATTTTATATGAAATTTTTCCTTTTATCGTTTTAATTAGTACTCAATTTCTATTTATTAAATTAATTGAAAATAATGAATTATATTTATTAAAATCATATGGACTGAATAATTCAAAAATTTTATTTATTTTAAGTATAGTTTCGTTTTTTGTGGGAATATTTTTAATTTTATTTTTTTATAATTTTTCATCTAAATTAAAATTTTTATATTTTGATATCAAAAATGAATTTACTAAAGATAATAAATATTTAGCAGTAATTACCGAAAATGGAATCTGGATTAAAGATGAAGTAAATAATAATATTAATTTAATAAATGCCCAAAGAATTGATAAAAATTATCTTTTAGAAGTTAATATAACACAACTAGACAAAAATTTTGATCTATCTAAAATTATTATAGCTGAAAAAGTTGATATTGGTACTACATCATGGAAAGTTAAAAATGCGACAACAAAAATTAATAATTTTGAAACTACATTTAATCAAGAGATAATTTTTAAATCAAATTTTGACATAACTAAAATTAATAGCTTATTTGATAATTTATCTAGCCTTACTTTTTTACAATTGTCTGAGCTAGAAAAAGAATATCAAGAATTGGGCTATTCAACTCTAGAATTAAAATTACATAATCAAAAAATTATTTCATACCCTTTTTTTATTACAATCATGACATTATTCTCTGGTATAATTATGCTGAATATTAAATTTAATAGATCAAAAATATTTTATTTAATAATAGGAATATTGAGCTCAGTTTTAATTTATTATGTCAATTATTTTTCAGGAATTTTAGGTGAAAATGAAAAAGTACCTATATCTATATCAATTTGGATGCCCTTGTTTATTTTTGGAGTAATATCAAGTATTGGAATGGTTAAAATAAATGAGAAATAATTTAAAATATTTTTTATTAATTTTTTTTATATCAAGCTTTTTTAGTAATTCTTTAAGTGAAGAAATTAAATTTGATGATATTAAGTTTGAAGCATCAACAATTGAATATTTTGATAAAGAAAATATTATTAAAGCATCAGGAGAAGTAAAAATTTTTTTAGATGAAGCTACAGAAATTTCTGCAGAAAAATTTACTTATGATAGATCTAAATATCTTTTAATAATAGAAGAAAATGTAGAATTAAGAGATTTTAAATATGATATCTTTATAAAATCAAATAAAATTAATTATTCTAAAAAAAAGGAAATATTAAGTTCAGACACTGAAACAAGTATTTTTTTTAAAAAAGATTACGTTTTTAATTTAACAAGTTTTACGTATGATAGAAATAAATCAATTTTGTTTTCTAAAACAAAATCAGAAATAATCGACAAATTAGAAAATAATATCCAAATGAATGAATTTAATTTTGAGATTATAAATAAACTAATAAAATCAAAATTTGTAAAATATATTGATAAAGAAAAAAATAGGGGAAAGATTAAAAATGCAGTAATAAATGTTGATACTAATGCAATCGTGGGAAATGAATTTGAAGTAAATTTTAATAATAGTTTATTTGGAAATTCTTTAAATGATCCACGTCTAAAATCAAAAGGTGTATTAATTGAGGATAAAAATACAACCTTATCGAAAGCAGTATTTACAACTTGTAAAAAAAATGAAGATAAGTGTCCTCCATGGAAAATGCAATCGGAAGAAGTTTTTCATGATAAAAAGAAAAAAACTCTTAACTATAAAAATGCTTGGTTAAATATTTATGATGTTCCAGTAGTATATTTTCCAAAATTTTTTCACCCAGATCCAACGGTTAAACGACAATCAGGTTTTTTAATACCTACTTTTGCAGGATCTAAATCTTTGGGACAGTCAATTTCTATACCATATTTTAATGCAATCTCTGAAAATAAGGACCTAACATTTTCTCCAAGAGTTTTTTTCGATGGAACTACAATTATACAAAATGAATATAGACAAGCAAATAAACAAAGCAATCATTTAATTGATTCAAGTTTTTTACTTAATTCTGGTAATAATGAAGGAACAAAATCTCACTTTTTTTTAAATTCTACTTTTAATTTAAGTGAAATTAATGATGTTGATAAAGAACTATTAGTTAAAATAGAAAGTGTCTCAAATGACACTTATTTAAAAAAATATGACATTAGTTCTCCAATTAAAAGTGATACAGATTTAAATTCTAAAATTGAATTAACTGGCTCTAGTAATAATTTTGATTATGTAACTTCTTTAGAAATTAATGAAAATTTAAATAAAAGTCAGTCAGATAGATATGAGTACGTTTTTCCAAATTTTTCTTTTACTAGAAATTTAAATGATAATTTTAATATATTAGGAAATTTAGACTTTATTTCAACTGGTCATAGCAAATTATATGATACTAATGTTCAAGAAAATATTTTGATTAACAATTTACAATATGAGAGTGAAAATAAAATTAGTAAAAAAGGGTTTGTATCTAATATAAAATTTTTAATTAAGAATTTTAATTCTGAGGCACAAAATTCATCAGTTTATAAGTCTGATTATGACTCGGGTTTAATGGGTTTATTTGCATACGAAAATAAATTACCTCTAATTAATAAAAAAAAAAATGATGTTAGGGAACTTTTTACACCAAAATTGTTATTTAATTTTAGCCCAAACAAAACTAAAAACATGAAAAATGACGATAGAAGAATTGATGTAAAAAATATTTTCTCTTTTAATAGAATTAGTAGCGACGACTCTGTAGAAGGTGGGGAGTCTCTCACGTTGGGTGCGGAATATAGAAGAATTGATAATAAAGACAAAGAATATTTTGGATTTGATATTGGTTCTTCATTTAGAACAAGAGAGGATCAGGACATGCCACTTAGCAGTACACTAGGAAAAAAAACATCTGATATATATGGAAATTTATTTTTTAAACCAACTGATAACTTTAAGTTTGATTATAATTACAGTTTAGATAATAGTTTAGATACAATCAATTTCCATAGTTTTAAAACTGATTTTAAAATAAATAATTTTTTTAATACCTTTGAATACTTTGAAAGATCTGATGTAGCTGTAAAACAAAGTTTTTATAAAAATACAAGTGGCCTTAAACTTGATGACAATAACTCAATAAAATTGGAAACAAGAAAAAATAAAACAACTGATTTGACAGAATATTATAATTTAATTTATGAATATAAAAATGATTGTTTAACTGCATCAATTGAATATGACAAAGACTATTATACTGATGCTGATTTACAACCAGAAGAAACACTATTATTTAAAATAACTATTGTACCATTTACTACGTTTGAAAATATAAGAAAAGTAGATTAGTGAAAAAAAAAATTTTTATAATTTTAATATTTTGCTTTTTCTCAAATAATTTATTTGCTCAAAGCAAAATTGTTATTTCTTTGATTATAAATAATCAACCTATAACTAATATTGATATATTATATGAGGCAAATTATTTAACAGCATTAAATCCAGGTATTCAGAATTTAAACAAAAAAGAAATTTTATCTATAGCTAAAGAATCTTTAATAAAAGAAAAAATCAAAGAAGAGGAATTAAAAAAACATTTTAATTTAAATGAAAAAAATATACATGTAGAAAATATTTTAAAAACCATTTACTCAAACCTGAATTTTAATAATAAAGAGCAATTAGAAAGTTACTTATCTCAATTTAATATTTCACTTAAAGATTTAATTTATAAGATTAATATTGAAGCAAGATGGAATGAATTAATTTTTAAAAACTACTCAAATAAATTTGAGATTGATTATAAAAAAATAAAAGAAAATCTAAAAAATCAAGAAAATAAAATGACTGATTCTTATCTAGTCTCTGAAATTTTGTTTAATGTTGAGAACAAATCAGATCTTAAAAATATTTATGATAAAATAAAAACTAATATAAAAAATAATGGCTTCGAAAGTGCTGCTAGAATTTACAGTTTATCAAATTCTGCAAGTTCAGGTGGAAAAGTTGGATGGGTTAATATCAATAATTTTTCAAGCACAATAGCAAAGGAAATCAAAAATTTAAAAATAAAACAAATTTCAAAACCAATATCTATACCTGGCGGATATTTAGTTTTGAAAATTGATGACAAAAAAAAAGAAAAAACTAAATTAAAAAATTTTGATAAAGAACTTAATAAGCTTGTTAATGAAGAAAAAAATCGAAAATTAAATCAATACTCAATAATTCATTATAGTAAAATTAAAAAAAACTCAGAGATAATTTATGAACCGTAAACCAATTATTATAGTTACTGGGGAACCAAATAGTGTTTTTTTAGAATTATTTTTTAAAGTTTATAAAAAAAGGATAAAAAATAAATTAAAAACTCCAGTTTTACTTATTACTTCCAAAAATCATTTATTAATGCAAATGAAATATTTTAAATATAGTTTTAAAATTAATGTTGTAAATAATTATAAAAAATTGAATATCGATAATAACAAAATTAACATTATTGATGTAAAGTATAATTTTAAAAAAGTTTTTGAAAAAATCTCATCTAAATCAAATCTTTATATAAAAAAATCATTCAAAATTGCTTTAAAAATAATTAAAAAAAATTTAGGCAGAGCGTTAATAAATGGCCCTATTTCTAAAAAATATTTTTTAAAAAATAAGCATTTAGGAATTACAGAATATCTTGCTAAAAAGACTAAATCAAAAAGTGTAATGCTTATTTACAATAAAAAGTTTTCTGTTTCCCCAATTACAACTCACCTTCCAGTTAGAAATATAGCTGTAAATTTAAATAAAGGAATAATTATAAATAATGCTAAAGAAATATATAAATTTTATGTGAAATATAAAAATAAAAAACCAAATATTGCTGTTTTGGGATTAAACCCACACTGCGAGACTATTAATAGATTTAGTGAAGAAGACAAAATTATTAAACCAGCGATTAAACAATTAATTAAAAATAAAATAAAAATCGAGGGTCCCTTCTCGGCGGACACATTTTTTTCTAGACAGAACACTAATAAATTTGATGTTGTTATAGGAATGTATCATGACCAAGTTTTAACACCTATCAAAACAATTTTAAATTTTGATGCAATTAATGTAACTTTAGGTCTACCTTTTTTAAGAGTTTCTCCTGACCATGGACCAAATGAAAAGATGCTTGGTAAAAATAAGTCAAATTCAAGATCATTTTTAAATTGCATTGATTTCATTGAAAAATTTAAATGAAAATTAAACCCAAAAAAAGTTTAGGCCAGAATTTTCTTATTGATAAAAATATTATTAGCTTCATTGTTGATGCTGGAAATATTAAAAAGGATGATACATTAATTGAAGTTGGCCCAGGAACTGGAAATCTTACCAAAGAAATTGTATCAAGAAAATTTAAAAAATTAATTTTAATTGAAAAAGATAAAAATCTATCAATTGAATTAAAAAAAAAATTTGATGATAAAATTGAATTAATTAATAATGATATTTTAGAAGTAGATGAAAAAAAATTAAGCAAAGATCAAATGATTATTTTTGGTAATTTGCCTTATAATATATCTACTCAGATTCTTGCAAAATGGATTAAATTAAAGGATCTAAATTTAATATGTAAGAAATTAATATTGATGTTTCAAAAGGAAGTTGCAGATAGAATAATTGCTGAACATGGAAGTAAAGATTATGGCAGATTATCAATTTTAAGTTCCTGGAAAATGAATATTAAAAAAATAAAAGATATAAGTCCAAATTCATTTTTTCCTTCTCCAAAAATAAAAAGTACAATTTTATTGATGGAACCAAAAACAGATTTTTTTGAAATTAAAGATCCAAAAAATTTGGAGTATATTACTAATGTTTTTTTTAATCAAAAAAGAAAAATGATAAAAAAACCATTAAATTTTATATTTAAAAATGCAAAACATATTGAAGTTAAATTAGGTTTAAATTTAAACGATAGACCTCAAAATCTCTCACCATTAACTTATTATAAAATCTGTAGGGAGTATGAAAATTTATTAAATTAAATTATTTATATGATTTTCGATTTGTTTTTTATCGTAATTTAATTTTTTGTTATTAATTGAACATTCAATTAAATAAAGAATTTTCTCATAGCAAGCTTGTAGATTGTCATTGATTACTACAAAATCATAATTTTTCCATTTTAGAATATCATGATCAAATTGCTTCATTCTTTGTTCGACTATTAGCTTATCTTTCATATCTCTATTGGATAAACGTTCAAATAATTCCTTTTTACTTGGAGGTAATATAAAAACTGTAATTAGTTTATACTTTAATTTCTTTTCCTTTATTTGTTCGGTTCCTTGCCAGTCTATGTCAAAAATTACATTTTTTCCTTGGTTTAAATTTTCAATTACAAATTTTTTTGTTGAACCATAAAAATTTTTAAAAACCTCTGCATGCTCTAAAAATTCATTATTTTTAATTAAATTGTCAAATTTTACTTTGCTAATAAAAAAATAATCCTTTCCATCTATTTCATTAGTTCTTGGAGATCTTGTTGTATGTGAAATTGAAACTGTAAAATTATTATGCTGAGCTATTTTTTTTACTAGTGTAGTTTTTCCTGCTCCTGACGGCGAAGATAATACAATAATAGCTCCATCGTCTTTATTAGCAGACATATTTAAAAAAATTAGTTTGCTTTATTTTCTATAAATTTAATTGCATCTCCAACAGTCAAAATTTTTTCAGCCTCACTGTCAGAGATCTCTGAACCAAATTCTTCTTCAAAAGCCATTACTAATTCTACTGTATCTAAACTATCGGCACCTAAATCATCTATAAAACTGGCATCATCTGTTACCTTAGCTTCATCAATTCCTAAATGATCTGCAACTATTTTTTTAACTTTACTTGAAACATCTTCAGACATAATTCTTCCTTTGTTTAAATCGTTAATAATTTATTAAAAGCTTTTGTCAAGCCATATACATGCCTCCATTAACATGTATTGTTTCTCCTGTTATATAAGATGCCGCATCTGATGATAAAAAAGCAACTGTATTAGCTACATCTTCTCCTGTGCCAAGTTTTGACATTGGTATTTTCGACGTCAACACAGCTTTTATACTTTCAATAATATTCTCTGTCATTCTAGTTTGAATAAATCCTGGAGATACACAATTTAAAGTAATATTTTTTTTTGCATATTCAATTGCTAGAGATTTTGTCATTCCAATGATTCCAGCTTTAGATGCTGCATAATTAGATTGCCCTAAATTACCAGTGTGTCCAACTATTGATGTAATATTTACAATTCTTCCATACTTGTTTTTTAACATTTTTTTTATTGCAGCTTTACTAAGCAAAAAAGTGGAGCCTAAATTCACATCTATAACTTTTTTCCATTCTTCATCTTTCATTCTCAATGAAAGATTGTCCATGTTTATACCGGCATTGTTTATTAGGATATCTAAACCAGAAAGTTGGGAAGTAACGTTCTCTATAAACTCCTCTATTTTAGAGTGATCAGAAATATCAAATTTTAAAATATTAATATTTGGGTATTGTTTTTTTAATAAATCCAATTTTTCATTCTTAGTGCCGCTAGCTAAAACTTTAGCATTTAGTGATACAAATTTTTTAACTAAAGCTTGTCCTATACCGCCTGTAGCGCCAGTTACTAATACCTTTTTATTACTTAGATCAATCATTAAAACTAATATTTTTTATATCATCTAATTCATTTACAGACACTATATTAACATTTCTGTCAATTCTTTTAATCATTCCAGATAATATTTTTCCAGGCCCAATTTCAACAAAATTTTTAACGTTATTATTAATCATATAAATTATACTTTCTCTCCATCTTACTGGACTTTCAATTTGTTTTACTAATAAGTCTTTTATATCTCCAGATTTTTGCATCTCTTTACTTGTAACATTAGAAATAATTGAATTATTAGAATCTTTAAATTTAGTATTAAATATTTCATTTTGCATAATTTCAGTTGCTGGGCTCATTAATTTACAATGGAACGGTGCACTAACAGGCAATTTAATATTCTTAATTGATTTTTTTTTTAATTCTATAATTAAAGATTCTAAATCTTTATTTTTTCCACTCACAACAATTTGGCCATTTGAATTATCATTTGCGATATAGCATTCAAAAGCATCTTTATTGTTAATAAATATTTCTTTAATATTTTCAATTTTTTCACCTAAAATTGCTAGCATGCCCCCTTCTCCCTTTGGTACTGCTGACTGCATAGATCTACCTCTTTTTTGTAAAAGTTTTAGAGTAGAATTAAAATCTATTGATCCGCTTGCTGATAATGCAGAATATTCTCCAAGAGAATGTCCAGCAAAATATTTTGCCTTACTTAAATCAATATCAGTTTCTTTTTTTATTACTTCATATATAGAATAACTAACTAAAAATATTGCTGGTTGTGTATTTTCTGTTTCATTAAGTTTTTCTTTTGGTCCGGTTAATATAATTTTACTTAAGGGAACTCCCAAAATATCATCGGCTTTATCAAATAGCTCTTTAATATATGAATATTCTTTATAAAGATTTTCCGCCATACCAACTGTTTGGGAACCCTGGCCTGGAAAAATTACTGAAAACATAGAAAATATTATTAAACTTTGTATTTTTGTGTTGTATTTAAATTTTTATAATAGTATATCCTTTTTTTTTTAAAAGAATAAATATGAACTTATACGAACATACAATTATAGCTAGACAGGACACTAGTCCAACACAACTTAAACAGATACAGGAAAAATATGCTAAATTGCTAGAAAAATTTGATGGAAGCATAGTTAAAGCAGAAAATTGGGGGCTTTTAAATTTATCCTATTTAATAAAAAAAAATAGAAAAGGAAATTATATTCATTTTAAAATCAAAGCAGATGGTAAAGCAATTTCGGAATTGGAAAAAAATGAAAAAATAGACAAAAATTTATTAAGATATCTCACTGTAAGAGTTAAAAAATTTGATCTACAAACTGTTTACTTTGGGAAAAAAGAAGAAACAAAAGAACAATAAATAAATTATGAAAAAAAATACAAAAAAAAAAAGAACTAATCAAAGTAGCTTTTCTAAACTGAGTATCTTTCAGCCTCAAAAATATAAATTTAAAAAAAAATGTCCTTTATCTGGAAAAGGTGCGCCAATTGTCGACTATAAAAATATTAAATTATTAAAAAAATATGTATCTGAAAATGGTAAAATATTACCTTCACGAATAACTTCTATAAGTCAGAAAAAACAGAGAGAATTATCGTTGTCAATTAAAAGAGCAAGAAATCTTGCTCTGATTTAAATTATGAAAGTTATACTATTAGAAAATATAAGAAAAGTTGGATCAATTGGAGATATAATTGATGTAAAAAGAGGTTATGCGAGAAATTTTTTAATTTCAAAGAAAAAAGCACTTTTTGCCTCAAAAGATAATATACAAGAAGTAGAAAAAATAAAACAAGAGCTATCAAAAAAAGATCAAGAGAAGAAAAAACAATCTAAAAATATTCACGAACAAATACAAAATAAAATACTAGAAGTTAAAAAACTTAGTACAGAAAACAAAGAACTATATGGATCTGTCAAACCTACGGAAATATCAAAAATTTTATCTGAAAAACTAAATGTTGATATTAATCCGTCTTTAATACAACCTGTTAAAGAAATTAAGTCTTTAGGAACATTCAAAGTAAAAATTAATTTACATTCTGAAATACAATCTGAAATTTCAATTAAAGTGATTTCAGAAGAGATTGCAAAATAATTTATACATTATTTTCCCCAGGTATTTTTATTATTTTTTTTTATTGAGTTAATTTTAATAATTTTTTATCTTTGTAAATGGTTAAAACACTTAATCTAGTTAAAAATAACATAGAAAAACTTCCAAACAATATTGAAGCTGAAAGATCAGTTATTGGTTCTATCTTGTTTAATAATGAAATATTTGACGAAGTAAATATTATAATAAATAGCAAAAATTTTTTTGATCCTATGCATCAAAAAATATTTTCTTCTATTGAAAAATTAATTTATGCAGGAATGCTAGCTAGCCCTATTACTTTAAAAAATCATTTTGAAAATGAAAAAGATGACATCAATATTCCAGATTATTTGGTGAAAATTACTAAATTTTCTACTTCATCTAGACAGGCAATTGAATATTCAAAATTAATTTATGATTTATATGTTAAGAGAGAATTAATAAAAATATCTGAAAATGTTATTGACGTTGCAAAATTAAATGATTTCGATCAAGATGGTCAAAAGATTATTGAAAATTTTGAAAAATTACTTTTTGATTTAGCTGAAAAAGGGTCTGTAAGTACATCAATAATTAAATTTGATCAAGCCATGAAATTGACTATTGAAATGGCTTCTAATGCTTATAAAAATGAAGAAGGCATAGTTGGGGTTCCAACTGGTCTTACTGCTTTAGATGATAGACTTGGTGGACTGCATAAATCTGATTTAATAATAATTGCAGGAAGACCCTCGATGGGTAAAACAGCTCTTGCTACAAACATTGCATTTAATGCTGCAAAAAAAATTCAGCAAGATAACAAAAAATCTACTATTGCTTTCTTTTCGTTAGAAATGTCATCAGAGCAACTATCAACTAGAATATTAGCTGAACAATCAAGAATTAAATCTAATGATATAAGACGTGGAAAAATATCTGAAGAAGAGTTTGATAAATTTATAGAAACTTCAAAAAATATTTCTGAATTGCCACTTTATATAGATGAAACTCCAGCAATTAGTATTGCTGCATTAAGCAATAGAGCCAGACGAATCAAAAGACTTTATGGATTAGATATGGTGGTAATTGACTATATACAATTAATGCAATCAACAAGATTTGGCGAAGGTAGAGTTCAAGAAATTTCAGAAATAACTCAAGGCCTAAAAGCTTTAGCTAAAGAACTATCTGTTCCTGTTGTTGCCCTTTCTCAGCTTTCAAGAGCAGTTGAACAAAGAGATGATCACAAACCCCTATTATCAGATTTAAGAGAATCTGGATCAATTGAACAAGATGCTGATGTAGTTATGTTTGTATATAGACAAGCTTATTATTTAGAGAGAAAAGAACCTCAGGCTGCTACTGTTGAGCATGCTGAATGGCAAGCTAAAATGGGAGAAATAGCAAACTTGGCTCAAATTATCATTGCAAAACAAAGACATGGGCCTACCGGAAATGTAGATTTAGAATTTGAGGCTATGTTTACTAAATTTAAAGATATTCAAAATAAGTAATTTAAAATATAAAAGCTAATATTAGATGTTAGCTAATTTTTACCAAAAAAATATAATTGAAAAACCTAAGATAGTTTTCGTTATTCTTTTACTAAGCTTAATTAGTTTTGGTTTTTTTTCAAAAGATTTCAGATTAGACGCTTCATCAGAAACTTTATTGATAGATGGAGATCCAGACTTAAAATATTTAAGAGAAATATCGGAAAGATATAACTCCAAAGAATTTCTGGTTTTAACTCACACTCCTAATGAAGACATTATATCAGAAAATTCAATAAATAATTTGCTCAGTTTAAAATATAAAATACAAAGTTTGAAATGGGTTCATAGTGTTGTAACTATTCTAGATATTCCTCTATTAAATAGTACTGATAAAACTCTTAGTGAAAGATTGCAAAATTTTAGCACTCTTAAAAGTGATGGCATAGACAAAAAAAGAGGGTTTAAAGAAATATTAAATAGTCCAGTTTTTAGAAACTTTGTTATAAGCGAAGATGGTAAAACAAGTGGAATAATTGTTTACATTAAAGAAAACAATATTCCTGAAAATTTAAAAAATAAAAAAGAATTGGAAATTTATAAAGATAAATTAAAGAAAAAAAATCATGAAAATATAATTGAGATAAGAAAAATCATAGAATCTTATAGTGATGAAAGCAAGATTCATTTGGGAGGTATCCCAATGATAGCTGATGACATGATGACATTTATAAAAAGTGATATCTTGGTATTTGGTATTGGGGTTTTGTTATTTATTATATTTACACTTTGGTTTGTGTTTAAAAAAATTATTTGGATAATCGTTCCAATAAGTAGTTGTCTCTTTTCAGTAATTATAATGGTGGGCCTTCTTGGATTAATAGGATGGAAAGTAACTGTCATCTC
Source organism: uncultured Pelagibacteraceae bacterium (assembly GCA_902532195.1). Taxonomy (GTDB): domain Bacteria; phylum Pseudomonadota; class Alphaproteobacteria; order Pelagibacterales; family Pelagibacteraceae; genus Pelagibacter. Next base: position 7,691 of record CACAHE010000009.1, on the reverse strand, counting down.
ATCGAATTTTATTGCATTAATGTTAATCTTAACCATGGCAATGAATATACATATGAGTACTAGATTTTTACAATTATCAAAAGAAAACCCAACTCTTGATAAAAAAGAAATTATTTTAAAAACATCTGGAAAAATGTTTTGGCCAATACTTTATACAGCTCTCACAACGATTTGTGCATTTCTATCATTAATTTTTAGTGAAATTAAACCAATTATCGATTTTGGATGGATGATGACCTTAGGTTTAATTGTTTCATTTATAATTACATTTAGTTTACTGCCAACATTAATTAGTTTTGTTTCAGACGTAAATGTAGATATTGGTGAGAATAAAAATTCAGTTTTTACAAGTTTATTAGGAAAATTTTCAATTAATAATATAAATTTAATTTTTTTTGTCAGTATAATTGTTTTTATAATAAGCCTAGTGGGCATTTCTCGATTAGAAGTAGAGAACAGCTTTATAAATTATTTTAGTAAAAAAACTGAGATTTATAAAGGCATGAAACTTATAGACGATAAGTTAGGTGGCACTACTCCTTTAGAGGTAATTATAAAGTTTCCAAAAAAAGATAAAAAAGAAGAGACTGACGAAGATGACGATTGGGAAGAAGCAAGCGAAGATGGGGATGACTCAAAATATTGGTTTACAAAAGATAAGATAAATAAAATTGAAAAAGTTCATAGTTATTTGGATGGATTGCCAGCTGTAGGAAAAGTTTTATCTTTTTCATCTATTATTCAAGTTGCAACTCAATTGAATGATAATAAGCCTCTTGGAACACTAGAAATGGGTGTACTCTACTCAAAAATTCCAGATAAAATCAGAAAAGAAATAGTAGACCCATATATTTCTATAAAAGATTCAGAAGCAAGAATAAATTTGAGAATTAAGGATTCACAAGAAGGGTTGAGAAGAAATGAACTTATAAAACAAATTAGGTATGATTTAAAAAATAAAATAGGTCTCAGTGAGGAGGAATTTAAACTTGGAGGAGTACTTATTTTGTTCAATAATTTACTACAAAGTTTATTTAAATCACAAATTTTAACTCTAGGCTTTGTTATGATTGGAATATTTGCAATGTTTTTTATTTTATTTAAAAATATAAAATTATCATTAATAGGAGTTGTTCCGAACTTTATTGCAGCTTTTTTTATTTTAGGAATTATTGGTTTAGCTGGAATTCCTTTGGACATGATGACAATAACAATTGCAGCTATAACTATTGGAATAGCGGTAGATAATAGCATTCATTATATTTATCGATTTAGAGAAGAATATGCAAAAATAAATGATTATAAATTAACTTTAGAAAAATGCCACTCTACAGTTGGTGTCGCTATTTTAAATACCTCAATAACTATAGTTTTTGGATTTTCAATTTTGGTTTTATCAAATTTTATTCCGACTATTTATTTTGGAATATTTACTGGAATAGCTATGTTGTTGGCTATGATTTCTGTATTAACTTTATTGCCATCTTTACTTTTAGTTTTTAAACCGTTTGGAAATAAATAATTTTATTATGGAAGGAATTATTAAAATTTTTGAAAATATTTCGAGCTTTGACTTAATATATTTTTTTTTTACATTATTATCTTTAATTAAATGTTCTAGACAGGGTTTTGTTTTAAGTATTTTGGCAGCTTCAAAGTGGCTATTAGCATATGTATTAACTTTATTTTTATTTCCTAAAGTTAAACCATATGTGAAAGACGTAATTGACAACGAGTATGTATTGGATATTTCTTTAGGTATCACATTATTTGTAATTATTATATTTATAATTTTATTAATTAATAAAGGAATTAAAAAAGCTATTTCTTATTCTGGTATTGGCACTCTTGATAAAATTTTTGGATTCTTTTTTGGATTCATTAGAGCATATGTGATCATGGTCTGTATATTTACAACTATAAATATAGTTTATAATTACAAAAAATGGCCAATTAATATAGATCGATCAATTATGTTTCATTGGGTTGAAAATGGGAGTAACTACCTTATAAAAGAGTTTCCAGAAAAAGAACAATATGAAGATGCAAAAGATAAAGTACAAAAATTATAATCCTAAACTAAAAGAGGAGTGTGGTGTTTTTGGAATAAGTAATACTACGGATGCATCGACATTGACTGCTTTAGGCTTACATGCACTGCAACATAGAGGACAAGAAGGATGTGGAATCGTATCATTTGATGGAAGCAAATATCACTCTGAAAAAAGATTCGGATTAGTTGGAGATAATTTCAATAAAGAAAAGGTATTAAAAAATCTTCCGGGAAATTATGCGATTGGACATAATAGATATAGTACTACCGGGGGTACAGCTTTAAGAAATATTCAACCTTTTTTTGCTGATACTAATGCTGGAGGTATAGGTGTATCTCATAATGGAAACTTAACAAATGCCATAACTCTTAGAAATAAACTGGTTAAAGATGGAGCTATTTTTTATACAACATCTGACACTGAAACTATTGTACAACTTATCGCAAAATCAAAAAGAGACAAAACTATCGATAAAATTATTGATGCAATATTTCATATCCAGGGTGGTTATGCGTTAGTAATGCTTACACAAAATACTCTAATAGGTGTAAGAGATCCTTATGGAATTAGACCACTTGTAATAGGAAAGCTTAAAAATTCTTATGTTTTTACATCAGAAACATGTGCATTGGATATTATTGGTGCTAAATTTGTAAGAGAAGTCGAAAATGGCGAAGTTGTTTATATTGAAAATGATAAATTAAAAAGTGTAAAACCTTTTTCTCCAAAAAAAATAAGACCTTGTATTTTTGAATATATTTATTTCTCTAGACCAGATAGTATTTTAAATGGCAAAACAGCTTATGAATATAGAAAAAAATTAGGTGAAGAGCTAGCTAATGAAGATGATTTAAAAGCTGACTTAGTAGTGCCTGTTCCAGACTCAGGAAATGCTGCTGCTTTAGGATATAGTCAGAAAAAAAACATAGATTTTGATTTAGGATTAATTAGGAATCATTATGTAGGTCGAACTTTTATAGAACCTTCTCAAAAAATAAGAAGTTTGGGAGTCAAATTAAAACTTAATTCGAATAAATCAGTTATAAAAAATAAAAAAATAATTTTAGTTGATGATTCTATAGTAAGAGGAACAACATCTCACAAAATAACAAAAATGTTGTATGACTCTGGTGCTAAAGAGGTGCATTTAAGAATTGCAAGTCCTGAAATTAAATTTCCTGATTTTTATGGTGTAGATATGCCAACAAAAAAAGAGCTCCTAGCAGCAAATAAATCTGTTAATGAAATGTGTGAGTTTATAAATGCAAATTCTCTTAAATTTTTATCTTTGAATGGTTTGTACAAAGCAATGGGATATGAAAAAAGAAATGACACATATCCACAACTTACTGATCACTATTTTACTGGAGATTATCCTATTAAAATTATTGATGAACTCGGGAAAGATAAAATTACTCAACTTTCGTTGTTAAGTGCTGCTTCAAATAACTAATTTATGAAAAAAAATAGTTAATATGAACAATCAGCTTAAACATGAAAAAAGTCCATATTTAAAACAACATGAAAAAAATCCTGTTAATTGGCTTGCCTGGAATAAAGAAACTTTATCGATTGCAAAAAAAGAAAAAAAACCAATTTTTTTAAGTGTAGGTTATGCAAGTTGTCACTGGTGCCATGTTATGGCACACGAAAGTTTCGAAAATAAAGAAACAGCAAACATAATGAATGAAAAATTCATTAATATTAAAGTTGATCGAGAAGAAAGACCTGACCTAGACTCTATATTCCAAAAAAGTTTAGCAATATTAACTGGTGCACAAGGTGGTTGGCCTCTTTCAATGTTTTTAGATGAAAATGCTGTCCCATTTACTGGAGGAACATATTTTCCACCAGAAGAAATGCACGGAAGACCTAGCTTTATTCAAGTATTGGAAAATGTATCTAATGTTTATTCAGAAAATAGGGAAAAAATAATTGCACAAGTTTCGCAGATGCAAGCAGTTTTTAAAGAATTAAACAGAAAAGACTCAGTGCTTAAACAAGATTATGAACCCTATGCAAAAAAAATAATTCAATATCTTGATGAAGAAAATGGAGGCTTTAAAGGAGCACCCAAATTTCCACAGTTTTATATATTTGAAACTCTTTTTTATTTTTATAATCAAAGTGGCAGCCAAAAATTTTTAAAACCAGTTCAAGATCTTTTAAAAAATATTTCTTCTAGAGGAATTTATGATCAATTGGAAGGTGGTATAGCAAGATACACTGTTGATGAGAAGTGGGTAGTACCACACTTTGAAAAAATGCTTTATGATAATATTTTATTTGTAAATCTTTTAAATAATTTCTTGCAAAAAGAAAATTCTGATTATCTAAAAAAAAAATTAATACAAACAATAAAATTTATTAATTCTAAGTTTCTATCTGAAAATAATTTACTTGGCTCAGCTTATGACGCCGACAGTGAGGGTGTCGAAGGTAAGTATTATATATGGAAATATGATGAATTAGAAAATTTATTACAAGAAAAATTTTTAGTTTTTCAAAAAAAATATAACATAACAAAAGAGGGAAATTTTGAGGGATCAAATATATTGATAGAAAATTTAGAACAAAATCTATCAAAAGAAGAAATGTTAACTATAGAAGAAGCTGAAAATTTACTATTAAATCATAGAGAAAAAAGGGTTAAACCATTTTTTGATAATAAAGTTCAAACTGACCTTAACTGTTACTGGCTATATTCAAACCTTTATTCATCATTAATTTTAAATGATCATGAATTATATTCCAAAACGATTGATAAAATTAATTTAATAAATGAAAAATTAAAAAAAAATATATTTCATTGTTATAATAAAAACAAAAATGAAATAGATGTATTTTTAGAAGACTATGTTTATTACGCTTTATTACTAATTTGCGTGTATGAGATGAACAATGATAATGAATCATTAGAAAAATGTAAAAAAATAATGAAAGAAATATGGAGTTTATTTTTTAACAAAGACAATAATCTACTGCAAAAAAATATTTTTAATTCTAATGATCTATTTGTAAATCCTGTGGACATTGCTGATAATAATATTCCTAATGGAAATAGTATTTATCTATTAATATGTAGTAAATTAAACAACATAACCAATGATCAAGAATGGCTTAAAAAGCTAGATATTCTAAGCAAATCTATCAATACATATATAAGCTTTAACTTTTCGCAAATGTTTAGCTATTTAAAAACTTTAGATATTTCTGAAAATAACATAACTGTTTCATTGCATGGAAAGATTGATGAAAAATTAAAAAAAGAAATATTAAAGAAATTTATGGGCAATGTTTCAATTATATATAAAGAAAATGATAAGGAATTCTTTGTTATTATATGTAAAAATAAAACATGCTCTCAAAAATTAAAAAACTTAAATCATATTGAAGAGTATATAAAAAATAATTTATGAATTTTAGCAACCTAAATAGCCAACAAAAAGGTTCTATGTTGGCTTTTATTGGTGTAATGTTTATTACTCCAGACTCTTTATTTATAAGGCTTTCGAATATTGAAACTTGGGGGATGCTTTTTTATAGAGGAGCTATTCCATTTACAGTTGTTTTAATTGGCCTTTTATTTTTTTATAGAAATAATTTTTTAAAAGCATTATTAAAAATTGGATATCCGGGAGTTTTTTACACAATAAGTTTTGCTGTAACTAATGTTACTTTTATTATTTCAATTCAAAATACAAACGTTGCGAATACTCTAATAATGGTAGCAATGGCTCCAATGATATCTGCAATTTTATCAGCCATATTTTTAAAAGAAAAAACTGATAGAAAAACTTGGATAGCAATACTTATAACTTTTTCTGCAGTTACATTTATATTTTTTGATTCTATTAAATTAGGAAATTTTCTAGGTGATATTTTTGGTTTCATAACTGCTTTCGGATTAGCTGTATGCGCTAACTTGGCAAGATACTCAAAAGATGTAGATATGGTTCCTTCTGCTGTTATTGGCAAACTTTTAGTAGCTATATTTGCTCTCTTCTTTGTAGAAAGTTTCAAGTTAGTAGAAAATGACATTTTAATTGTACCTTTAATGTGTGTGATGTGTGTTGCTATTCCATTTGTTCTAGTAACTATTGCCCCAAGATTTATCACTGCCGCTGAAGTAAATCTTTTCTTTCTTTTAGAAGTTATAATCGGTCCTATATGGGTATGGTTAGTTGTTAAAGAACAGCCAAGTCTAGAAACTATTTTGGGAGGAGTGATAATAATTTTAACTATAGCTATACACTCAATTTTAGCCTTAAAAAAAACATAATATAAAATTAACTACTTGCTTTTTAATACAAAAGGCATACTCACTCAAAAATGGGAAGATTATTTAAAAATTCTTGGGCTTTATTTCTAGGTTATGGAATTCTTATTATTGCACATGGTCTTCAAGGTAATTTATTAGGGGTAAGAGCGGTCATAGAAAACTTTAATATTATTGCAACTGGCGCATTGATGTCAGGTTACTTTATTGGTTATTTTATTGGTGCTAACGCTGTTCCAAATTTAGTTGGTAAAGTAGGTCATATTAGAGTTTTTGCAGCATTTGCTTCTATGGCTTCATTAAGCATTTTGCTTCATGCTGTTATTGTTGATCCATATGTTTGGATATTCGGAAGATTCTTAACAGGCTTCAGTATAATTGGTATTTTTATAGTGGTTGAGAGTTGGCTTAACGATAGAGCCAATAATAGAACTAGAGGAAAAGTTTTATCGATTTATATGATTATAACTTTTGTTGGTTTGGGTTTAGGTATGTTGTTATTAAATTTTAATGACCCTAAAAACTATGAACCCTTTATTTTAGTTTCTTTATTATTATCAATAGCTTTAATACCTATTCTTCTTACAAAACGTAAACCACCTACTTTCAAAAAAATATCTGCAATAAAAATAAGTGAACTTTATAAAATCTCTCCCTTAGCAACAATTAGTATGTTTTGTACTGGATTTATTCACCCCGCTATATTTACAATGGGATCTGTATATGGAGCTTTAATGAATTTTTCTGTATTTGAAATTTCACTATATTTATTTTTAATAACTATTTCAGGTGCTGTGTTTCAGTGGCCAATTGGGTATTTATCAGATCGTTTTGATAGAAGATTAATTATAATTATAACATCTATAATAGGAGCGATTTTAACAATATTTTGCTTTTTTTCAGTGACTGTATCACCAGATTTTATTGGCCTATCATCTGATTGGAAAATCATCTTACAGCATATTAGCAATCATAGATTAATGTTTTATATTTTTATAAGTTTATATGCGGGAATGTCGTTACCATTATTTTCGCTTAATTTAGCTTATGTAAATGATTTTTTACCAAAAGAAAAATTTGTATCTGCAGGAGCCGGAATGCAAATTATATTTGGAATAAGCGCAATGACCGCGCCTTTTATTTGCTCATTTTTTATGGAAAAGTTTGGTACTAATGGCTTTTTTATTTTTTTATTTATATTTCAAATAGCAATAGGATTATTTGGAATTTATAGATTAACTAGAAGACCGGCAGAGGAAATTCCTCAAAATGAAAACACGTTTACACCACTACCTAAAAACATTACGCCTGTGGGATTACAGCTTGATCCGGATACAGGAGTAAATCTTTCAAATACA
>CACAHE010000008.1 GCA_902532195.1 uncultured Pelagibacteraceae bacterium | reverse complement strand
AGTGGCTCTTAAACCGCTAAAATTATGTCTTTTCATTACTCCCGCAAACCCTTTACCTATAGTTTTTGATCTAACATCAACAAATTTAATGTCTTTAAAAATTTCTACACCAAATTCGTTACCTTCTTTATAAATTTCAGTACTATTAACCCTAAATTCCTTAAGAACTTTTTTAGGTTCTGTATTTTTTTTTGAAAAATATCCTTTTATTGATTTATTAATTTTAGATGCTTTAATTTTTCCAAATCCAATTTGAACAGCTTTATATCCTCTTTTATCCTGTTCTATTACTTGAATAACTCTTCCTTTTTCCATTTTTAAAACAGTAACTGGAACAGAGTGACCTGTTTTATAAAACTCTCTAGACATTCCAATTTTTTTTCCTATAAGGGCTATCTCGCTCATAATTTAAATTTTTATTTCCACATCTACACCGGATGCTAAGTCTAATTTCATTAATGCTTCTACTGTTTGTGGCGTTGGTTCTATTATATCTATTAATCTTTTATGCGTTCTTGTTTCAAATTGCTCTCTACTTTTTTTATCTATGTGTGGTGATCTTAAAACTGTATATTTTTCTATTTTTGTAGGAAGTGGTATTGGACCTTTTATATTAGCACCTGTTCTTTTAACAGTATTAACAATTTCTTCAGTCGATTGATCTAATATTTTATTATCATATGCTCTAAGTTTTATTCTTATATTTTGTTTTTCCATATTAACCCGTCTTTTTTGTTACTTCGTCTTGAACATTTTGAGGAACTTTATCATAATGATCAAAAAACATTGAATATTGAGCTCTTCCTTGAGACATTGACCTTAGACTATTTATATACCCAAACATGTTTGCCAAGGGAACCATTGCTGTAATTACAGTTGCATTTCCTCTTTGTTCCTGTGTGTTTATTTGTCCTCTTCTGCTGTTTAAATCTCCAATTACATCTCCCATATAATCTTCAGGGGTTACTACCTCAACTCTCATGATTGGTTCTAATAATTTTAAAGTGCCTTTAGCACATGCTTCCTTAAAGCATTGTCTTGATGCAAGTTCAAATGCAAGAACACTCGAATCAACATCATGGTGTAAACCATCAAGAATAGTTACTTTATAATCGATTATAGGAAAACCTGCTAATATCCCTGCATCTGCAATGGTTTCTATTCCTTTTTCCACGCCAGGGATAAATTCTTTTGGTATTGCCCCACCCTTAATTTTACTTTCTACTTCTCTACCTTTTCCGGGCTCTAGTGGTTCAATAGATAACTTTACTCTAGCAAATTGTCCAGCTCCTCCACTTTGTTTTTTATGGGTATAATCAAATTCTGCTGTGTTAAGTATCGTTTCTCGATAAGCAACTTGTGGAGCCCCAACATTTGCTTCAACTTTAAATTCTCTTTTCATTCTATCTACAATTATATCAAGGTGTAACTCACCCATTCCTTTAATGATTGTTTGTCCCGACTCTTCATCAGAAGTTACTCTGAAAGAAGGGTCTTCCTTTGCAAGCCTTCCTAAAGCTTCTCCCATTTTTTCTTGATCACCTTTTGTTTTGGGTTCAACTGCAATTTCAATTACAGGGTCTGGAAATTCCATCGGTTCTAATAAAACAGGATTTTCTTCATCAGCCAATGTGTGACCAGTTATTGTATATTTTAAACCTGCTAATGCTACTATATCTCCAGTATTTGCCTCTTTAATATCTTCTCTAGAATTAGCATGCATTAATAGCATTCTTCCAACTCTCTCTTCTTTATCTTTTGATGTATTATAAATTCCTGTTCCAGATTTCACTGTTCCTGAATAAATCCTAATAAATGTTAATGAGCCTACAAATGGATCGTTTGCTACTTTGAAAGCCAGTGCAGAAAAAGGAGCTTTATCATCAAATTTCATCTCAATTTCTTCATCAGATCCTGGTTTTGTTCCTTTAATTGAACCTATGTCTTCTGGACTTGGTAGATAATCAACAACTGCATCTAATAATGGTTGAACACCTTTATTTTTAAAGGCTGATCCAGTAAGAACTGGAACGAAATCAAATTTTAAACATCCTTTTCTTATACATTTTATTAGCTCATTTTGTGGAATTTCTTTACCATTTAAATAGTCTTCCATTAATTTCTCATCTTGTTCTACTGCAAGTTCAACTAACTCTTGTCGATATTTATTTGCACTTTCTTTCAAATCATCTGGAATTTCTTTAACTTCAAACTCAGCACCTAAAGTTTCATCATTCCATATTATTGCTTTCATTTTTATTAAATCAACTACACCTTTTAAAGAAGACTCAATACCCACAGGGATTTGGGTTACTAATGGTTTGGCTCCAAGCCTATCTCTGATCATATCAACGCACATGAAGAAATTGGCTCCTGTTCTATCTAATTTATTTACAAAACATATTCTTGGAACTTTATATTTGTCAGCTTGTCTCCATACAGTTTCTGATTGAGGTTCCACTCCCGCAACTCCATCAAAAACAGCTACAGCACCATCTAAAACTTTTAATGATCTTTCGACTTCAATAGTGAAATCCACGTGGCCTGGTGTATCTATTATATTAATTCTATGATCTCTCCAAAAACAAGTTGTAGCAGCTGAAGTAATTGTAATACCTCTTTCTTGTTCTTGCTCCATCCAATCCATTGTTGCAGCACCATCATGAACTTCTCCAATTTTGTGACTTTTGCCCGTATAGTATAATATTCTTTCTGTGGTTGTGGTTTTTCCAGCATCTATATGTGCCATGATCCCGATGTTTCTGTACTTATCTAATTTATGAGTTCTTGGCATAATTTATTACCATCTAAAATGTGCAAAAGCTTTATTAGACTCTGCCATTTTATGTGTATCCTCTTTTTTCTTTATTGCTGATCCTTTATTTTGATATGCATCAAAAATTTCGTTAAAAATTTTATCAGACATTTTTTTATCTTTTCTTTTTCTTGATGCTTCAATCAGCCATCTTAATGCTAAAGCCTGTGATCTTTTTGATTTAACTTCAACTGGAACTTGATACGTTGCGCCACCAACTCTTCTTGATCTAACTTCAACGGTAGGCTTAATATTATTTATTGCTCCGTTAAATACAGTTAATGGCTCATCTTTGGATTTAGTTTTAATTTTATCTATAGCGTCGTAAACAATTTTTTCTGCTACTGTTTTTTTACCATCATACATTATGGAATTAATTAATTTAGGAATAATTACTGATTTATATTTTGGATCAACAACTGGTATTTTTTTTGGAGCTTTTCTTTTTCTTGACATTTTTATTTACCTTTTTTTGTTCCGTACAATGATCTTCTCTTTTTTCTATTTGCTACCCCTTGAGTATCTAAATTTCCTCTTAGAATATGGTAACGAACACCAGGTAAATCTTTAACTCTACCACCTCTTAACATAACAACTGAATGTTCTTGTAAATTATGTCCTTCTCCAGGTATGTAAGCTGTAACCTCAAAACCATTTGATAACCTAACTCTAGCAACTTTTCTTAATGCTGAATTTGGTTTCTTTGGAGTTGTTGTGTAAACTTTTACACAAACACCTCTCTTTAAAGGTTGTTTTTCTAAAGCAGGAACTTTATTTCTTGCTAAAGGTTTTATTCTTTTTTTTCTTAACAACTGGTTAATTGTTGGCATTTAATTCTTTTTTTTTATTTTTGATGAAATAACTGACAGGTTATTTGTGGCAGCGTTTAGTGCTTAATACACTACATTCCAACCAAAAATTATCGACAAAATACTATAGAAATGTATTTTGTCAAACTAAAAGACCTTAAAAAAAGGCTTATATTATTGATTAATTTGAGGTTCAGAAGTTTCAATTTTTTCTTGTTCCGCTAAAAATTTCTTGTCATCTTCAACAGCTTTTTTATTCCACAAGTTCTTAACTGATCCAGTACCAGCAGGTACCAACCTACCAACAATTACGTTTTCTTTTAAACCGCTTAGTTTATCAATTTTACCTTTTATTGCAGCATCTGTAAGAACTCTGGTTGTTTCTTGAAATGATGCCGCTGAGATAAATGATTCTGTTTGTAAAGAAGCCTTAGTTATTCCCATTAAAACTCTTTCACCATTTGCAGGTTTTTTACTCTCTGACTTTAATTTTTCATTCATTATATCAAATTTTATTCTATCAATAATTTCGCCAGGCAATAAACTGGAGTCTCCTGACTCTTTAATTTCAACTTTTTTTAACATTTGTCTTAATATAGTTTCTATGTGTTTATCATTAATTATTACACCTTGAAGCCTATATACTTCTTGAACTTGATTGACAAAGTATTCTGTTAACTCTTCAATTCCTAAAATTCTAAGTATATCATGGGGTAATGGTTGGCCATCTAACAGATATTCACCTTTTTTAATTTTTTCACCCTGGTTAAAATTAATATGTTTTCCTTTAGGAATTAAATAATTAGACGAGTTACCGTCATCAGCAACTATTGAAACTTTTTGTTTACCTCTTACTTCTTTTCCAAAAATTACCTTTCCATCATTTTCTGCAATAATAGCACTATCTTTTGCTTTACGAGCTTCAAATAATTCAGCAACTCTTGGTAAACCACCAGTTATATCTTTAGTTTTTGAAGTTTCTTTTGGAAGTCTTGCAATTACATCACCAGCAAATATTTTTTGTCCATCTTTGACAGACAATATTGAGTCTGGAACTAAGTAATATCTTGCTTCGTTATCATCAGCTTTTTTAATTACATTACCTTTTTCATCTCTTAATGTGATTCTTGGTTTTAAATCAGTATTTTTTGATTGTGTTTTCCAATCAATTACTGTTTTGGTTGATATACCGGTTGCGTCATCCAATGTTTCGGCTAAAGAGATACCATCTATTAAATCAACATAGTTAGCTGTCCCACTTTTTTCTGCAATAACTGGTGTTGTGTAAGGGTCCCATTCACAAATTTTTGTATTTTTTTTAATTTTATCTCCATTTTGAAAAAATAATTTTGATCCATATGGAACCTTGTAAACTGCTATTTGTAAACCGTTATCATCTTCGATAGATAACTGGGTATTTCTTCCCATTACTACTAATTTTTTTTTAGAATCTTCTAAAAGATTTGTATTAATTATTTTTAAAGTACCATCTGATTTAGTTACAATTTGTGAGTCTTGCTTGATTGATGCTGTTCCACCGACGTGAAAAGTTCTCATAGTTAATTGTGTTCCAGGCTCTCCAATTGACTGGGCTGAAATCATTCCAATAGCCTCACCAACGTGAACTATGTTACCTCTAGATAAGTCTCTTCCATAACAAGTCGCACAAACTCCTTCTTTTAAGCTACAGGTAATTACAGAAAATACACTTATTATTTTTACTCCCGCAGAGTCAATTTTTTCACAAGCAGCTTCATCTATCATTTCGCCATTTTTTAAAATAACTTCTCCAGAGATAGGATTTTTTATATCCATTGCAGCTACTCTTCCTAAAACCCTCTCGGATAAACTTACTATTACATTTCCACCTTCGATTATCTCAGATAATTTAATATTGCCAGGTTTGTCACATTTTTCTTTTGTTATAGTTAAATCTTGAGCAACATCACACAATCTTCTGGTTAGGTAACCAGAATTTGCAGTTTTTAAAGCAGTATCAGCTAAACCTTTTCTTGCTCCGTGTGTTGAGTTAAAATATTCAAGGGCTGTTAAACCTTCTTTGAAATTTGAAGTAATAGGTGACTCAATAATTTCTCCTGAAGGTTTGGCAATTAAGCCTCTCATACCAGCTAATTGCTTCATTTGCGCAGCAGATCCTCTCGCACCACTATCTGCCATCATAAATACAGAGTTTACTTTTAATCCATCTTTTGTAACTTCTGTGGCTGAAATTTTCTTCATCATTTCTGCTGCAACTCTGTCTGTACATTTTGACCATGCATCGACAACTTTGTTATATTTTTCACCTCTTGTTATAAGTCCTTCTGAGTACTGATTTTCATAATCTGATATTAATTTCTTTGTTTCATTAATTAGTTGTTGTTTGTTTTCGGGAATTACTAAATCATCTTTTCCAAATGATATACCTGCTTTAAAAGCATGTTTGAAACCTAAATCTTTTAATTTATCACAAAAAATAACTGTAGCTTTTTGTCCACTAAATCTAAAAACATGATCAATTATTTCTGAAACAATTTTTTTTGGTAACAGTCTATCTACTAATGAAAATTTATTATTAATGTTTTTTGGTAAAAGGTTGGAAAGTAAAAATCTTCCAGCTGAACTTATGTGTTTTTCAAATTTAATATTTCCTTTTTCGTCAACTGTTTGAAATCTTGAAACTATTCTAGAATGAACCTTAATTTGACCAGTCTCTAATGCATGTTCTATTTCATTAGTATTTACAAAATATCCATCAACCTTTTCATTTTGATAAGGTGGTTGAGAAAGGTAGTAAATACCTAGTATCATATCTTGACTAGGTACAATAATTGGTTTTCCATTTGATGGACTAAGTATATTATTTGTTGACATCATTAGTACTCTAGCTTCAAGTTGAGCTTCTAAACTCAAAGGTATATGTACCGCCATTTGATCACCATCAAAATCAGCATTAAATGCTGCGCATGTTAATGGGTGCAGCTCTATAGCGTCACCTTCAATTAATTTTGGTTCAAAAGCTTGTACTCCTAATCTGTGAAGAGTAGGAGCTCTATTTAAAAGAACCGGATGTTCTCTTACAATTAACTCTAAAGCATCCCAAACTTCATCTTTTTCTTTTTCCACTAATTTTTTAGCTTGTTTTATTGTTGATGCTAACCCTAACTTATTTAATCTAGCATATAGAAATGGTTTAAATAATTCTAAAGCCATTTTTTTTGGTAAACCACACTCGTGAAGTTTTAAATCAGGTCCAACAACTATAACCGACCTACCAGAGTAATCTACCCTCTTTCCTAGTAGATTTTGTCTAAATCTTCCTTGTTTTCCTTTAAGCATTTCAGCTAAAGATTTAAGAGGTCTTTTGCCTGTTCCAGTAATAACTCTACCTCTTCGACCGTTATCAAATAGAGCATCGACTGACTCTTGCAACATTCTTTTTTCATTTCTAACTATTATGTCTGGAGCCTTTAAATCCATTAATCGTTTTAATCTATTATTCCTATTTATAACTCTTCGATATAAATCATTAAGATCTGAAGTGGCAAATCTACCTCCATCTAATGGAACTAATGGTCTCAATTCAGGTGGAATAACTGGTATAGTTGTTAATATCATCCACTCAGGTTTATTTCCTGTATCTATAAATGACTCTATTAATTTTAATCTTTTGATAGATCTTTCTTCAGAAACTTTAGATTTTGTTTCATTTATAGCTTTTATTAAAGATTGTCTTTCTTCTTCTAAATTTATTGACTTTAGAATTTCTAAAATAGCTTCTGCTCCTATACCAGCAGTAAAAGCTTCCTCTCCGTGTTCATCTTGATATTTGATTAATTCATCTTCATTTAATAATTGATTTTTTTTTAATCCGGTTAAACCAGGTTCTATTACTATGAAGTTTTCAAAATATAATACTCTTTCAACTTCTTTTAATTTCATATCTATTGCTAAAGAAATTCTACTTGGTAAAGATTTCAAGAACCATATGTGAGCAACTGGTGTAGCTAAATTAATATGTCCCATTCTTTCTCTACGAACATTTGATTTAGTTACTTCAACACCACATTTTTCACAAATGATACCTCTAAATTTCATTCTTTTGTATTTACCACAAAGACATTCGTAATCTTTGATAGGACCAAATATTCTTGCACAAAAAAGACCATCTTTTTCTGGTCTAAAAGTTCTGTAATTAATTGTTTCAGGTTTTTTTATTTCACCATAAGTCCATGATTTAATTTTTTCAGGACTTGCTAGTGTTATCTTTATACTACTAAAATTTTGAGAATCTGTAATTTCATTGCTTTTGAATAAATCTGCAAGTTCTTTTTTCATTCTTAATTTAACTCCACATTAAGTGCTAATGATTTAATTTCTTTCACTAGTACGTTAAATGACTCAGGGATACCAGATTCAAAGTTTTCATCTCCTTTAACAATTGTTTCATAAACTTTAACTCTTCCAGCAACATCATCTGATTTAACAGTTAAAATTTCTTGAAGGGTGTATGAAGCTCCATATGCTTCAAGTGCCCATACTTCCATTTCACCAAATCTTTGTCCTCCTAATTGTGCTTTACCACCTAAAGGTTGCTGTGTTACTAGACTGTAAGGTCCTGTAGATCTGGCATGTATTTTGTCTTCAACTAAGTGATGAAGTTTAAGCATATAAATAGTTCCAACTGTCACAGGTCTATCAAATCTTTCTCCTGTTCTACCATCCCACAAGTATGTTTGACCAGTACTAGGTAATTTTGCTAATTGAAGCATTTTTGTAACATCTTGTTCTTTAGCTCCATCAAAAACTGGGGTTGCTATAGGAATTCCATTTTGAATATTTTGGCATAAATCGCTGAATTCAGATGTAGAAAGATTTTCAATTTTTTCGTCATATATATCTTTGCCATAAATTGATTTTAAAAATGAAATTATTTTTTCTGTTTTGTTTATTTTCTTTTGATTTTCATTAACTAGTTCTTTTAGTGTTTCGCCTAATTCTGTGCAGGACCATCCCAAATGTGTTTCTAAAATTTGACCAACGTTCATTCTACTGGGAACCCCTAAAGGATTTAAAACAATATCAACAGGTTTTCCATTTTCTTGATATGGCATGTCTTCAACAGGTACTATTTTACTAACAACACCTTTGTTGCCATGTCTTCCTGACATTTTATCCCCTGGTCTTAATCTTCTTTTTATAGCAACAAAGACTTTGACCATCTTCATTACACTTGGAAGCAAATCATCACCTTGTCTGATTTTTAATACTTTGTCTTCAAATCTTTCCTGTATGTCTTTTTTAGCTGAATTATATTGGTCTTTTAATTGAGATAAGGCCTCATTTTTTTTAGTATCATTTATAGACAATTTAAATATATCTGAAATATTTAACTCTTCTATATTATTTTGGTTTAATTTTTCTCCTTCATTTATATTTTTAATTTTTTTATTTATCGGTGTATCCGAAAGTATTAAAGAAGCTCTTTGTTTTATGCTTCTTTCCAATATTTCTTCTTCAACATTTTTATCTTGTTGAACACTATCTATTTCGGCTCTTTCAATAGTAATTGATCTCTCATCTTTGTCTATTCCATGTCTATTAAAAACTCTAACATCTACTACTATACCGCCACTACCGCTGGGCATTTTTAATGAGGTGTCAGTTACATCTATTGCTTTTTCTCCAAAAATCGATCTTAGTAATTTTTCTTCGGGTCCTGATGCTGAGTCTCCTTTAGGAGTAACTTTTCCAACAAGTATATCTCCTGGTTTAACTTCTGCACCAATATATACTACTCCAGATTCATCCAAATTTTTTAAAGACTCTTCGTTTACATTTGGTATATCTCTCGTAATATCTTCTTCACCTAATTTTGTATCTCTAGACATAACCTCATATTCCTCGATATGGATTGATGTAAATACATCATCTGTTACACATCTTTCTGAAATCAAAATAGAATCTTCAAAATTATAGCCTTGCCAAGGCATAAATGCTACGGTTACATTTTTACCTAAAGCTAATTCGCCAATTTTAGTAGATGGTCCGTCTGCAATTATATCGCCTGTTTTTACTTTATCTCCAACTCTTACTAAAGGTTTTTGATTAATACATGTATTTTGATTTGATCTTTTGAATTTTTGTAAATTATAAATATCTACACCTGATTTTGTAAAATCTTTTTCATCAGTTGCTTTAATAACTACTCTTTTACCATCAATTTTATCGACTATACCATCTCTTTTCGCTACAATTGTAACACCAGAGTCTAAGGCAACATCACTTTCTATACCTGTACCAACCAATGGTGCTTCAGGTTTAAGCAAAGGAACTGCTTGCCTCATCATATTTGATCCCATTAAAGCTCTATTTGCATCATCATTTTCAAGAAAAGGAATTAAAGATGCAGCAACAGAAACTAGTTGTTTTGGAGATACGTCGATATAATCAATATTTTCTGGTTTAGATAAAATGAAATTTAAAAGCTGTCTACAAGAAACTAACTCTTCTTTAAATTTTCCATTTTTATCAATAACTGAATTTGCTTGGGCTATGGTATATTTTGTTTCTTCCATAGCAGATAAATATTCTATTTTGTCTTGAACGACACCATCTTTAACTTTCTTATATGGACTTTCAATAAACCCATATTTGTTTATTTTTGAATATGTTGATAAACTATTTATTAATCCGATATTAGGTCCTTCCGGAGTTTCAATTGGACAAATTCTTCCGTAGTGAGTTGGGTGTACATCTCTTACTTCAAAGCCTGCTCTTTCTCTTGTTAAACCACCAGGTCCTAAAGCTGATACTCTTCTTTTATGAGTAATTTCAGATAATGGGTTTGTTTGATCCATAAATTGAGATAATTGAGAAGTTGCGAAAAAATCTTTTAAAGAAACAGTTAAAGGTTTAGCATTAACAAGATCCTGTGGCATTGCTGACTCTACATCTAAAGTGGTCATCTTTTCTTTTATTGCTCTTTCCATACGATAGACTCCTATTCTTGCTTGATTTTCAACAAGTTCACCTACAGAACGTACTCTTCTATTACCTAAGTGATCAATATCATCGACCTCATCTTTCCCATCTCTTAAATCCAACATTTTTTTAACTATTGATATAATATCATCATTTCTTAAAATTGTAATTTTGTCGGAACAATTTAAATTTAATCTGGAATTCATTTTAACTCTACCAACATCCGATAAATCATATCTATCAGAACTAAA
The DNA here is from genome assembly GCA_902532195.1 of uncultured Pelagibacteraceae bacterium. Classification (GTDB taxonomy): domain Bacteria; phylum Pseudomonadota; class Alphaproteobacteria; order Pelagibacterales; family Pelagibacteraceae; genus Pelagibacter. The sequence continues at coordinate 29,216 of CACAHE010000008.1, read as the reverse complement.
AAATAAATTATTAAAAATTTGAGTTGCGATTTCTATAGTTGGAGGCTCTCCTGGTCTTAGTACTTTATAAATTTCTGAAATAGCATCATTTTTATGATCATTTTTATCATTTAGTAATGTTTGAATTAAATAAGGACCTTTATTAATCGAATTTGTTTTAGATATTTCAAGAGTAGTTATATTTGATTCCAATATTTTTTGTATAATTGTTTCACTTAACTCAGTTCCTATTTTATAAATTTCTTCACCTATATTAATATCTTTATGTAAATATTTTCCATACAAACTATCATTTGTTACTAAAATTTCTTTAAGGCCATCATTCGATAATTTTTTTGCATTTAAAAAATTAATTTTTTCTCCTGCTTTAACAACTATTTTGTTTGTTTTTGCATTAACAACTTCTTCTGAAAAATTTTTAGTTTTATAATTTTCGGGATCAAATTTTGTTTTCCATTTATTTTGGTTTTTGTCGTATGAATAAATTTCTTTTTCATAAAACTCATTAATTATATCATTTTTTGTGTATCCAAGAGCTTGTAATAAAGTTGTTACTAAAATTTTCTTTTTTCTATCTATTCTAAAATATAAATAGTCTTTAACATCAAATTCGAAATCTAGCCAAGATCCTCTATTTGGTATAACTCTACAATTAAAAAGTAGTTTTCCACTTGCATGACTTTTTCCTTTATCGTGATCAAAAAACACACCAGGACTTCTATGCATCTGATTAACAACAACTCTTTGAACACCATTTGTTATAAATGTACCACTATGTGTCATCATAGGAACTTCACCCATGTAAACTTCTTGTTCCTTTGCTGATAAAATATCTTTGGTATTATTTTCTTGATTTATATCATACACTACTAGTCTTAGAGTGCACTTCAACGATGCTGAATATGTAAGTCCACGTGCTATGCACTCTTCTACATCAAATTTCGGTTTATCTAGACGATATGAAACATATTCTAATGTTGCTTTATCATTTAAATCTTCAATCGGAAAAATACTTTTGAAAACTCTATCAAATCCTTTTACAAGGTATTGCTCTACATCAGGATTATATTCGGTTAATTGTTTATAAGAATTTTTTTGTACTTCAATTAAATTTGGTATTGATAAACTTTCTTTAAGCTTACCAAAATTTTTTCTAATATTTTTTTTCTCAGTAAAAGATAACTGCATCTATACAACTGATTTTTTTATAACCAGTATTAAATTTTTTAAAATTACTTAAGTTCTACTTTAGCGCCAGCTGCTTCTAATTTTTTCTTAATTTCTTCAGCTTCTTTTTTATTTACACCTGTTTTAACTTCTTTAGGTGCACCCTCTACTAAATCTTTTGCTTCTTTAAGACCAAGAGATGTAACTCCTCTTATTTCTTTAATAACATTAATTTTTTTATCTCCTGCAGCTGCTAAAACAATTGTAAATTCATCTTTTTCTTCTACTGCTGCTGCTGCTCCTGCCGCTGGTGCTGCTGCAACTGCTGCTGCTGCTGTTACACCCCATTTTTCCTCGAGTTGTTTCGATAGTTCAGCAGCTTCTACTACTGTTAAACTAGAAAGATCCTCTATAATTTTATTTAAGTCTGCCATATAATTTTGCCCTGGTTATTTTTTTGATTTTTCGAGCGCTAAAATAGCGATTTTTGAAGCTGGTGCAAGTAAAATACTTGCGATCTTTTGTGCAGGTGATCTTAAAATACCCACAATTTTAGCCCTTGCTTCATCTAAAGTAGGTAAAGTTGCTACATTTTTCACTCCAGCAACATCTAAAATATCACTACCCATGATTCCCCCAAGTATTTTTAGATTGCTGTTTTCCTTTGAAAAATTAGTTAAAATTTTTGCTGATGTAATTGCATCTTTTGAAAGTGCGACTGCTGTAGGACCTGTAAATAAATTGGAAAGATCTTTACATCTTGTTTTTTCAATAGCTAATTTTGTAATTCTATTTTTTGTAATTTTAAATATTATTCCATTTTCTCTCAGCTTAGCTCTTAATTTATCTAATTGATTAACTGTTAAACCTTGATAATGAGCTACAATTACAGCTTCAGATTTGTCAAATTGAGTTGTCATCTCTTTTATATAACTCTGTTTTTTTTCTTTATTCATCATAATTAAATATTTTTCTGTAATTTAATTTTATAAGATACTCCCATAGATGATGTTATAAATGTGCTTTTTATCAAATCACCTTTTAGAGTATTGTTGGATTTTTCTTTTTCAAGAGTTTCTATAATTGCATTATAATTTTTAATTAAATTACTGTCAGAGAATGATTTTTTTCCAATACTTAAACCTATATTTCCATCCTTATCATTCCTAATTTCAGCTTGTCCAGATTTAGCATCGGTTACGGCTTTTTTAATATCTTCATTTACAGTCCCTAATTTTGGATTTGGCATTAAACCTTTGGGTCCTAATATTTTTCCTAATTTTGATAATTTTAACATCATGGACGGAGTACTTATTAATTTATCAAAATTTAATTGTTCATTTTTTATTTTTTCGATTAAGTCATCTCCACCAACTAAGTCAGCTCCAGCATCTTTCGCAATTTTAATTTTGGCTTCTTCACAAACTACAGCAACTTTTACTTTTTTTCCAGATCCACCAGGTAAGTTTACAACTGTCCTTAAAGAAATTTCACCTTTTTTTTGCTTATTATTAATTTGAATACTTAAGTCAATAGACTCATCAAATTTAGTTGTGCAATTTTTTTTAACTAAAGGAAGAAGTTTATCTATAACTTCTGATTTTAATTCTTTTGTTTTTTCAGGAAGTTTTTTATATCTTTTTGAACTCATTATTCTTTAACCTCTATTCCCATAGATCTAGCTGAACCAGCAATTATTTTTGATGCCTCTTCTATATCATTTGCATTTAAATCAGCCATTTTTTTTTTTGCAATTTCTTCTAGTTGTTTTTTAGTTATTGAAGCCACAATATTTCTACCTGGTTCTTGTGAACCACTCTTTAATTTTACAGCTTCTTTTATAAAATGTGATGCTGGTGGTGATTTAATAACGAAGTCAAATTTTTTGTCTTTATATACTGTTATAACTACTGGAACTGGTTTACCCATGAAGTTTTTAGTTTTTTCATTAAATGCTTTACAAAATTCCATAATATTAATACCGCGTTGGCCTAAAGCAGGTCCAACTGGTGGCGCAGGATTAGCTTGACCACCTTTAATTTGAAGTTTCACGTATCCACTAATTTCTTTTTTTGCCATTAACTAACTTTCTCCACTTGGTTATATTCTAATTCTACAGGTGTTGGTCTACCAAATATAGAAACTGACACTTTAAGTCTAGATTTTTCTTCGTCTATATCCTCAACTAAACCATTAAACGATGCAAAAGGTCCATCTATGACTTGAACTTTTTCTCCTACCGTATAATCTATACCAGATTTTGGTTGTGCAACTCCATCCTTTATTTGACCTAAAATTTTTTCTATTTCTTTATCTGAGACTGGAACGGGAGAACCTTTTGATCCTAGAAAACCACTAACTTTTTTTATATTTTTTATCATATGATAAATATTATTATCCATTTCAGATTTAATTAAAACGTATCCTGGAAAATATTTTTTTTTTCTTTGTACCCTTTTTCCTCTTTTTACCTCTGTAATATCATGTGTAGGAACAACTATTTGTTCAATTTTTTCAGAGATTTTTGCCTTTTCAGCCTCTTCTTTAATTAACTGAGCTACTTTGTTTTCAAAACTTGAATGGGACTGAACTATATACCAATTTTTCATATTTAAATTCCTATATTAAGAACCAATTCTAAAAAATATTTTAAAATTTGATCTAAAAGTAAAAAAAATAATGAAGCTATAATTGCCATTGCAACAACCATTAAAGTTCCTTGCATTGTCTCTTTGCCTGTAGGCCAGGTAACTTTAAAAGCTTCCTGCTTAACTTCTTGAAAAAATTTCAAAGGGTTTTTCATATTTTTTTTTCTATTACTTGGCAGGAGCGGAGGGAATCGAACCCCCAACCTCCGGTTTTGGAGACCGGCGCTCTACCAATTGAGCTACACTCCTATAGGGAGCTTACTCTATAATTTTAGTTACTACTCCAGCTCCTACAGTTTTACCACCTTCTCTAATTGCAAAATTTAATTTTTCACTCATAGCTATTGGTGTTATTAATTTAACTGTAAATTTTGCATCATCGCCCGGCATAACCATTTCTGTTCCAGATGGTAGTTCAACTTCACCTGTCACATCTGTTGTTCTAAAATAAAACTGAGGCCTGTATTTACCAAAGAAAGGTGTATGTCTTCCACCTTCTTCTTTTTTTAATACATAAGCTTGGGCTTCAAATTTTGTATGAGGTTTTACAGATGCTGGTTTACATAAAACTTGACCTCTTTCTACATCTGTTCTTTCAACTCCTCTTAATAGAACCCCAATATTATCTCCCGCTTCACCGGAGTCTAAAAGTTTTCTAAACATTTCTACACCTGTGCAAACAGATTTTTTTGTATCTCTTATTCCAACGATTTCAACTTCTTCACCTGTTTTTACTACTCCAGACTCAACTCTTCCTGTAACAACCGTACCTCTTCCTGAAATAGAGAATACGTCCTCTACCGGCATTAAGAATGGCTTATCTTTTGGTCTGTCTGGTTGAGGAATAAATTCATCAACAGCTTTCATTAATTCCATGATTGCATTTTTTCCTGTAGCTTCATCTTTTCCTTCTACAGCATTTAATGCAGATCCTTTAATAATTGGAGTTTTATCACCTGGAAATTTATAAGAAGTCAATAACTCTCTTATTTCTTCTTCAACAAGATCTATTAATTCTTTATCCTGAACTTGATCTACTTTATTCAGAAAAACTACTATAGCAGGTACGCCTACTTGTCTTGCTAAAAGAATATGTTCTCTTGTTTGAGGCATAGGACCATCTGCAGCATTCACAACCAAAATTGCACCATCCATTTGGGCTGCACCAGTAATCATATTTTTTACATAGTCAGCGTGACCTGGACAGTCAACGTGTGCATAGTGTCTCTTTGTAGTCTCATATTCAACGTGAGCAGTTGAAATTGTAATTCCTCTCTCCTTTTCTTCTGGAGCTTTATCTATTTGATCATAAGCAACAAAATTCGCACCACCAGTTTCAGATAACACTTTAGTTATGGCAGCTGTTAAAGTTGTTTTACCATGATCGACATGACCGATTGTACCAATGTTACAGTGCGGTTTATTTCTTACGAACTTTTCTTTTGACATTACTTTTTCCTTTTTTCCTTTTTTTTCCTTTTTTAATTTTTTGGAGCGGGTAAAGGGAATCGAACCCTTACATCCAGCTTGGAAGGCTAGCGTTCTACCATTGAACTACACCCGCAACACCCAAGTTCACTCCAATGTTTTCAAAGTTTTATTAAGTGGTGGAGGGGGAAGGATTCGAACCTTCGAAGACCGAAGTCAACGGGTTTACAGCCCGCCCCATTTGACCGCTTTGGTACCCCTCCTATACTCAAGGGTAAGCGTCCCCTTGTTCAATAAAGCTTTAAACAACATGGGTTTTATATATTTTTATTGCATAAATGCAATACGAGAAATAAAGGTAAAACTACTTAAAAAACGTATAAAAAGCTAGGTAAATTAATGAATAGTACAAATTTTTTTATTGTTGGTAAGCACGCTGTAATAGAAGCATTAAAAAACCCAAAAAGAAAGGTTTTAAGAGTTTTTTTAACTGAAGAAAGTAAAAAAAATATTCATAGAGAAAGTCCAAGAAAAAATTTACTTAGTGAAGTCAAAGTATATTTTAAGACAAAAAAAGAATTAGATAAATATTGTAAAAATGAGGGAATACTACATCAAGGATACGTTGCGGAAATAGAAAAACTAGAAAATTTAGAATTAAAAAAATTTATTAAAAATAAAGGCGATGTAACTTTAGCTTGTTTAGATGGAGTCACAGACCCCAGAAATATCGGATCAATAATAAGAAGTGCTGCTTCATTTAGTATAGATGGATTAATTGTTAAACAACGTCATTTTCCAGATAACAGTAAATTAATGTTTAAATCAGCAAGTGGATGTATGGAGCATATAAATATTTTTGAAGTAGCAAATATTAATTCAACTTTAAAATATTTAAAGGAGCAAAATTTCTGGGTATATGGCTTCGATGCAAAAAGTAAAAAAAAATTTGATGATATTGATTGGAAAGGCAATAACGTACTATTATTTGGATCTGAAGGAATTGGGATGAAAAAACACACTGAAAAATACACTGATTTTTTAGTCAAAATACAGATTAATTCAAATGTTGAGAGTTTAAATATTTCAAATAGCGCCGCTATAGTTTTTCATTACATAAATCAACAAAAAAATATATCTTGATAATATTTAAATACGTAATAAAAAACACAGAAGCCCTTGTAGCTCAGCTGGTAGAGCAATTGATTTGTAATCAATAGGTCCGCGGTTCGAGTCCGTGCGGGGGCACCATCAAAACCTCATTTATTTTCAATAAATACTAAATTTATTCAAATTTTTTTAAAACTTAAAGTTATTGATTAAGACTACAGAAAGGAAGGGGATATAATTAAGGTAAGTGAATATTAAGTGAATTTAAAAAAGACTTATAACTTTTTTGTCAATTTCATCTCTTTTTTTTAAAACACTATTGATATCTTTTTTTTCTAACTCATTTATATGATTATGAATATATTTAGATCTTTCAGAAATATAATCTTGATCAGATTTTTTAATCATTATGAATGGGAGTTTTTCGATTACACTTTTTGTAATTGATATATATCCGCCTGCTAGATGCTTGTCTTTAAATTTTTTAAGCATGTAACTAGATATAAATTTGCTGTTTAAAAGACCAGTTAAAAAATATGGATCATAACCAGAAAATTCATAAATACCGAAAATCCCCACACCTAATGCTATAGGTTTTTTAATATATACCGCCTCTATTTCTTTGGTCATTCCAGCTATAACAATTTTAGGTGATTTAAAAAAATTAATCTTCTGGTCTGCTAAAATTTTTTGACTCTTAATCTTTAGATATGCCTTGTTATAAGTCTCACCCATATATCTAACGTTTTTATTATCGTATTTATATTTATCGACATTACCACTAACAATAAATGGAATATTATTTTCATTACTTTTTGTTTCTATTAATTTTATAATTGAGTTAGCTGCAAAACCGGTAGTGCCTGTAAATAGTTTAATTTTAAAATCTCTAAATGAAGAATATTCCTTTAATTTTTTAACTTTAGTAAAAATCTCATTTTCTAAATTTTCAAAACTACCTACATCAAGCTCTTGAAAATCTTTAGATTCATTTTTTAAATTGCCGTTAACTATAATAGGATATACGCCAATCTTATGAAAAACATCTTCATGTGAGATATCTAGCGATTGATATAACCCACCTTTGTTTATTAATTTTTCTTTTGTTTTTGATGAATAATCAGCTGAGAGAAATGTATTTTTAATTATCCAAGAATAAACGCCATTTGAGTTTAAAATTGATAAACCTCTTAACAAAAAAAGAACGAAGTCATCATATGATCCCGTGGCTTCAGGATAAAATTTTTTATAATAATCCTTTAATCCATCTGATCTTTTTCTATCTACAGCTGAAACGTAAGGGGGATTTCCTATGATAACATCAAATCCAGGATCACTACCAGAAAATACCTCATTAAAAATAATTTCAATACCAATGTTATCGTGTGAAGTTATTATTTCATCCATTGTTAAAATTAATGATTTTTTTAATTCATTAACTTTTTCATTATTATCTTCATTATAGAGATTTATTTTTAACGAATTAAATTTATCTAGTAGACTTTTATTAAATATATTTACTTCTGAAAAAATTAATGAGTCACACTGATATATCTTATAATCTAGATTAGGCAATGTAGATACATTTTCAATTCTACGCTCATCTACAATCAAAGATAACCAAAGTCGGAGCTTTGTAATTTCGACAGAACTATCAATGATATCAACTCCATAAATTGAATTTTGAATACAATTTTTTTTAAGTTGAAACATTTTCCTATCATGTTCGAAGAATATATTTAATTTTTCACGAATTTCACATATCAAGGACATCATACCTGTAGTAAATTGACCAGATCCAACAGCTGGATCGATTATTTTTATTTGTTTTAATTTTTGATCAAGTTTTTGATAAGAAATTTTCAATTCTTTATACAACCCTGAATCTTTTTCTATAAATCTTTCTTTAATCAGCTGTTTAATGGTTTCAGTAGATAGTTTTAAATCTTGTTTATTATTTACTAAGTATTGAATAAGAACATTATCACACATATTTTTTACAACTATCTTAGGGGTATACACTACTCCATCTACGTCTATGAGACGTTCAAAAACTTTTCCTAGCATTTCTGGATCTATACCAATTTCTTTATCTACTGGATCCGTCTCATTGATAGTAAAATTATACAAATCAAAGATATCTAAAATTCCATCCTCATCTGAATTTGAAAAAAATGAATTTGGTATGTTTAAAACTTCATTTTTCCACTCATATCCTTTCAATGGTGCAAAAAGCCCACCATTTAAAAAGGGTACTTTGCATTGTAATGACTTTACGTAATCATCCTTATTTTTTGTATTAAATCCATCATAAAAAAGATATTCAAGGAATTCATTATAGTAATTTTTAGTTTTTTCTATTTCTGAAAATGTATTTCTTAGATATTTTATATCACCATTAAAAATTTTATCTTTTTCATTTGCACCAAGCCATTTTTTTTCTTGAATAAAATAAGAAAATAAAATCTGACCCATGATTTTTGTAGCAAATAAACTTGAACTTAAATTATTTTTATTAATTATAGTTTTGTGGCTTTTATCTTTTTCAATATGTTCAATTAATTTAAAATATAATTTTTTATAATTCTGAAAAAATTCTTCTGAAACAATTTCATTATTAAATCTTTCATATAAATCATCAAAACTTTTTATCTTTCCAAGTTTTATTAATTGTTTAGTAGGAGTGTGAATTTTGGCCTCAGGTCCTAATAAAAAGGATAATCTTTTGGGGTTTGAAAATTGTTTTTTTACCTTTGTATCAGTAACCCACACCAATTCACTCTTTATAAATGACAAACGATAGTGTTTTTCTTTTTCTGAAAAAGTTATTACTAAAGCATTTTTATAACCATGTAACTCTAAAAATTTAAACAATTCTTTAGTGATCTTAATTCTACTTTTTTCTGCTTTAAATCTTTCAACTTCAAGAACCACTAATTTATCAAGTGAATTTACAGAACCGATTATTTCTGCATTTTTGAAAAAGGAGTTTTTGTCATCTATATCTAGCCCTACCTTATTTTCTTTATAATCATTTGGTAAAAAATCTTTTAGAAAATCTTTAAAATCCTCTTTTGAATAATTTAATGAAAAATCAATCATTAATTTGCTCAGTAATTATTAAGGCATCTTTTTTTAATTCAATTTCATTATAAGTTTTTATTAGATTTACTAGCAATCTTTCAGGAATTATTTCCATAATATTTTTAATATTCTTATCACAAGATTTTAATGTGATTTTTTTTATAGTTTTTAACTGCATTGGTGTTAAGGCATCTAATTCTTTAACCACAATATATAATTTTGAATAATAGTCTGTATATCTACTTTCTCTAGACAATAATTCTAATTTATTAATTAAATCTTTTTTCTTTTTATTAGGTGGTAAAATTTTTTTATCGGCAAAGATCTGAGATTTAATTCTTTCATAAAGTAAATCATATCTCCTATCGAAACTTATATGTTTTTCATTTGGTTTTGCTTCAAATATTTTAAGAGCATCAATTGGTGTTATATCTAATACTTTCTCATTTTTATCAGCAAAAACAAATCGAGGTATGTCTCCTTTTTTTGAAAAAATAATCAAACCATTTTTGTCTTTGATCTTTCTTTTGGCTTTAACTCTTTTTGAAATGTTATTTGATTCAATTATTATTTGAGGTTCATAACTTCTTAAATCATAAATCATATTTTCAAAGTAAGTCTCTGGAGATTCTGTTTCTTTATAAATATCACTAAACTCTTTTTGGAAATAACTTTTTAGATCCTCATTTGTTGTTAATACCTTTGTATCTTCACCGAATATTGCATTAAACATCATTTTTTTTAGACCTGTTATACCTTTTATTTTAACTTCAGTTTCACCAATCTCAGTTGGAAAAAAATTATAAATGTAAAGTTTATCGAACATCTTTTTATTAATTCTATTGATACGGCCAAATCTTTGAACAACTCTTGTAGGATTATATGGAATATCATAATTGAAGATTGACCCTGCTCTATGTAAATTAAAGCCTTCAGATATTGCATCTGTAGCAATTAATATTTGATAATTATTTTTTTGATTTTTGTTTGAAGCATCAAAATTTTCTGCTATTTCAATTTTTTTTTTCTTATTAGAGGATTCTTTTGAAGTATAAACATTAACCTTAAAATCTTGCTTAATATTATCAAATAAATAATTTGCAGTATCTGAAAATTCTGTAAAGATGATTATTTTTCTTTTAGGATCTTTTTTTATTTGATTAGCTATTATCTTTTTAAAAGTATTGATTTTAGGATCTTTAAAATTTTTTTTCTTCAAAATTTTCCAATCCTCTTGAATAGATCTTAAAACACTTAAATCGTTCTTGATATCGATAATATAGTTTTTATTTAGTTGATTTTTTTTAATAAACCACAATCCTTTATTTTCTAGTTTTTTTATTTTTGACTCATGTTCAATATCAAAATCATCAATTTGGACATCGTCTTCTGTTCCGTATAATTCTTCTAAATCTGGTAATTGGTGCCTTGGATAAACTGGAACAACTCCCTTTTTTTCATAATATTCTATTAATCTTTCATTTGATCTAATTACTCTACCCAATGTTATAGAAAATGAGTTAGTGCTACTCTCAAACCTTCTTACCATCATGCGTTTAATAAAATCATGAATATTTTGTTGTTGTTGGGGTAGCTTATTTTTTTTTTCTTCATCATTATAACCTCCTGCATCAAGCACTTCATTCAAACATTCTGGCTTGACATATGTTAGAGGTTTATATCTGGCACATTTAAAACTACTTTTCTCATTCCCAGGAGAAATAATCTTTAAAGTTTCAATATAAATATTTTCAATTTCCCCTAAATCATAGGACAATAAAACAGGATCTTCGACACGAGGAAAAAATATACCTTGTTTCCTTAAATCATCTTTATAAGCTTTAATATTTTCTAAATCTATTCTGGATCTTCTAATTATTAATGGTGAAATGATATTTCTAATTTCTTCACCTAGCTTTTTAAAATCATGATTAATATCATTTATACTTCGTTTATTTTTACTCTGCTCTCGCTTTAAACTGTTATATGTTTTATTTATTCTTTCAAAATATACTGACAAATTAGTAATAGTTTGAAGTGTTGACCTTGTTGGTATTTGAAATAATTTGATTAAACTGAATGTATCACTTGGCTTATTATTAAAAGGAGTAGCAGATAATAAAACAATTTTGTTTGCCTCTTTGCCATTTGTATCATGACATAATTGATAAAGATTTAAGTAATCTTTAGTCTCATCATTTCTAAACTTATGTACCTCATCAATTATTATTAGTTTTTGTCCTGGTGTATCTTCTTTTAATGCATCTAAAATTTTTCCTGATGTATATACTCTTGCACCTCTTACTTTAAATTTAAATAAGTAGTCTTTCCACTGATCTTTTAAGTGAGGCGGACAAATTACAATTGTTCTTAAGCCTAAGTTATTCGCAATTGCTGAAGCAATTATACTTTTTCCCAGTCCGACTACATCCGCTATCAAAACTCCATTGTGATCATTAAGAATATCTAGACCTTTTGAAATAGCATCTTTTTGATATTTAAAATTTTCAAAATAATCATCAGTAATATCTTTGGGTAACTTTATTCGATTTTCACTTCGGTCTTTAAAGAATTCATTTAAAACTCGTACGAACATTAAATATGGACTCGGTTTTTGTTCAAATGGAAATTTTTTTGAATATTTTTCAAAATCTTTGAAATTTTTCTTATCTAATAATCTTGTAGAATTTTCCCAATCATCATTAAAATTAAGACTTAAATCTTTAAAATTATCTGGGCTAGGTAAAAGAACATTAGTTTCAGTATTGTTAATAAATCCTGAATTAGACAAATTTGAAGAGCCTACCAGAGTTTGGCCTGGACCATTAAAAATCTTAGAATTTTTATCTGTATATTCAAATATAAAAACTTTTGAATGATCTGGTGTTTTATTTTGTCTAACCTCTAAAGAACCATCTCTTAATTTATTTTTAAAAACAAAATATGCATCTCTTTCCTCTGGTTTATCTAAAATTTCATCTTTATCTACTGTTTCTGAAAATTTTCTTAAATAATCATTAGTTGTTCTATCTGCTTCCATTCCAACTAATATTTTAATATTTTTATCTTTAAGAGTTTTTGCTATTAGTGAAAAACCAGAAAAATAAAAATAACCAACTCTAATATAAATATTTTTACAACCTGGAATGATATTATTTATGATATTAAGAACTTCTTTATCATAATTTCTAGATGTAATAACTGTTGTCATCTCTAATTTATTTAAATAAATATAATTTAAATCATAAATTAACATAAGTGAATTGTAAGTGAATTTTTTATCTTTGCTTGACGGGGATTCTAGAAGTTAATAATATCAACGTTAATGAAAGGATATTTTAAGAAGCTCTTTGATTTGTAATCAATAGGTCCGCGGTTCGAATCCGTGCGGGGGCACCATCTAACTTACTTTTTCATCAAAATTATTTATGCAAACACTATTATGACGACAATAAGTGTTGTCAGATTGTTGTCAGTTTGTTGTCAAATCAAGTAGTCGTTTTAATTGGGAGCATCAGCATTCTTATTACAATAGTTTGATATCTAATCTATTTTTGTCTTTGACATTGTTCGGTGGTTGCAGTCTTAAAAAGATTTCCACTTCCAAAATCAGCTTCAGAATATCTGTAAACTTGATTTGTTTTAAAATCCACATCGATAGTATTTTTTTTGAACCATTTGCCTAGGTCAGTATCTTCTGCTGTTGCAACATTACCTCCTAGGTCAACAATCTTAAAGATTACTTTTGAGTGTTTTTTTAAAAATAGATTGTTCTCTCTCATTCTTTTTAAATGTGTATCTTTAAAAACAGTAGTTTGCGTTATGACTTCTGTCACGGTATCTAGCGTATAAAGTTTATTTTCATATTCAATTCTTTTATCCAGAGTTTGTTCCTTCCAATTTTTATAAGAATACACTTCCTTACCATTTGTCTCTTGTAAGTCAGTTATATAGCATTTTGTTAATGTAATTATTTTATAATTAGACTTAGAGCTGGTAACTTCTTTATAACCAGCGCTTCCGAATTGAAACAAGCCTTTCGCTGTCCACAATATTGCTATCACTAATCCAATAGCTGCTAAAATTTGAATAGGTCCTTTTGGTTTATACTTCTTTTTCTTTTCCATAAAAAACACTACCATTGTTGTCAGATTGTTGCCAAGTTAAAAATATTTTAGGATTATTGTTGCAAACAAATGTTTATTTAACTTTTAGCAATTGATTTGTAATCAATAGGTCCGCGGTTCGAATCCGTGCGGGGGCACCACTAATTTATCTCTTTTCTTAATTGCTCAATTTTAATTTTTTTTTGTAAACTTCTATTTTTATCGTAAAGTAATTTAAATTTAATTTTTTTATTAGTTTTTACTAAAATTGATTTAGCATTTCTTACTTCCACATTATCTGCAACAGCACTTATGGGTCTTTTAATAACGTTTAAATTTTTAATTAAAATTTTAGAATTTTCACTTACTACTTTTCCTTTCCATCTTCTTGGTCTAAAAGGACTAATTGGTGAAATAGATAGTTTTTTAGAATCTAAACTTAAAATAGGACCATGAACAGATAGGTTGTATGCAGTACTACCTGCAGGAGTTGAGATCAGGACTCCATCTGAAACTAGTTTTTTTATAATTATATTTGATTTATTTAAAATAGATATAGAAGCGGCCTGTCTACTCTGTCTAAGAATAGATATTTCATTAATTGCTATAGATTTTTTTATAAATCCTGATCTATTTCTTACTGTCATTTGTAAAGGAGAAATAATTATCATCTTAGCTTTAAATAAGTTCTTGAATGTATTTTTTGCTGAAAATTTATTCATTAAAAAACCATAGCTTCCAGAATTTATTCCATAAAAAGGAATATTATACTTGTAAAAATTTTTTAAAGTTTGAAGCATAAAGCCATCTCCGCCTATAACAATAATTAAATTGGAGTTATTAATAGAAAATTTTTTAAATTTTTTTATTAAATAAGATCTTACTTTTTTTGAAAATTTATTATTATCAAATACTATAAAAGGTTTTATCATTTTAGTGGTGCCCTCGGCCAGACTCGAACTGGCACTCCCAAAAGGGCAAGGATTTTAAGTCCTTTGTGTCTACCAATTTCACCACGAGGGCATTCCTTTGTTTACTTGTATTTATTCCAAGTTTAAAAATTTAACAAGACTAATAAGTAAGTTTTTTTTATTTACCTTTTTTAATAACTGAATGAGCTATCTTCTTCCAATTGAAATCTCTGTGAATAGCCATTGTTGCAACTATTCTTCCTTTATCAAAATCAATTGTATAAGTTTGTCCTCCATGACCATCCATAATAAATATATGTCTATTTTTCAATCCAGATTGATCTAAATGAAAAAATCCACCATATGACTTAGAGGCACTAAAGGCGTGGTTATTATCACGATAGTCTCTATGTTTATTAATTTTTCTCTCATACAAAGATTTAAGATATTTTCCTTCACAAGTATCATTTTGCCAATCATCTAACATGGCTTTTGCTATCCTCAAATAATCATACCTTGAAGCTAGCATTGTATTAGTTATAGATTTTTCTCCACTGACTGAATATCTTGTAGCTGCTGCAAAAGAAACATCATGCTCGATTCCAACTTTATCTCTAAAAATGTCATCTAATAATTTTTGAAAACCATCTTCTCCTGTTTTAAAAGCAATATAGTTAAAAATAAGATGAGGTAATAAATTATTATAATGATGTTTGGTTCCAGATTTTTTTGAGTCTTTTAATTCATTCTGCATTACACTTTCCATAGTTCTGTTTGTAACTGAGGTATTAAACTTTGAATTTTTAAATCTATTAGATGGATCTTTTGATGAAAAATAATTTTTATCCCCTGCTCTCATATTGATTATATCAATAATCTTTTGATTGTGATAAAGTGTACCTTTTAAAATCGGCCAATCATTTATTTGTGTATCTATACCACCAACATATCCTTTGCATATGGCATGACCCAGAACATATGAAACTATACTTTTTCCAACAGATTGGGAGTGATGAGTGCTTTCATTATTAAAACCTTTTCCAAATCTTTCAGGTGGACTTAATTCATCAATTACTATTTTTCCATCTTCATACAAAAGATAGCTAAGTAATGCAGTTTTTTGCATTTGTTTTTTAACATATTTGTCATCCCTAAGACCAAACTGAAATTTATAAGGATTTTCAGATGATTTAATTTCACTATATTTTTCTTTACCGTTCCAGTTTTTATTCAAATAAAGCCAGAGGTAGTATAATAAAGTTTCATAATCAGGTTTAGCTTCCTCTGGGATTTCTGATCGATTGTTATAAGTATTGACTTTGTAATTACCTGTAATTTTTTTATTTTTATCACATTTGTTATAATACCAAAGGTGACTAAATTTTTCTAAATCTTTACATATTCCAGTTGCCTCTGCAAACTCTACTTTGTAATAATCAGTAAATTCATTTTTTGCTAACCATTGATTAAATTCTAAAAAAAAATCTTCCTGTTCATTTGCATAAGCTGAAGTTGAAAATATTAGTATAGAAATAATGGTTAAAATTTTTTTCACAATTTTTTATTTAATATAACATTTATTTATCGATTTTGTAAAAATAATAGCATATAACAATATTAAATTTATGCTCAAACAAAATATATTAAAAATAAATGCAATAAATAAATGTTATATATTTTAAAAAGAACAATTAAGAAAATATTAAGAGCCTTAGGTTTTAAATTAATCAAAATAGGTCCTCCACATACTCCTAACCCTTATGGTGAAGTTACCTTAGAAACAGTTGATTGTATGAATAAATCAAGAGGTATAATGCATCTAGGAGCTCACAGAGGAAACGAGGCAGAAGTATATAATTGGTTTGGAAAAAAAGTTATTTGGTTTGAGGCTGTCCCTCACCTTTTTGATCAGTTAAAAGATAATTTATATTTTTATGGAGATCAAAAAGCTTTTCATGTTTTGTTGGGAGATCAAGACAATATAGAAAAAGATTTTTTTATTTCAGGCAACGATGCAGCTTGCTCTTCTCTATTTAATTTTACCAATGAAGTCATAGAGAAAGGCTGGGATGGACGCAAAGTTTTTATGAAAGAAAAAATTAAATTAAAAATGTTTAAATTAGATACTATTTTAAAAAAAAATAATATTTCACCTGATGAATATAACCATTGGATAGTTGATTTGCAGGGCTCTGAGTTATTGGTTTTCAAAGGAGCTGAAGATGCATTAAAATCATGTAATTCAATTTCTGTAGAAGTAAGCAAGGTAAAATATTATGATGGCGGTGTATTGTGGGATGAATTAGTTAGCTGGCTAGGTGAAAGAAATTTTTACCCAGCGGAATCACCTGAAAAAAACCATACCGAAATTTTGTTTAAAAAAAACTTCAAATAAATATTAAATTTCTTTTTTTAACCAAGTTTCAGGTGTTAGTTCATTTTTAATTTCTAAATTAATATGATAATCGAAAGGTCTTATTCCTCTTTTTTTTATATATCTATAAGTTTTTTCTATACCTTCTTGCAATGATGTTTTTGTTTCGTAATTTAATAATTTTCTGGCTTTATCAGCTGAACAAGTTGCGTGTTTTACTTCAAGCGGTCTATCTTTTTTAAATATTGGTTCTAAATTGCTTCCAGTTATATTCGAGCAAATTTCAAATACTTTATTAATAGTAACAAATTCTTCATCTGGTCCTATATTGATTATTTGTTTATTTAATTTTGGATCATTTATCATAGGAAGTAAACAATTTAAGCAATCATCAATATATGAAAAACATCTTTTTTGATTTCCATCACCATAGATAATAGGTGGTTTGTTTTGCATTATTCTGTTTAACATTATTGAAACTACATTTCTAAATGGATCATCATATTTTTGTCTAGGCCCTATAATATTATGTGGAACCGCAATTACCCATTCAATGTTATTTAAATTGCATAAACTTATTAAAATTTTTTCAGCTGCTACCTTTGATATTCCATACGGATCCACTGGAGAAGGTTCCATCTCTTCTGTAAAAGGAGTTTTTTGAGATCCATATCTTGCCATTGATGAACAAAATATAATTCTTTTAACTTTATTTGAAATTGCTGCAGAAAAAACAGCTACAGATGCCTGTAAATTATTTTTTGTAATCTCTTGTGGAGAAAATACAGATAATCCTTCATGTGCTGCAGCTGCACAATGATAAATCACATCAATACCTTTCATTATTTTATTCATGTTATCAAAATCACAACAATCAAATTTATGAAATTTTATTTCCTTAGGAATATTGTCTTCATAACCAGATGACATATTATCAACGCCAATCACTTCATAATTTAAATTATGTAATTTTTCTGCCAGGTGTGATCCTAGAAAGCCTGCAACACCAGTTATGAGGATTTTTGTTTTGTTCATTCGAAATCTATTTATATTTTTTTTTCAAAATTAAAACTAAAAACTGTAGAATTAATCATAATCGAACCATTCTTTATACTTTTCTTCGTTTTCTTGTATAAATTTAGGTAAACTATTTATTGATATTTTACTTAATTTAAATTCTTGTCCATATTTTGATTTTTTGGTATCTGCAAAATGATCGTGGTCTATTTTTCTATTTTTTATTAATTCTCTAATTTTATTAATATTTTTACCTGACAGTCTATATTCATCATGATGCTCAGCATCAAGTTCTTTCAAATGAATATCTTCTGGGGTTTGCAACCTTGTAAAATGCCACCCTCCATTATTAACTATGTTTAAACTGATCTGTTTATCAAATTTAAAAAATGTATCGATCCTATAAAAAGGATAAATTTTTGGTTTTATTTGTCTTAATTTCTCAAAAGACAATAAATATTTCTTTTTACATCCTTTTGTTCCATACCAACTTATTCTATCTAGGTGTAAATTAAATTTATAATAAAAAAGTTTTTGTTTAAATAAAATATACTTTTTATTAAATGTTTTAAAATTAAAATTTTCCAAATTTGGAATTTCATCGTTGTCGCTGTATAGAATGAAATCGTTATTTTCAGCATCTTTTAATCCATCTATAAGTTTATTTCTTTGATGGGCTATTCTTCTTATTGCATTATGTCTATAATATTCTGGCAGTTCTTTTTTACCTTCTGAACTTTCATTAAATAAAAGTCCTTTTGGTTCACTATCTAATACAAGGTAAATTATTTTATCTTTAAATTTTGAAAAATTATTTATATCAAAATTTAATTTTTTCTCTCTTCCACTATGTGAGAATCTTGACTCACATATGACGAATTTATCAATAAATTTTGATAATATATTAAGCCTTAAATCAAGAATTAAATCTTCATCATGATATAAAGTACAATCATAAACTTTCATGAATTATTATTATAATCAATTAATCTTGTTTACCAATAAATTTTATAATTAATCTCATATTTTGAAATTCTTTTTCTTAGGTAATCAAAATCTAAATTACAGTCTTTATACCCCTGTATAATTGTATGTAAATATGTTGAGTTTGGTTTTTTTCTATAATATTTTTTTTGAATATATAGCAATACCTTTTTGCCATTTAATTTAAAATACTTTTTAAAATAGTAATTATAGCTTACACCCTCATAATAATCTAATTCATCTTCATCATTTTTTGATATTTTCCATATAACACCTGGAACAAATAAATTTTTACTTTTAATTATGTTGGCATGGCCATAAATTGAATTTTGAGTTTTATGACTAAAACAAAGATTATAACCTTTTAAATTAAATTTTTTTATAAATGTTGCATCTTCACATCTAATTTTCATTTGCTTGTGATTTAAGTTGCTGCCGTAGGCAAAATATAACATTTAATTTTTCTCTATTATCTCAATATTTTTTTCTTTTACAAAATTTAATATATCTATAATACATTTATCGATTTTACTTTGGTTCGAGCATCTTATGACTAAAGCAACACCCAATTTACCAGCTTTAAAAAATGGATAGCTTCCAATATCTACTTCTTTATTATCATTTTGAACTTTAGTTAATGATTTAGCAATTTCACTTTCAACTGTTCTTAAATTTATAGTATGGCTAATTATAGGTTCTCCTCCAACAAGCATATGACCAATGCCTCCAAGCATAGATTTTAATATTGAAGGGACCCCGGGTAGACAGAAAACATTTTCAACATTAAAGCCTGGGGCACCGCTAGTTGGATTGAGAATTAAATTTGCATTTTCCGGCATGTGTGCCATTTTTTTTCTACCCTCTGTAAAATCACCAGGTTTATAATATTTTTCTAAAATATGCATTGCTTCTTTATGAGGTCCATATTTTAAGTTAAATGCTTTTGAGATAGACTCTGCGGTTATGTCATCATGAGTTGGTCCAATCCCCCCTGTTGTAAATACATAATTAAATTTTTTTCTTAATTTATTAACTGTATTTATGATTATTTCTTCATTGTCAGGTATAACTCTTACTTCTTGCACTCTAATACCTAAAGAATTAAGCCATATAGAAATAGTGCTAGTATTGGTATCTTGAGTTCTACCAGATAATATTTCATTACCTATAATAATTATTCCAGCAAATATCTCTTTTTTATTTTTCATTTACAAATATAAATAAATTATAATGAAATTTACCAGTAGTTTAATTAAAGGCAAATTAATCAAACGATATAAAAGATTTTTTACCGATATAAAAGCTAATAATTCAATTGTAACTGCGCATTGTCCAAATACCGGATCAATGATGGGTTTATTAAATGAAGGAAATAATGTTTGGATTACAAAAAATGATGATCCTAAAAGAAAATTAAAATTTACTTTAGAAATTATTGAATCTAAAAAAAGATTAATAGGTGTAAACACTCACAGAGCAAATAAAATTGTACACCATGGTTTAATAAATAAACTTATCGAAGAATTTAAGACTGTAAAAAATATTAAACCTGAATTTAAATTTTCAACAGATACAAGGTTTGATTTTTTATGTGATAAAAAAATTATTGAAGTTAAAAATGTAACATTAACTAGATTTAATGATTTTGCTGAATTTCCGGATGCGATTACTTTAAGAGGTTCAAAACACTTAAAAAAATTAATAAATTCTATTAAAAAAGGTTATAAGGCTTACGTCTTATTTTTAACTCAAATTCAAGGTATAAATAAATTTAAAATAGCTAAAGATATTGATAATGATTATTATAAAAATTATCTGTTAGCAAAGAAAGCTGGGGTAAATTTTTTAGCATACAGGTGCATTATTAACCCTGATGAAATTAAAATTGAAAAAAAAATAAAAATAGTTGATGAATAATAATTACATAGAAAAATTTGAAAAAATGAGGATTGCTGGAAGACTAGCTGCTGAAACCCTAGATATGATTACTGGTTTTATTAAACCTGGAATATCAACAAATCAAATAGATCAACTTTGTTACGATTATATAAAAAACAACGGGGGACATTCGGCCCCATTGTTTTATAGAGGTTATACTAAGTCTCTTTGTACATCTCTAAATCATGTAGTCTGTCACGGAATTCCTTCAGATAGACTTTTAAATGAAGGTGACTGTTTAAATATAGATGTGACCGCAATAGTAAATGGATATCATGGTGATACTAGTAGAATGTTTACAGTAGGAAAAATTCCAATAAAGGCACAAAATTTAATAGATACAACTTATGAATCAATGATGAGGGCAATAAAAATATTAAAGCCAGGAATTAAATTAGGAGATATAGGTTCTGAGATCCAAGCATATGTTGAAGATAAAGGTTTTTCTGTTGTTAGAGATTTTTGTGGACACGGAATAAGCAATACCTTTCATGAAAAACCTAATATTTTACATTATGGTAAAAAAAATACCGGACTGGAATTAAAACCAGGAATGACCTTCACTATTGAACCAATGATAAATTCTGGAAAATATGATGTGAAAGTTTTAAACGATGGATGGACAGCAGTAACAAAAGATAAATCTTTATCAGCGCAATTTGAACACACAATTGGTATAACTGAAAATGGTTATGAAATTTTTACAGAATCTGTTAAAGGTTATATAAAACCCCCGTATAATTAATGATACATCGATATTCTAGAAAAGAAATTACAAACATTTGGTCCGAAGAAAATAAATATAAAATCTGGTTAGATGTTGAAATTTTTGCTGCAGAAGCAATGGAAAAATATAAAGTTATTCCAAAAGGTGTAGCATCAATTATAAAAAAAAAGGGTAAAATTAAAGTTAGCAGAATTCATCAAATAGAAAAAAGAGTAAAACATGATGTAATAGCTTTTTTAACTTCAATAACTGAACAAGCCGGGATAAAAGCTAGATATCTGCATCAAGGAATGACATCTTCAGATGTCCTTGACACAAGTTTTAATATTCAATTAGTTCAATCGGGTAAAATATTGTTGAATGATATTGATAAAATTTTATTTATTTTAAAAAAAAAAGCTAACAAATATAAAATGACACCATGCATTGGTAGAAGTCATGGGATACACGCCGAACCAATAACTTTTGGTTTAAAATTAGCTTCTTTTTATGAAGAATTTAAAAGAAATAGAATAAGATTAGTAAACGCTATTAATGATGTTTCTACTTGTGCAATTTCAGGTGCTGTAGGAACATTTTCAAATATTAACCCTAAAATTGAAATCTATGTAGCTAAAAAATTAAAATTAAAGCCTGAACCAGTTTCCACACAAATTATTCCTAGAGATAGACATGCTCATTATTTTTCAATTCTAGGAATTATTGCTGGTTCAATTGAAAGAGTTGCAACTGAGATAAGACATTTGCAAAGAACTGAAGTATATGAATTACAAGAATATTTTTCTAATGAGCAAAAAGGTTCATCTGCGATGCCTCATAAGAAAAACCCAATTTTAAGTGAAAATTTAACAGGTTTAGCAAGAATGATTAGAAGTTATGTAACGCCAGCTCTAGAAAATATATCTCTTTGGCATGAAAGAGATATTTCACATTCGAGCGTAGAAAGAAATATTGGACCTGATGCAAATATAACTTTAGATTTTGCTTTATCAAGATTAGCAAATATTTTAGATAAAATGATTGTATACCCAAAAAAAATGATAAATAATTTAAACATGACTAGAGGCCTAGTTTTTTCACAAGAATTAATGCTAGAACTCACAAAATCAGGTATATCAAAAGAAAAATCTTACAGAATTGTACAAAAACACGCTAAATCTAGCTTTAATAAAAATCTTAAATTAAAGGATTTGGTTAAAAAAGATAAGTTAATATCTAAAAATCTTTCAGATAAAGAAATTGATAAAATATTTAATTATTCTAAACATTTTAAGAATATAAATTATATTTTTAAGAGAGTTTTTAAATAATGAAAAAGGGAAAGAAACTGTACGAAGGAAAAGCAAAAATCATTTATGCTTCTCCTGAAAAAAATTTTGTTATCCAACACTTTAAAGATGACGCAACTGCATTCAACAATCAAAAAAAATCAATCATAGAAGGTAAAGGGATTTTAAATAACAGAATTTCTGAACATATTTTAAATAGTTTAAATCAAATTGGAATAAAAAATCATTTAGTAAAAAGATTGAATATGAGAGAACAACTTGTCAAACAATTAGAAATAATACCTATTGAATTTATAGTAAGAAATATAGCAACAGGATCACTTACAAAAAGACTTGGTATAGAAGATGGAACTGTTTTAGATGAACCATTGATTGAATATTGTTTAAAAGACGACTCTTTGGGTGATCCAATAGTAAGTCCTGAACACATACTTGTTTTTAAATGGATGAGTAAAAGTGAAATAAAAATTGTTAAAAAAAATATTTTAAGAATAAATGATTTTCTTCAAGGAATGTTTAGAGGAATTAATATTAAATTAGTAGATTTTAAAGTTGAGTTTGGAAGAACCATTTCTGGAGCAAAGGATGATATAATTTTAGCAGATGAAATTAGCCCTGATACATGTCGATTATGGGACTCTTTAACAGATAAAAAATTAGATAAAGATAGATTTAGAAAAGATCTGGGTAATATAATTGAAGGTTATCAAGAGGTAGCAAGAAGACTAGATATTCTTCATGAACAATCAAATATAAGACCTATCAAGTTTAGCAAACCTACTGCTGTTAAAATAAAAAAAAATAAATGAAAATTAAAGTAATCGTGACTCTTAAAAATGGAGTTCTAGATCCACAAGGTAAAGCAATTCAACAAACATTAAATAGCATGGGTTTTCCAAATGTAAATGGGGTTAGGCAAGGTAAATATTTTGATATTGAGATAGATGAAAAAGATGAAATTAAAGCTAAATCTAAAGTTGATGAAATGTGTAAAAAATTGCTTGCTAATTTAGTGATTGAGGATTTTAAAATTATTTAAAATTAATGAAATCGTCAGTAATTATATTTCCAGGCTCAAATTGTGATAGAGATATGGATGTAGCTTTAAAAAAATTTGGTTTTAAAAATCAAATGGTTTGGCACAATGATCCTAAATTACCTAAAAGTGATTTAATAGTATTGCCTGGAGGATTTTCTTTTGGAGATTATTTAAGATGCGGAAGTATAGCGGGTAAATCAAAAATAATTAATTCGGTTATTGATTTTGCAAAATCTGGTGGTTTAGTCCTTGGTATATGCAATGGATTTCAAATATTAACTGAAACAGGTTTATTGCCTGGTGTATTGCAACAAAATAGAAATATAGAATTTATATGCAAAAATATATATGTAAAAGTAAATAATACTGATAACAAATATTTTAAGAATATAAAAAAAAATATTTTAGAACTTCATATTGCCCACAACGAAGGTAGTTATTTTTGTTCTAATCAAGAATTAAAGTCAATTCAAGATAACAATCAAATAGCAATAACTTATTGTAATTCTAAGGGATTATCTGATCATGAGCATAATCCGAATGGAGCTATAGATAATATTGCTGGAATATTTAATAAAGAAAAAAACATTTTAGGAATGATGCCTCATCCTGAAAGAATGATAGACAAGTATCTATCAGGAGAAGATGGTTCAATTTTTTTTGAAAATTTAATTAAAAATTTTAAGTGATGGAAGTTAATTTAAAAATTGCTGAAGAGTTTGGTTTAAAAAAAGAGGAGTATGAAAAAGTTTGCAAGCTTTTAAAAAGAACACCAAACATCACAGAGCTTTCTATTTTTTCAGCGATGTGGAATGAACATTGTTCTTATAAATCTTCTAAAATTCATTTAAAAAAACTAAATACAAAGAGTAAAAATGTTATTCAAGGGCCTGGTGAAAATGCAGGTGTTGTTGATATAGGTGATGATCATGCAATAGTTTTTAAAATAGAAAGCCACAACCATCCCTCATTTATTGAACCTTATCAAGGAGCCGCAACAGGGGTAGGAGGAATTATGAGAGATGTTTTTACTATGGGCGCAAGACCAATTGCAAATTTAAATTCAATTCATTTTGGATCTTCTCAACACAAAAAAACTAAAAATTTACTAAGAGGTGTTGTTAAAGGCATTGGTGGTTATGGAAATTGTATAGGGGTTCCAACTATAGGTGGTCAGACATCTTTTGATGAAAGTTACAATGGAAATATACTTGTTAATGCTATGACGGTTGGTCTAGTAAAAAAAAATAAAATTTTTTATTCAAAAGCTGCAGGAATAAATAAGCCAGTAATTTATGTAGGTTCTAAGACTGGAAGAGATGGAATACATGGGGCAAGCATGGCATCAGCATCTTTTGATGAAAGAATAGAGGAAAAGAAACCAACTGTACAAGTTGGAGATCCATTTACAGAAAAATTGTTAATGGAAGCTTGTTTGGAACTTATGGAGGGTAAATCAATAATTGCAATTCAAGATATGGGAGCAGCAGGTCTTACCTCTTCAAGTGTAGAAATGGCCTCTAAGGGGAAACTAGGGATTGAATTAAATTTGAATAAAGTGCCTTGTAGAGAAGAGAATATGTTGCCTCATGAAATCATGTTATCTGAAAGTCAAGAGAGAATGTTGATTATTCTTGAAAATGGAAAAGAAAAAGAAGCAAAAAAAATTTTTGATAAATGGAATCTAGATTTTGAAATAATTGGAAAAACAACTGACACCAAAACAATTGAAATATTCTTTAATGAACAAAAAGTAGTAGATATTCCTATAGATTTTTTATCAGAAAATGCACCACAGTATGATCGTAAATGGAAAAAAGTAAAACTCCCACAAAAAATAAAATTTAAAAAAAATGAATTTAAATCATTAAAAATAAATGATTGTTTGAAAAAAATTTTATCTAATCCTAATATATGTGAAAAGAAATGGATATGGGAACAATATGATCATACGGTTATGGGAGATACTATTCAAAAACCAGGTGGTGACGCTGGTGTTGTAAGAGTACACGGTACAAATAAAGCAATAGCAGCATCAGTTGATTCATCGGCAAGTTATTGTAATTCACATCCTTTAACTGGAGGAAAACAAGTTGTTTGCGAAAGTTGGAGAAACTTAATATCAGTTGGAGCTGAACCAATAGCGATTACTAATTGTTTAAATTTTGGGAATCCTGAAAAAGAAAAAAATATGGGTGAGTTTGTTGAATGTGTTGAAGGAATTAATGAAGCCAGCAAATATTTAGAATTTCCAATTGTTTCAGGAAATGTATCATTTTATAACGAAACTAAAGATAAAGGTATAAAACCTACTCCAACTATTGGGGGAATAGGTTTGCTAAAAGAATATTCAAAAATCATGACAATGGATTTTAAAAAAATTGGTAATCAAGTTATTGTTTTAGGAAAAACTGATGGACACTTAGATCAAAGTATTTTTGCTAAAGAAATATTGGGGGAAAAAAAAGGTCCTCCTCCTGAAGTAAATTTGTTTAATGAAAAAAATATAGGTCGTACAATTTTAAAACTTTACCAAAATAGTTATATTGAGACTTCCCATGATATTTCGTTGGGGGGTATTATGGTAGCTATATCTAAAATGTGTATTAAAGGAAATAAAGGAATTAAAATAGGTAAATTAAATAATTTAATGAATAAATTTGAGTATTTTTTTGGTGAAGATCAAGGAAGATATATTGTAGAAATTAAACAAGAAAATTTAACAAAAGTTGAGGATATTTTAGATAAAAATTCTGTTCATTATGATAAATTAGGAATAATTACAAAAGATTCTCTAGAAATTGAAAATGAGCCAAAACTGACAATTGACGAACTTAAGAAGTATAATAATAATTGGATTAAGGATTATATGGTAAATTAATGGCGATGGATTTAAAAGAAATAGAAAAGTTAATTAAAGAAGCGCTTCCAGATGCTTTTGTCGAAATACAGGATTTGGCAGGTGATGGGAATCATTATTCAGCAACTATTTCTTCTTCAAAATTTAATGGTATAAGCAAAATAGAACAACATAAGATTGTATATAATTCACTTAAGGGTAAAATGGGAAACGAATTACATGCTTTAGCAATTAAAACAAAGGAAAAAAATGGATAACAAAATTAAAGAAGTAATTACAAATGAAATAAATAATAATGAAGTATGTTTGTTTATGAAAGGCACTCCAGATGCGCCTCAATGTGGTTTCTCAATGGCCATTTCAAATATTCTTAAATTAATGGAAATTAAATTTAAAGGTATAAATGTTCTTGAAGATCAAAATATCCGACAAGGCATTAAAGAGTTTAGTGATTGGCCAACAATTCCTCAATTATATGTAAAAAAAGAATTTATAGGTGGATGCGATATTGTAAAAGAAATGTACGAAAATGGTGAATTGGCTAAAAAATTTGAGGAAAAATCTATAAACTTTAAAACTTCATCTAAATAAATTTCTTATTTTTTTTGAAATAAATTTTTTAAATAAATTTAATATAGATACGCTATTGGGCTTTAAGTTACTTTCGTTTTTAAATTTAAAATCAATTTTTTCTTCCCAATATAATTCAGTTACTAAACTATCTCTAAAATACTCTCTTAATTTTTGAGAAGTTGAAACTGTTAAAATTGGTTCAAATACTTGGACTTTTTTATTAATGATTAATTTATAATTATCATCATCAAAATTAATATGCCATAAATGATCTTTTTTATTTTCAAAAACTAAATTATCTTCTAAAGTTGTTGGAACTTCAATATACCCTTTTTTAGAAATTCTTTGCAACTCATTAATAAAAAAATTAATATCATTGATGTGTTCTAGTACATGAGATGCTATTACAAAATCAAATTCTTTATCAATAAAAGGTAGATTTTTAGTATCAAGTTTAACAAATTTTTTATCAGGATAATAATTTTGTAAATTTATAACATCGCACAAAGTTGTAGCATGTTTATTTGCTGTATAACCGCATCCAATATCTAAAACTTTCCAATTCTTATTTTTTTCTAGTAGATTATTTATAAATTTTAATGAAGATCTTTTAATCAATTAGTTGCTATCTTGAATAGTATTCTATTACTAAATTTGGTTCCATAACTATAGGATAAGGTACTTCTTCAAATTTTGGCACCCTAACAAATTTAACTTTTTTATTTTTTTCATCTAACTGTAAATACTCTGGTACTTCTCTTTCTTTATTTGCTAAAGCTATGTCCACAATAGCAAGTTGTTTTGATTTTTCTCTAATTTCAATACTGTCTTCTTCTTTAACCTGATAACTAGAAATATTAACTTTTTTACCATTAACTCTTACGTGCCCATGGTTTATTAATTGTCTCGATGAAAAAATTGTGTTTGAAAGTTTTGCTCTGTATATAATTGCATCTAATCTTCTTTCTAAAAGACCTATTAAATTTTCAGCAGTATCTCCCCTTTTCATTATGGCTTTTTTATATACATTTCTAAATTGTCTTTCGTTCATATTTCCATAATATGACTTTAATTTTTGTTTAGCCTGTAATTGAATTCCGTAGTCAGAAGGTTTATCTGGTTTTGTTTTACCATGTTGTCCTGGAGGGTATGCTCTAGTATTAAATGGACTTTTGGGTCTTCCCCATAAATTAACACGAAGTCTTCTATCTACTTTATGTTTTGAGTTTAATCTTTTTGTCATTTAATTTTTTGTTTTATAAACTTCACAATTATTTTGTCAATCATCCTTTTTTTAAAAATTGAGTAAATACTATGAAATAATTGATTTATTAGTTGAACAGGATTCTACGATATTTTTTTATTTATAAGTTTATAAAGCTTATTTGAATTATTTCTAAAATTAACTAATTTTTGAAATGTGTGATAATTTTTGTTCCATAAAACTTTATTTTTATTGGTGTATACCGATAAAACCCTCTTTTTAAGAGTCTCATAATCATAGACATTTTGTATAATTTTTTTATATGAAAATATCGATTTCCATTTTTTATCTCTCTTATCAAATGCCATGTGCATTAAAGTCTTAACTTTATTTGAATGTTTAATTTCATGCTCCACATTATAAAACTCAATTGTTGGAACTTTTAACGCTATAGCGTCAAAACAGGCAGATGTTATAACTGAAATACATAAGTTAGATTTTGATGAAAGTTTCATAATGTGACTATCTTCTATTGACCATTTTATATTTTTAAAAAAAGATAGTTTCTTCTTTAAGATGTTAAAATCAAATTCATTTGGATGGGATTTAAATATAACTTCACAATTATTTATCTCTTGTGCAACTTTCATTATTGAGTCTATACAATTATTGTATGAGTCTAATTGAAAGTAATCATCGTGGGGGCCTCTGATTGCTACTAAAATTTTGAATTTTTTAAAACTTTTATTTGTTCTTT
>CACAHE010000007.1 GCA_902532195.1 uncultured Pelagibacteraceae bacterium | reverse complement strand
TAGAAAATGAAATTTTAAATGGTAAAAAAATAAAAGATATACTTTTAACTTATAATATAGATACGTTATTAGAAAAAAATTATTCTAAAAATGATAAAAAAAATGAAATATTTGATGAAATATACGAAAGAAGAAGAGAAGAAACCATTCAACTTTTAGACAAAAATGATTATTTTTTAATTTATGAAATAGAAAATATAAATAACATAATTCCTAAAAAAGACGAAAAATTTTTAAATATAGTTAGAGATAATTTGTATGAAATGAAAAAATATGAAGTGAATAAAAATTTTTTTGAAAAAATTCAAAATAAAGAATTAACATTAGAAAAATTTATGAATCTAGTTAAAAATAATAATTTAATAAATGAAACAACTATTTCATCAGATAGTGATAATAAACTTTTTTCTAAAGATTCATTGAAATTGCTTTATGCCATGGGTAACAAAAGTTTTTTATTAATGTCAGATAATGATAATAATGTATATTTATCATATATAAACAACATTTCAGCTGATAATATAATTAAAAATAACAGTCAAATAAAATTTTATGCAGATCAATCATCAGGTCAGATTAAAGATACTTTATATAACTCTTATGACTATATAATAAATAAAAAGTATAATGTTGATCTTAACAAAAAAACATTAGAAAGAATTAAAAACCACTTTAGATAATGTTAAACGTCAATCTGAAAAGATTCAAATCTCTTCATAAAAATAAAAAAAATCAAATAATTTATTTTTCTAAAAAAACTGATGGAAAAAAAGAAATCTTAAATTTAATAAATAATTTTCTAAATGATAAAAATAGTTTTGTTTTTGAATCAGTAGAAAAAGGGAAAATTAAAGGTAGATACACAATATTTGGGAAAAGACCTGACAAAATATGGGAATTCAATAAAAATAATTGCTATATATATAAAAATAATAAAAAAATAAAAATTAAAGGTAAACCAAAAGAAGTAATTGAAAAAATTATTGAAGATTTTAAGTTTAAAATTCCTAAATTTTTACCACCAATTAGCTCAATATTATCTGGTTATTTTTCATATGACATTATTAGATATATTGAAAAAATACCTGATAAATGCAAGGATGATTTAAATATACCTGATGCTAGAATTGTTAGACCCAGAACATTAATAATTCACGATAATTTAAAAAAAAAAATTTATTATATAGAAAATTGTTTTCATGATGAAAAAATTAGTAATTATAAAAAAAAATACATAAATATTAAGAGTGAAATTGAAAAATTAGTTTTTTTATCAAATTATAAATCAAATTTTACTTTATTAGAAAAAACTAATTTTAAAATTAAATCAAACATATCAAAAGGAAGATTTTTAAATAACGTAAAAAAAGCAAAAAAATATATTAAAATTGGCGATATTTTTCAGGTTGTTCTAAGCCAAAGATTTGAAGCAAATTTAACTAAAAATCCAATAGAAATATATAAAAAATTAAGAATTAATAATCCTTCACCATTTATGTATTTTTTCAATTTTAATGATTTTCAAATAATAGGCGCGAGTCCGGAAATACTTGTAAGATTAAGAGATAACAAAATAACAATAAGACCTATAGCAGGAACTAGACCAAGAGGAAAAAATATAACAGAAGATAAATTTTATGAAAAAGATTTATTAAAAGATAAAAAAGAACTTTCTGAACATTTAATGCTTTTAGATTTAGGAAGAAATGATGCAGGTAAAGTTTCTAATATTAACTCAGTCAAGGTAACTGAAAGATTTGTTATTGAAAGATATTCTCATGTTATGCACATAGTTTCTAATGTAGTAGGAGATTTTAATAAAAAATTCTCCAAATTTGATACTCTTCTTTCTGGGTTTCCAGCTGGAACTGTTTCGGGTGCTCCTAAAATACGTGCAATGGAAATTATTGATGAATTAGAAAACACAAAAAGAAAAGTATATGCAGGTGGAATTGGATACTTTTCCGCAAATGGTGATTTTGATACATGTATAGCCCTAAGAACTGCGGTTTCAAAAAATAAAAAATTTTATGTTCAGGCTGGCGCTGGTATAGTAGCTGATAGCAAACCTATTAATGAATACAAAGAAACTATTAATAAAGCTAAAGCTTTATTAAAATCTTTGGAATAAATATGAAAATATTATTAATTGATAATTACGATAGTTTTACATTCAATCTTTATCACTACCTATCATCATTGAATACCAGTGTTGAAGTATTTAGAAATGACCAAATTACAGAAAAAGAAATTATTAAAAATAAATATAATAAAATTGTAATATCACCAGGTCCAGGGAATCCAAATCAATCTGGAAATTGCTTAAGAATTGTTAAAAAATTATATAAAAAAATCCCAATTCTTGGAGTTTGCTTAGGTCATCAAATTATAGGTCAGGTTTTTGGATCTAAAATAATTCAAGCAAAAAAATTGATGCATGGTAAAACTAGTAAAATTAATTCGTTTAAAAGCGGTATTTTAAAAAATCTACCTAAGAGGTTCGAGGCAACAAGATACCATAGTTTAATAATTGATAGAAAAACTATTTCAAAAGATCTTGAAATAACTGCTCTAACAAATGATGGTGTGATAATGGGAATTATGCATAAAAAATATAATATTCATGGAGTGCAATTTCATCCGGAAAGCATAAAAACTATAATTGGAATAAAGATTTTAAAAAACTTTATAAATTATGAAAATAAATGAAAAAATTTTTAGAAAAACTTAAAAAAAAACAAGATTTATCCTTCGATGAAAGTAAGTCAGCATTTAATATATTAATGAATGGTAAGGCAACTGAAGAAGAAATATTTGATTTTCTTACTCTCTTATCATTAAAAGGTGAGGTGTCAGATGAAATCGCTGGCGGTGTATATGTTTTAAGAGAAAAGTCAAAGAGAGTAAATGTTCAAAATTGCGTTGATACATGTGGCACAGGAGGAGATGGAATGAATA
Organism: uncultured Pelagibacteraceae bacterium; assembly: GCA_902532195.1. Lineage (GTDB taxonomy): Bacteria > Pseudomonadota > Alphaproteobacteria > Pelagibacterales > Pelagibacteraceae > Pelagibacter. The sequence continues at coordinate 49,325 of CACAHE010000007.1, read as the reverse complement.
CGTTAAATATTTCAACAGCTTCAGCTCTTTTATTAGCTAGCATGGAAATCAAAGTAGCAAAACATGGTAATAAAGCCGTTTCATCAAAGTGTGGTTCGGGTGATGTTTTAGAAGCATTAAATATTAATATTAACTTAGAGCCAAAAGAAATAGAAGAACAGATAAATAAAAATAATTTTGGTTTTATGTTTGCGCCCAACTATCATAGTGCAATGAAATTTGTTGGACCTACTAGAAAAAAAATTGGAAAAAGGACTATATTTAATATGATTGGTCCATTAAGTAGTCCTGCACTAGTTGATAGACAAGTTGTTGGTGTATTTGATAAAAAATTATTAAAAATTTTTGCTAAAGCATTAATTAATCTAAATATTAAGTTTGCTTGGATTGTTAATAGTGAAGATGGTTTAGATGAAATTTCTCCTTATACAAAAACTAATGTAGTTCAACTAAAAGATAATAAAATTTCAGAAATAACAATTGACCCTAAAGTTTTAAAAATAGAAGCAAATAATTTCAAAGATTTAGTTGGTGATGATGCGGTGTTTAATTCCAAAAAAATGATAGAAATATTTAAAGGAGAAGATAACGATTTTTCAAAAGCTGTTTGTTTAAACACTGCAGCTGGATTAATAGTTTCAGAGAAATATAAAGATTTTAATTTAGCTTATAAGTATGCAAGAGGTTTTATAAAATCTGGTAAAGCATTTAAACATTTAAAAAATATTCAAAGTGACTGAAAATATATTAGAAAAAATAATTAATAATAAAAAAAAAAAGATAGATTTATTAAAAAAAACTATATCTATCGAAAATTTAAAAATAAAAATTGATGAAAATAAATACTTTATAAATTTTAAAGAAAAAATTGAAAATAATATAAACAAAAACAAAATTTCAATTATCGCAGAAATAAAAAAAGCTAGCCCATCAGCTGGTATAATTATTGAAAATTATGACCCAGTGAATATAGCGGATATATATAATAAAAATAAAGCTACATGTTTATCAGTTTTAACAGAAGAAGATTTTTTTTTAGGAAGTTTGTTACATATAAGTAAAATAAAACAAACAATCGATCTTCCTATATTATGTAAAGATTTTTTTATAGATAAATTTCAGGTATATCTTGCAAGAAGCTATGGTGCAGATGCAATATTAATTATATTAGCTGGGGTATCTGATGAAGTGGCAAATATCTTGTATGAACATGCTATAAAGTTAAATATGTCAGTAATAGTTGAAGTTCACAATGTTGAAGATGCTAAAAGATCTTTAAAATTTAAAGAAGCCTTAATAGGTATAAATAATAGAAATCTTAAAACTTTAAAAACAGAAATAAATACAACTTATGATATTTATAAAATTTTAGAAAAACATAATGGACCATTAATTTCTGAAAGTGGAATTAAAAATAAAGAAGAGCTTTTAGAAATCAAAAATAAGACAAATATTAAAACTTTTTTGATTGGTGAATCACTTTTAAAAAATTTAGAAAAAAATTCTATTTTTTCAGTTTTATAGTTAAATAATCCTCAATTTTATTGGTTTTTAAGCTATTGTTAATTTAAAAGAACTTTTGTAGAACATGGATGTACTTAATTTGTTCTATGCTAACTAAAAAACAAAAAAATCTGCTTTTATTTATCAACAAGAAGTTGAGGTCTTCTGGTGTTTCACCTTCATATGAGGAAATGAAAGTCTCTTTAAATTTGAAATCAAAATCTGGAATTCACAGGTTAATAAGTGCTTTAGAAGAGAGAGGATTTATTAGAAGACTTGCACACAAAGCCAGAGCTTTAGAAGTTGTAAAACTACCAGAAACAGCATCAGCAAACGATATTTATAATAGTTTTTCACCTAGTGTTATAAAAGGGGGCTTGGATAGTGATGATGCAAATAAAGATCAAGAAGTGCCAGTTTTAGGAAAAATAGCTGCGGGAACACCAGTTGAAGCTATTCAAAATGAAGTATCAAGAGTACCTTTGCCTGCTAATATAGAAAAAAATGGAGAATTTTTTGGTTTAAAAGTTCAAGGAGACTCTATGATTGAGGCAGGAATTAATGATGGTGATACTGTAATAATAAAAAAAACTAATACTGCAGACAATGGAAAAATAGTAGTTGCACTTATAGATGATCATGAGGCAATGTTAAAAAGAATTAGAAGAAAAGGTAAAACTGTAGCTTTAGAAAGTGCAAATAAAAATTACGAAACTAAAATATTTGGTCCTGACAGAGTAAAAGTCCAAGGAATTCTTGTATCTTTATATAGAAACTTTCACTAAAATAGTTTAATTATTAAAAATGTCAAAAGTAGCAACTAGATTTGCTCCATCACCGACTGGTCCTTTGCACATTGGAGGGATTAGAACTGCTTTATTTAATTGGTTATATTCAAAAAATCAAAAAGGATCATTTCATTTAAGAATTGAAGATACTGACAAAGAAAGATCTAAAGATGAATATAAAAATCAAATAATTGAATCGTTAAAATGGATAGGTATAAATCATGAAGAGAATGTATATATTCAGTCATCAAAAATTAAAAATCATATTGAAATAGTAAATCAACTTTTAAAAAAAGGTTTTGCTTATAAATGTTATTGTAGTGAAAAAGAAATAGAGGAAGAAAAAAATAGAGCTAAACAAAAAAAATTACCTTATATCTATAATAGAAAATGTAGAGAAAGAAAAGATGCTCCAAATGATATTAAACCTGTAATTAGATTTAAAAGTAAAATTGATGGTGAAACAATTTTAAAAGACATGGTTCAGGGTGAAGTTAAAATTGAGAATAGTACGATAGAAGATTTTATTATTCTCAGAAAAGATAATACTCCTACTTATAATTTATCTGCCGCTGTAGATGATAAAGAAATGGGCATTACACATATCATTAGAGGTGATGATCATAAAATGAATACATTTAAACAGATGCAAATATTTAAAAATATGAACTGGGTTTTGCCCACTTATGTTCATATACCTCTAATACATACATCCGAAGGTAAAAAACTATCAAAAAGAGATAAGGCATCAACTTTAGATGATTATAAAAAAATAGGTATTATGCCTGATGCTCTAAGAAATTATTTATTAAGATTAGGATGGTCATTTAAAGATAAAGAAATATTTAATCAAGATGAAAGTATTAAGTATTTTAATATAGAAGGAATAGGTAAATCTCCTTCAAAGTTAGATATTAGTAGAATTTTATCTATGAATGAACACTATATTAAGAATATGAATGAAAATGATCTTTTTGATCATTTAACAAAGTATTGTGAAATTTATAAAGAAAAGATTGACAATAAAAAAGAAAAAATAAAAAAATCACTAAGTTTTCTTAAAAATAAAGCTAAAACCCTGGAAGATATATTTAATAATTCTCAATATTTATTAAAAGATAAAATTCAAATTTCCACTGAAGATATGAAGCTTTTGGATGATTTATCCAAAAAAATTTTAAAAGATTTTTTATTAGAATTTGAAAAAATATCAAATTTAAATAAAGAAAGTTTAGAAAAAATAATAAATAAATTGGTTAAAAACAATAAAACCAACTTTAAAGGTGTTGGCCAACCGTTGAGAGTTGCATTAGTTGGATCTAAATTTGGTCCTGGTATATATGATATAATTTTATCTTTAGACAAAAAAGATGTTACAGATAGATTAAAAGCTATTTAATAATACTGACGATGCAATTTCTGAAGATTTATTAGTTTTAAAATTTTCAATTATTTTCTGGGTTTTTTCAATTTGAGTTTCAATTAATTGATTATCAGAAAAAAAACTATCAATTTTATTGTATATGTTTTTAGAATTGCAATTTGACTGAATTAATTCAGGTATTATTTCTTCATTGGCAGCAATATTAATAATATTAGCGAACTTTACTTTTACTAACATTTTAACAATTAGATAGTTTATAAAATTCATTTTATAAATAATTAAAGATGGAATTTTAGCATTACATATTTCAAGTGAAATTGTACCTGATTTAGCAATCGCAAATATAGAACATTTTAAAATTTCTGACTTTATTTTTTCATCAGAAATTGATCCACAATTAGTAAAACCTTCTTTTAATAATTTATCTTGTGTAGATTTGTTAAATTCAGACGTTGAATGAAAAACATAAAAAATATCTTTATGTTTTTTATTCATCATTTTTACAAAATCAATTAAAATTGGTAATAAAATATCTACTTCAGAATGCCTGCTACCAGGAAATATTGAAATTATTTTTTTATGATTTTTTATAATTTGTGTTACATCAATTTTACTTCTATCAGCAGTTTCAAGTAAAGGATGGCCAGTAAAAGTTGATAAAATATTTTCTTTATCAAAATATTTCTTTTCAAAAGGAAATAATAATAACATATGGTCAATAAACTTTTTTAACTTCTTTACTCGTTTTTCTCTCCATACCCAAACTTGTGGTGCTACAAAATGAATTGTTTTAATAGAAGGATTAATTTTTTTAACTTTTTCAGCAACTCTTAAAGTAAAATCAGGACTATCTACACTGAATAAAATATCTGGATTAAATTCAATAATTTTATTTGCTGTTTCATTAATTTTTTTTTTAATTTTAAATATGTTCAATAAAACACTTGTAAAACCAATATAAGTAACTTCTTTAAGATCATAGAGAGATTTAATCCCTAATGATTTTAAATGTGATCCACCTACACACAAAAATTCAATATCAGAATTACTTTCTTTTAATTTAGAAATCACGGTTGAAGCTAATTTATCTCCAGATGGTTCACCTGTTAATATAAATATCTTTTTCATTTAACTGTTATAAACATTTTGTTTTTGTTGGCAAAATTAATGCATTTTTTTTTATCTAAAAATATATTCTGTTTATTCTTAAGAACTATTCCTTTAAGACCTATAACTTTACATTGTTTTAATGTTTTTAAACCTACGGTAGGAAGATCTAATCTTAGATCTTGTTTTTTTTTTGGAAATTTTACTAAAACTCCACTATTTTTAAATTTCTTACTTTTACTCTTTTTAAGCATTTTTTCTGTTCCACCTTTGCCTTCAATTGCAATAACTTTTTTATTTCTAACAATTGTTCCTTGACTAAAATTATATTTACCTAATTTATTTAATGTTGCTATAGCTTTTAAAATGTCTTTTTTATCTTCCTCATTTGGTTTAATTTTAGAATAATTTCCTCTTTTAAGTGATAATTCTCGATTAAAGGATATTGAGCTAATTGTTTTAACTGATTGTTGATTTAATATTTTTATTATTTCTTTTAAAATGGCAGCGTCTCCAAGTTTTGCTGCTTTAATTATTCTAGGCATGTAATAAATCCCTTTTAAATCGAAATTGAGTTTTGAAAAATTTGGCTTTAACACTTTGCCAGCAAATAGTACTTTTTTACAATTATTTTGTTTTAAAATTTTAATAATTTTACCAAACTGACCAATAGAAATTGAATACGAATTTATATCTTTTTTAAATTTTTTTGATTTAGTTAAATCTATAATTAAATACTTTATTTTTTTTTTCTTTATTTTTTTTAGTATTTCAATTGGAAAACTTGTGTCTCCAAATATTAAGCCAATCATCTTACTCCTTAGAAAAAGGTGTGCAAATAGATCTTTTTTTATCCTTTGTTATAAATTCAATTATATCTTTAACTAGTGTATTTTCTTTAAATTCTCCATTAAGTTTACTTAAATTCTCAGTAAGATTTTTGGTGGCAAAAATCTCCTTATATGCCTCAGTTAAACCAATTATATCTTTGTTTTCAAATTTAGCTCTTCTTAAACCAATTAAATTAAGTCCTTGTAAATAATTTCTATTTCCTATTGATAGCCCATAGGGAATAACATCATGTAAAACACCTGTCATACCACCAATCATCGCCATTTTTCCAATTCTTGTGAATTGTTGAACTGCTGAATTTCCACCTATAACAACATTATCTTCTATATTAACATGTCCGCCTAAAGGAACATTGTTTGCTATAATTACATTATTTCCTACATTGCAATCGTGTGCTACATGAGATGAAATCATAAACAAACAACTGTCTCCAATTTTAGTTATACCTCCCCCACCTTCTGTTCCCGGGTGTATTGTTACATATTCTCTAATCTTATTATTGTTTCCAATTATTAATTTTGTTTCTTCGTTATTATATTTTAAATCCTGTGGGTCATTACCAATAGAGGCAAATGGATAAATTTTATTATTATTTCCAATTTTTGTATTACCAGAAATGTTAACATGAGAATAAATAACAACATTCTCACCTATTTCTACATTAGGACCAATTACTGAGTAAGGACCTATTTTTACTGAGCTTGATACTTTAGCTTTTTTATCTACAATAGCGGTACTATCTATCATTTATTTTCTCTTATAAAATTTTTTAAATCTTTAGATGGATAACCCATTACTTTTGAATTATCGGGTATATCTTTTATTACTCCACTACCACCACCTATCTGAACATTGTTTCCTATTTTTAAATGACCTGAAATTCCTGCTTGACCACCTATCATTACATGATTTCCCAAAGTTGAACTACCAGCGAATCCTACTTGTCCAGCTATGATACAATTGTCACCAATTTTAACATTATGAGCAATATGGATTTGATTATCTAAATAAGTATTTTTGCCAATTATTGTATTAGACATTGAACCTCTATCAATAGTAGAGCCACAACCTATTTCTGCATTTTCATTAATTATAACTATACCAATTTGAGGATATCTGTGATTATTTTTTTTATCAGGAAAAAATCCAAATCCTTTTTTCCCAATTATACACCCATCCAAAATATGAACATTATTATTTATTATAGTATTTCTTATGATTGTATTGGAGCCAATTGAACAATTATTTCCAACAACTACATTTTTTTCAATTATAGTATTATGACCAATTAAACAATTTTTTCCTATTTTTACATTTTTTCCAATCAATACATTTGTTCCATATTTTACTTTAGTTTTGTATGAAGTTTTAGATATATTTTTTACAGTTCCGTCAAAATCATCAGTAACTGAATCTGGATAAAATAATTTTGTTATTTTTGCAGTAGAAACTAAAACATTATCAACAACTATTTTTTCACAATTTTTTGGTAAATAATCTTTAAGACTTTCTGTAGTTATGCAAAGTGAAGCTTTAGTTTTTGAGGCTAAAAGAGAATATTTTTTTGAGTGAAAAAAAGTAATATCTTTTTTAGTTGATGTGGATAAATCTTTTATATCGTAAATTTTGATATCACCTAATTTATGGATATTTTTTAATCCAGATAACTGCAATAATTTTTCAATTTTAAATGGTCCTTTATTTTTAAAAAAGGGATGAGTCATTAAATAGATTTACTATCAAAACTAATAATAAATGCTTATCAAGATTTATTGCTAATTATTTCCTATCAACAATAGTTGCTGACCATTGAGCATCAGCCATTTTTTTTTCATTTACGAAAGCTTCACCCTTATATTTCCATACCTTGCCGTGGGATCTGATGGCTTCGATGTTCAATTCTAATTTACAATCAGGTATTACTGGATTTCTAAATCTTGCTTTTTCTACACTCATTAAAAAAACTAATTTATTTTCATATGTAGATTTGTCTATTCCATGAGCAGTTAGAGCAGCAGCAGCTTGTCCAAATGCTTCAACTATAAGAACTCCGGGCATTACTGGCTGCCCAGGAAAATGTCCTTGAACATAAAAACTATTTTTTTTAACATTCACTATAGCGGTCGCAGAAAATAATTTTTTAATATTTTTTAATTCATCAATTAAAAGCATAGGCTCCCTATGAGGTAAAAGTTTTATTATTTCTTCTTTAGTAAGTGAGTCTGACATTAATTTAAATTAATTTTATTTATTTTTTTATCTATAATTTTTAAAATTTCATCTGTTTTATCTAAACTTGTTTTACCAATAACAATATCTTTTTTTTGCATTAATATCGATATTGAATTTTTATCTGCATATTCAGATAAAATTGGATTTATGCTTTCTAATAATTTTTTTGTAGCTTTTAACTTTTTTTCACTTAGATCATTTATTCTTTTGTTTTTTTCTTGTCTATATTCATTTGCTTCGATTTGTAAAGCATTCAATTGTTTTTCTAACTCTGACTTGTCTATAATGTTTTGTTGAGCAATTAATTTTTTTTCCTTACTCATAAGCTCGTCTTCCTTTTTTTTAAAATAATTAATATTTGATTTGTGTTCTTCACTTAATTTTGCAGCTATTAATTTTCCTGCTTTAGATGAATTCATAATTAAATCCATATCAACATACGCAATGTTTTCATTAGATAAAGCTACATTGCTTATCAATATTAAAATTGTAATTAATATAAATTTAATTTTAAAAAACATTAAAAAGTTGTACCTAAATTAAATCTAAATGTTTCTGTCCTATCTGAGTGATGTTTTGTGATTGGAGAAGCCAAAGTAAAATTAAGAGGTCCTATTGGTGTCCACCAATCTACGCTAACACCAGTTGAGCTTCTTATTTTACTACCTCCATCTACATTATCTGAATAGTCAACTCCCCAAACATTGGCTGTATCTATAAAAAATTTAAAATCTGTTGACTGTATATTTCTAAAAAGAAAAGGAATATCTGTAGAAAAATTTAAGGCAGCTGCATAATTACCGCCAACATGATCATTTCCATCTTTAGGTCCAATTCTTCCTGGTTCAAATCCTCTTAATTTTGATGAAGGTATATATGATCGTTTTGATATTCTTACGTCTTCATCGGTTATAGAATTGATTGTTTCTAAATATACTGAAATTCTTCCTATCATTTCGTCTGCAAATTTATGAAATTTTTTATATTCAAAAGAATTTTTTAATGCGCCATCTTCTGTTATTATAGGTAAAGTTTGAGAGAAATATGTTCTGTGACCTTCATTAGTTCTATACTTCTGGTCTCTTTTATCCAATAAAAAAGCATAAGATGCGTTTATATCAAAATATTCTCCTGACTGTTTTTTTAAATTATCTCGCGCTGTTGAATTAGTTTTTAAATCCTCGTGATATATAGATAAATTGGGTGAAAAGAATATATCCTCATATTGTTCATACCTTGTGCCTAAACTTAAACCATATTTTGATGTTTCGTAACCAAATTTATCAAGTTTATCTTCGCTTGAACTCTCAAAAGTTGTGAATAATGAATTATCTGTATTTTTATAATTCGGGTTTACAACTGAAAGCAATCCTTTAATTCCATCGTCACTTAAAACTAAATTTGCATCTACAGTAACTCCTCTGCCTAAATAATTTTTTTCTTTAATACCGAAACCAATTGAGCTTCCTGATGTACCAACACCTGCTCCTGCAGAAATTTCTCCTGTTGGCATCTCTTCAACTTCAATGTTTATAATTTTCTGATTATTTGAAGATCCATCTTTTATAGTTGACTCAACTGTTTTAAATATTCTTAAAGACTTAACTTGATTAATGGATTTATTTGCTAATATTTTATTATAAGGATCACCTTCATCGATTATAAGGTTGTTTCTTATTACTTTTTCATCTGTATAAGAGTTCCCCAATATATTAACTCTTTCGACATAATATTTTTCTGACTCTTCAACCTTAAATGTAAAATCAATTTTATTATCATTAAATTTTTCAATAACTTTTGCATTAATAAATTGATATTGTTTTTGAAGAGCAATTTTATCAATTTCATCTATGACCTTTTCAATTCTTGTATTTGAAAAAACTTTACCAGATAAACCAGATAAGAGTTTATTAACTTTTGCAAAATTTTCTTTTTCATAGTCCAGAGGAAGTGATAATTCTAAGTTGTTAAAATAATATTTTTTTCCTGGATCAATATCAAAAATTAATTCAAAACTTTCATTATTTAAAAAATTTACATAACTATTATTAACTTTAACTTCGTAATAACCTTTATTTTTATAAAAATTTGTTAGCAATCTTGTATCAAGGTTTATTCTTTGCTTATTTAAGAATTTATTTGTAGATAATATTTTCCAAAATTTACTCTCCTCAGATGTAATTACACTAAGTAATTTTTTATCTTTATATACTTTGTCACCAATAAATTTTATTTTTGATATTTTAGTTTTTTTTCCTAAATCTATATCATAAATTAAATCTACAGTATTATTGTCGTTTTCTTTTATTTCAGCATCAATTTTTACAAAATAATATCCATTTTCTTCAAAAGCTGTTTTAATTATTGAAATATCTTTTTTTAACTTAGACTCAATGTAAGAGGTACGTTCTTTAATAGTTAGCACATCTAATAATTTATCTTTAAACTTTTCAGCTTTAATGCCTTCTAAAATTAAATTTTGAACAATGGGATTTTCTTCGATTAATATATTTAGATTTCCATCTTCAATATTTAATTCAACATTTTTAAAAAAATCAGTTATATAAAGTTTTTTAATTATTTCATTTAGATCATTTAAAGAATAATCTTTATTTTTTTCGATTTCTCCAAATAAAATAATTGTTTCATCTGAAATTCTCGAATTACCATCAATAGTAATTTTATTAACAATCTCTGATCTTATTTGAGTTGTTGCTAGTAAAATAAAAGCAATTATAAGTATGGTTTTTTTCATTATTATCGAGTTATTTTATACATAGATATTTTGTTTTCAATCTTACTTGTTCTATTAAATAATGTATTTGGCTTATATCTCTTGGTTTTTTTGATTGATAATTTTTAAATTGTTTTAAATTAACAATTTTAATTAAATTTTTATTTATATCGCTGAATTTTATTTTTCCTCTAAGAAAATACTCTACTAATTGGTCATTGGCTGTAATTAAGACAGTTTCATATAATGAAATATTATTTGTAATTTTTTTTAATATTTTTAAAGATTGAAATCTATTGAGGTCAGGATATGACAAGTTGAGATTATTAAGATTTGGTAAATTTATATTTTTTGTATTTAGTTTTTTAATTTTATCGGAATACAATGAGTTAAATATTGGAATTTTCATATCAGTATCATGGAACAACATTTTAATTAAACCATTATTGAATTTTACAATAGCGTGCAAATAAGAATTGGGATGAATTAATATTTCGAATTTATTTATATCTACATTAAATATTCTTTGAGCTTCTATAACCTCAAATACTTTATTCATCATAGTTGCTGAGTCGATAGAAATTTTTTTTCCCATTTTCCATCTAGGATGATTAGTTGCTTTTTTTGGGTTTATATACTTAAATTTATTTATTGGTAAATTTAAAAAAGGTCCACCCGAAGCAGTTATATAAATTTTACTTATGTTACTTTTATTTTTTTCATTTATTAACGACCAAATTGAAAAGTGTTCTGAGTCAACTGGAATAAATTTTGTTTTAAATTTTTTTAATTGTTTATCAATTAAATTCCATGCACAAATTATCGACTCTTTGTTAGCAATTGCAACTTTTTTAGAAAACTTAATTGAATCTAAAGTAGGTTTTAATCCATCTAAACCTGATATAGAGCACATCGTATAATCAATTTTTTTTTTAAATATTTTGTTTATATAGTTTAAATCATTAAATATTTTTAATTGTTTTTTTTTGAATTTTTTTTTTGCTTTTATAAAATGATTTTTACTTGTAATAATAATATTTTTAACTTTACATAATTTAACTTGTTTATATAATTCATTTAAATTTTTATTAGTTGTTAACAAAACTATTTCAAAATCTTTAGGATTATTTTTAACTATACTAAAAGTTTTTTTCCCAATTGATCCTGTTGACCCAATTATTGCAATTTTTTTTTTCATTAGAAAATATTAAAAACGATATACGCAAATGGAATAGCAAATATAATTCCATCCGCTCTATCTAATAAACCTCCGTGGCCGGGAATAAGATTTCCAGTATTTTTTTTTTTATTTAATCTTTTAAAATATGATATCGACAAATCACCTAGTTGACTTACAGTTGAAATTAGAATTGTTAAAATCAATAATTCAAAATTATCATTTAAAATTGAATATTTGTTAACAAAGAAAAAAGCTGAAGATAAAGAAAGAAAATATCCACCAATTACTCCAGCATATGTTTTATTGGGACTAATTTCTGTTAATTTTGGACCTTTAAAAATTCTACCGAAAACATAACCGCCAATATCAGTGGCTACACAAACTAATATTATATATAAAAATAACAAAAGTTCTTGATCAGAACTTCCTCTTAATAAAATTGCAGAATATGATGATAAAGAAAGAAAAATTATTCCTAATATAATAAATATTTTGCTTTTATTTAATCTGTACCATTCAAATGAAGATATTAATAAAAAAATAATTACAAAAATCTTGAAAATTATATAACCGCTAATAGTAAAAAACAAAATTAATGGTAGAATTATTAATGAACTTAAAATTCTTTTAATTGTTTCATTTTTCATTAAATATTACCATAATTTCTTTTTATTTTTTTAAACTTATTGATTATTTTATTATAATCATTTTCATTAAAATCAGGCCATAGTTTCTTTTCAAAAAAGATTTCTGAATAGGATAGTTGCCATAATAAAAAATTACTTAATCTTTGTGTATTTCCTGTTCTTATTAAAAAGTCTGGATCTGGTATATTTTTTGTAAACAAATTATTTGATATGTTTTTCTCATTTATTTTAATATTATTTTTTTTTATTATTTTAAATGTATCCACTAATTCATTTTTCGAACCATAATTTAATGCAAGATTAATTTGCAACTTATTATTTTTAGAGGTTTTTTTTTCTGAAGAGATTAATAGATTATTCAGTTTTTTTGAAAATTTTTTATTACCAATTATTTTAAGTTTTATATTTTGTTTATTTAGTTGTGTAATTTTATTTACTAAATAATTTTCTAATAAATTAAACAAAAAATGAATTTCTTTTTTGGGTCTTTTCCAATTTTCAGTTGAAAATGCATATAAAGTTAAGAATTTAATCTTATTTTTAATTGAAGCTTTTATTATCTTTTCTACGGTATCAAGTCCTTTTTTATGCCCATAATTTCTTGATTTTCTTTTTTTTAATCCCCAACGGCCATTTCCATCCATAATGATGGCCACATGTTTAATTGGATTCATACTGTCATTATTTCTTTTTCTTTTGAAATAACTTTATCATCTATTTGTTTAATATGATTATCAGTTGATGTTTGAATAATTTTTTCAAATTTTTTTTCATCATCTTCGCTAATTTCTTTGGACTTGAGCATTTTTTTTAATTCATCGTTCGCTTCCCTTCTTATATTTCTAATTGATATCTTGCATTTTTCACCCATTGACTTAATCATTTTTTTCATTTCATTTCTTCTTTCTTCACTCAGGTCAGGTATTGGCAGTCTAATTAACTGACCATCTATTTGTGGATTTAAACCTAATTCGGATTTTTTAATTGCTGAGTCTATTAAATTTACATTGTTTAAATCCCACACTTGAATATTAATCATTCTTGCTTCTGGTGTTGTAATACTACCAAGTTGATTTATTGGCATTTTTTGACCGTATACATCAACTTTAACTAAATCCAGCATATTGGCATTGGCTCTACCTGTTCTTAGAGAAGAAAGTTCTTTAGTGAAAACTTCAAATGTTTTATCCATTTTTTGGCTATATATTTTTTCTTGAAACATTACTCACCTATTTTTATTCTATAAAAATCTTTAACTTTTAAATCAGATATATTTAAATCTTTTATAATATCATTAACTGTTTTTTTTGGTTCCATTACCCATGCCTGATTTAATAAACTATTCTCTTCTTTAAATTTTTTCAACTTACCAATACTTATCTTTTTTACTATTTCTTCAGGTTTTCCTGAATTTTTAAGCTCCTCTGAAATTAATTCTTGCTCTTTATCTAAAATTTCTTTTTGAATTCCATCAGAATTTAATGAAATAGGATTTGATGCAGCGATATGCATAGCAAGTTGTTTTCCAAATAAATTTAAATTTTCAGATTTATCTTTTGTTTCTACGCATGCAATAACAGCAAGTTTAGATAAATTATCTTTAACTATAGTATGATGATAAATAAAATTTTTTGATCCATTATGTTCTATAGTTTTAGATCTACCTAAAGTAATTTTTTCACCTATTTTGGCAATCATAGCAACTAAATTTTCTTCCACTTTTTTACCATTTTTCATTATTGCTTTAATTAGTTTATCATTATTAGAGTTAACTTTATTATTAAGTTCACTAATTTCTTTAACGAATTCTATAAAATTTTCATTTTTAGCAACAAAATCTGTTTCACAATTTACCTCTATAACAGAACTTTTTTCGTTATCTGCGCTCACAGCAACAACTCCTTCGTTAGCTTCTCTTGACATTTTTTTTGAAGCTTTAGATATTCCTTTTATTCTTAATATTTCAATTGCTTTATCAATATCACCTTTGGACTCTTTTAATGCTGAATTACAATCCTTAAAACCTGCGCCTGTAGTTTTTCTTAATTTTTTTATTTGTTCAATTTCACTCATAAAAATTTTAAATTAATTGAGTTTTGAAGGATTTTTATCTGTTTTAAATGGAGTTTTATTTTCTACTTTTTTATCTTTTTTTAGTGAATTTTTCTGTTTATTATCTTTACTTATATTTACTTCGGTTGGTTTTTTTTCGCTTTGAACAATTGGAGTTTCTTTTTTTGCATTTTCTATCGTTTCTCTTAATAATTCACAGTATAAATCTATTGATCTTCTTGCGTCGTCATTTCCAGGTATTGGAAAATCTATTCCATCTGGGTTTGAATTAGTATCTAATATTGCAACAATAGGTATTGATAATTTAATAGACTCTTTTATTGCTAAAGATTCGTAATTTGTATCAATAATGAAAACCAAATCTGGTACTTTTTTCATTTGAGCAATTCCACCTAAGGACCTTTGCAATTTATCTCTCTGTACGCTCATCTTTAAGAGTTCTTTTTTTGTAAATCCTCTATTTTCTGATGTAAGATGTGAGTTAATTGTATCTAATTTTTTTATTGATTTAGAAATTGTATCCCAATTTGTGAGCATGCCACCTAACCATCTATGGTTTACATAGTATTGATTTGTTGTTTTAGCTAATTCAGCAATAGCTTCTGAAGCTTGCTTTTTTGTTGAAATAAAAAGTATTTTTCCATTATTTGCAATAGTGTTAAAGACTTTTTCTAGAGCAACATTAACTAATTCTAGTGTTTGAGTTAAGTCAATTATATGAATTGAATCTCTTTTTCCAAAAATATATTTTTTCATTTTTGGATTCCATCTCAAGGTTTTGTGACCTAAATGGACTCCAGCTTCTAATAATTGTTGAATTGTAACAGTAGGTATCTTCATAGTTTTTCCCGGTTAAGCCACCACAATTATTTCCATTTAAGGACCGGAGGTATATTACCAAAAATTGTGTGCGTTTTTTTAGGTGGTATGTACAAATTTATGAGAAAGAAAACAAGTTATTTTTATTTTATTATCATAGAAATATCCTTCGTTTTAAGGGATTTAAGCATATTTCTCTCAATATTTCTCTTATTTTTAAGTTTAAAAAGAAAAATTTTTTCGTTATCGTTAATTTCAATTTCTACTTCTGTCTGCCCCGTTTCACTTGCTAAAGAAGATAAGATTTTAATATCTTCCCTTTTTTTAGTTTTAAATCTTATTTTTGTTATTGGCTTGTTCATCAAATCTTTTAAGGAAACTATTTTTTTTACACTTAATCTTTTGAATCTACTAGTTTCATTTGCTTGATCTTTAAATAATGATATTAACAATGAGTTTCCGGTTGTTAAAATGTTTCTATTTAATTCAAATATTTCAGAAAATATAAATAATTCAAATACACCTGAAAGATCAGAAAATTTTACGATTGCATATGAATTTCCTTTTTGAGTTTTTTTCTCTTGAACTTTCAAAACTGTTGCGGCAATGTTTGCATTAACAATAGTATTATCAATACTAAATTTTGTATAATCTAAAATATTATATTCTCCGTAAATATCTTTAAATTGACTAAGAGGATGATCAGATATAAAAAAACCTAAAGTTTCAAATTCTTTTGCTAATTTTTCATCTAAATCCCATTCTTTAACTTTTGATATAATTTCGCTATCTTTAACTTCATTGTTTGAAAATAACTCAATTTGATTTAAAGCTTTGTTTTCATAATAATTTTTTGATTTAAGAATAATATTAGGTATAGATTCAAATAATGATTGTCTATTATCAGTGATTTTATCAAATGCTCCAGCTTTAACTAAACCTTCTAATTGAAGTTTGTTAATATCTTTAGGATTTATTCGTTTTATAAAATCATTTAATGATTTAAATAAACCATTATTTTCTCTTTCTTTAACAATGTTAGATATTGCTTCATATCCAACATTTTTTAGTGCTCCCAGTGCATAAAAGAAGTTTTTGCCATCAGATTTAAATTCAGCGAAACAATGATTTATATCAGGTCTAATAATATTTATATTTAATCTATTTAATTCTTCGAAAAATTCGCTTAATTTATTTTGATTTGATAATTCCATTGACATAGATGCTGCAAAAAATTCATGGGGATAATATGCTTTTAAATATGAAGTTTGATAAGCTATAATAGCATATGCTGCTGCATGACTTTTATTAAATCCATATTCAGCAAAAGGTTCTATTTTTAAAAATATACTAGCTGCGACCTCTCTGTCTATTCCATTATTATATGCACCTTCAATAAATCTTTGTTTTTGTTTTTCAAGTTCTAATCTTTTTTTCTTTCCCATTGCTCTTCTTAAAATATCGGCTTCGCCAGGTGAAAAACCTGATAGAGTTTGGGCTATTTGCATTACTTGTTCTTGATAAATTATAACTCCGTAGGTTGGTTTTAATATTTTTTCCAATTTTGGGTGTAAGTAATCTGGTTTTCTTTTTTCATGTTTACAATCATTATATATAGGAATATTGCTCATTGGACCCGGCCTATATAATGCTACTAATGCAATTATATCTTCTAATCTATTGGGTTTCATTTGAATAAGAGCTTCTCTCATTCCAGAGCTTTCAAGTTGAAACAAGCCTACTGTTTTACCGCTGGATAAAAGATTATAAACTTTTTGATCTTCATAATTAATTTTATCAATTTCAAATTTGCTGTTTGTTTTATTAATTAAATCTTCTGTCTTTTTAATTACAGTTAATGTTTTGAGTCCTAAGAAATCAAATTTTATTAGTCCGGCACTTTCAGCTGAATACATATCAAATTGTGTTGAGGGGAGTAACAAATCAGATGATGAATCTTTATATAATGGAACTGTTTCAGTTAATTTTTTATCAGCAATTACTACTCCAGCAGCATGAGTGGCAACATTACGATTCAAGCCCTCTAATTTTAAAGATAAATTAATAAGCTTTTTAACTCTTTTATCTTCGTTAATTAATTTTTGTAACCTGGGTTCTCTATTTATACATTCTGAAAGACTCATAGGTCTTGATGGATCGAATGGTATCATTTTGCATATGCTGTCAACAAAGCCATATGGCAAACCCAAAACCCTTCCTACGTCTCTTATAACCATTCGAGCCTTAAGTTTTCCAAAAGTTATGATATGGGCTACACCATTTTTATATTTTTCTGATAAATAATTAAAAACCAAATCTCTTTTTTCTTCGCAAAAATCTATATCAAAATCAGGCATAGAAATTCTATCAGGATTCAAAAATCTTTCGAAAATTAAATTAAATTTTATTGGATCTACATCAGTAATAGACATGCACCAAGCAACAAGAGATCCAGCGCCAGATCCTCTGCCAGGTCCTACTGGGATTTTATTATTTTTTGCCCATTTAATATAATCAGATACAATTAAAAAATAACTAGAGTAGTTCATTTTTTGTATTATACTAATTTCATGATCTAATCTTGTTTTATAAACATTATATTTTTTATTTTGATTTAAATTTTCATCTTTAATATTAAAAACGTTTATAAATTTTTCTTTTAAACCTTCGTAAGCTTCGGATTCAAGTAAATTGCTTGCATTAATACCTTTCTCTGAACCAATATCAGGAAGAATTGGCTGTGAAGGAGTGGGACGATAATTGCACCTAAAAGGAAAATTATAATTATTTTCCAATGCTTCAGGTAGATCTTTAAATAAATCTGCCATTTCTTGATTATTTTTGAAATAATGATTATTAGAAAATTTTGGTCTATTTTTATCGTTTATATACGTTTTAGATCCAATACATATAAGTGCATCATGTGCTTCGTGCATATCTTTTTCTAAATAATAAACCTCATGTGTAGCTATTAATGGAATTTCAAATTCCTGAGATTTTAATAAATTAAATTTTTCAAACAGCTTTTCATTTTGATCGCCATGTCTTTGAATTTCAATATAAAAATTTTCTTTATATGCAGATTTAATTTTTTTATAAATTTCATCAATTTCACTTAGTCTTCCCATATTGAAAAGTTTTCCAATTAATCCATTTATAGATCCGGATAGTAAAACAAGGCCATCGTTAGAATCTAATAAATTATCAAAATTACAAAATGGTTCAGTTAATGAAGTATTCTCTAAATAAGACTTAGATGATAATTCAATTATTTGTTTATATCCTTTTAGATTTAAAGATATTAATGGTAGCAAACCTGATACATCCTTATATTTAAATATTATTTGAGTTCCAATAATAGGTTGAGTTCCTGACTTAGAAATTTTTTCTGAAAATTCTAAAGCACCTGATAAGTTTGATTTATCTGATAAGCCAATTGATTGAATTTTATTCGTTTTACAAAAATCTTTAAGATTATCAATTAAAATAGCACCTTCACATATTGAATATTGCGTATGTATTTTTAAATGATTAAAATTTTTTTTTATTTCTTGCATTAGTGAATCGTATTCTACCACTAAAAAGTTCTAACTTACAATCTGCCTTATTAGCAAAATATCTATTATGAGTTGCAAATATAATTATTCTGTTTTTGCTTCTTAATTTAAATAAAATTTTAAACACTTCTTTTGCATTTTTATGATCTAAGCTTCCAGTAGGTTCATCAGCTAAAATTATTTCAGGTGAATTAATTAATGCCCTTGCTATAGCTACTCTTTGTTTTTCACCTCCAGACAATTCTGTGGGTAAATGTTTAATTCTATGAAAAATCCCTAATTTTTTAATTATTTTAGTAGAATCGTTTATGGCTTTATCTAGATTGTTGTCTAAAGCAAGTCGTGCCATGTAAACATTTTCTAAAGCATTAAAATCAGGAAGCAAATTTTTATCTTGATAAATAATTCCAATTTTTTTTGCTCTAATTTCATCATTAAGAGATTTGTTATAATAATTTATATTTAAATCTTTTATTTTAATGATACCAGAAGATGGTGTGTCAATTAATGATAATAAATTTAATAAAGTTGATTTTCCAGATCCAGAAGGGCCAACCAAGGAATAAATTTTCCCTTTTTTAAAATTAAAATTTAATTTATTTAATACTTTAATTTTTGTATCTGACTGATAACTTTTTTGTAAATTTTTAATTTGAATTAAGTTATTCATACTTTAATCCTTTTACCGGATCTAAATTAGAAGCTTTTAAAGCAGGATATATAGACACAAGCGAGGTAATAATTATTGAACATAAAGATATAAGTAAAATTGATTGAACATCGATTTCTGATGGAATTTTACTTAAAAAATAAATTTCTTCAGGAAATAATCTAATATTGAAAATTTGACTTAAAAATTCTCTGATATTTTCAATATAATGAGTGAATAAAACTCCAAGTATAATGCCAAATATCGTAGCTAAACTTCCAATAAAAAATCCAACCATAAAAAAAATTTTAGATATAGATTTATTTTTAACACCTATAGATTTTAAAATAGAAATTTCACGAGTTTTATTGTTTACCAATATGGTAAGCCCTGAAATTATATTGAATGCCGCAACAATAATTATTAATGAAAGTATTATAAACATTACATTTCTTTCAACTTTTAGTGCTGAAAATAGTGATTTATTTAAATCTGACCATGTGTAAATATATTCATCTGTAAAAATATTTTGAAGTTTAAATTTAGTTTTTTCTATTTTAATAGGCTCTTTAAGATAAATTTCCAAAACTCTACTATTTTTTTCAAGATCAAATAGTTTTTCTAGATCATTAATGTTGATAAAAGCAACATTTTCATCGAAGTCAGCAATTCCGCTATCAAATATTGAATCAACAATATAAGCTTCTTGCTTAGGAAGGTTGCCAATTATAGTTTCTTCCCCAGATGGTGACATTATTAAAATTTTATCTCCTATTTTAATATTACTATTAAAACTAAGTTCTTTGCCAATAGAAATATGTTTCCGATTTAAATTTTTGTTTCCTCTAAATCTATTATCAATTGTTATATCTAATTTTTTAAAATCAATTCTAGAGTATCCTCTAAGAAGTAAACCTTTGGTGTAATCTTTATTAATTAAAACACCTTCTCCAGAATTAGCATATATAAATTTTGTTGATATGTTCTCTAATTCAAGTTTCTTTATTTTATCTTTGTGTATAGGTTCACCATACGTTTCAATTACAGCATGAGCATTAAAACCAACTATTTTATCGATTAGTTCAGCTCTAAATCCATTCATTACTGACATTACAATAATTAGGACAGCAACTCCTAAAGCTATACCAATAAATGAAAAAATTGAAATTAAATTTAAAAAACCATCTTTTTTTCTGGTTCTTAAATATCTTAATGCGATTTTTTTTTCTAAATGAGAAATCAATTTCTTTTTTTATTATTTATAATTTCAATAATTTTTTCAAGACTTAAATTTTGGGAATCCCCATCAACTTCTTTAAATTCAAATATATTTTCTTCTGATTTTTTTCCTAAAATTATTTGGTATGGAGCTCCAATTAAATTAAACTTTTTAATTTTAGATGATATATTTTCTTCTGTATCATCAATAATTCCTTGAATTTTATTTAAATTGAATTTTTTTAAAATCATATTTGCTTTTTCTAAATTTGAATTATCATTTTTAGTTATTAAAGGTATTATTGCACAATCAAACGGTGCTACAGATATAGGCCACTTCATGATTTCTTTTTTATCATCATATTTTGCTTCTATTATGGCACCTACAAGTCTTGATACACCTATGCCATATGATCCCATTTTAACAAATTCTTTATTACCTTGAAAATCTACAGATGCATCCATTGGTTTTGAATATTTGTCTCCAAAATAAAATATATGCCCAACTTCTATACCTTTTGTTTTTAATCTATTTTTTTCTAAAACATTTTTGTTAAATTCTATTTCATTAAATTTTTCATCTGTAACAGCATAATATTGTTCGTATCTTTTTCTTAAATCTGTTAGCGATTTTTTTTCTATTTTTATATCATCACTTTTTACTTCAAAAATCCTTTTATCTGTATAAATTTTACTTTCGCCTGTTTCGGCCAATATAATAAATTCATGTGATAGATTTCCACCTATTGGTCCCGTGTCTGCTGCCATTGGTATTGCTGTTAGACCAAGCCTTTTAAATGTTTTTAAGTATGCTAAAAAAAACTTGTTATAAGAAAACTGAGCCTCATCATCATTCAAATCAAATGAATATGCATCTTTCATATAAAATTCTCTACATCTCATGATTCCAAATCTGGGTCTTAGCTCATCTCTAAATTTCCATTGAATATGATATAGTAATTGAGGTAAGGATTTATAAGATTTTATACTTGATCTGAAAATTTCTGTAATAAGCTCTTCATTGGTTGGGCCATATAACATTTCTCTATTTTGACGATCTTTAATTCTCAACATTTCTTCACCATAGTCTTGATATCTCCCACTTTCCTTCCAGATTTCAGCAGATTGTATTGTTGGCATTAAGATCTCTTGAACACCAACTCGATCTTGTTCTTCTCTTACAACCTGTTCAATTTTTTTCATCACCTTAAATCCTAAAGGAAGCCAAGAATATATCCCAGAAGAAGATTGTTTAATCATTCCAACTCTAAGCATAAGTTGGTGAGATTTTATTTTAGCCTCAGTAGGATTATTTTTTAATATTGGAATGAATGATTTAGATATATACATATATAAGTTGTTTTCTTTATATATAACTTAAAAATAAATTAATGTAATTAAATTCTCACTATATTAATATTAGTTAAAGGTTTTTTACCTGTTTTTTCTTTAGAATATTTTCTACATGTCTTTTTTAATGCTTCTATTATATTTTCTTCCTGTTTTAAATTATTTAAAGAGAAAGTTTTGGTTATTTTCTTTAATTCTTTTTCCATTTCAAATTTAAATTCTTCTTTATCTAACACAGGAAGTCCATATAGGCTAATATTTGTATCATTTTTAACTTTTCCATTAGATGAAACTATTAATGTAACTTCTACAAAACCGTTGCTTGCAATATTTTTTCTCTCTTTTATTTGTATTGAATCTTCGTCACTAGGAATAGATCCATCTACACAAAGTCTACCACTTGGTGCTTTATCAAATACCTCAGGTTTTTCTCCTGGAAATAACCTTACTATATCTCCATTGCCCACTAGAACTGGAAATTTAATTTTCATTTCTTTAGCAAAATTTATTTGTTCTTTCATGTGTCTATGTTCGCCATGAACTGGAATAATTGATTTTGGTTTAATCCATTCATACATATCTTTTAAATCTTCTCTATTTGGATGTCCTGATACATGCACAAATTCAGTTTCCTCAGATATAACTTCGATATCATCTTTTAACAATTTATTGTGAAGGTTGTAATGCTTTCTTACATTGCCTGGAATTATTTTTGATGAAAAAATAACCGCATCTCCTTTTTCAATAAAAACTTCAGGATGTATATTATGGGCTATTCTATTTAAAGCTCCCATTGGCTCTCCCTGACTCCCTGTACATAGAAAAACAATCTTTTCTTTTGATAATTTTCTTGCAGCTTTTATATCAATTGGTTCATTAATTTTATTTAAATAGCCACAATTTTTTGCTGCTTTATAAATTCTATGCATAGATCTTCCAACTAGAGAAACTGCTCTACCTGATTTTTCTGCCGCAACAAAAACAGTTTCCATCCTAGCTACATTTGAAGCAAAAGAGGTAACTAAAATTCTTTTTTTAAGTCTTCCCATAATTTTTATCAAATTTTTTCTCACATCTGACTCTGAGCCAGCTCTACCTATACTAAAAACATTTGTTGAATCACAAACCAATGCTAAAATACCTTCGTTGCCTATTTCTTTTAATCTTTTAGAATCAACTTTTTCTCCAATTAAAGGATCATGATCACATTTCCAATCTCCAGTATGAAATATATTTCCTGATGGCGTTTCTATTTTAAGGCCATTAGGTTCCAATATTGAATGAGTAAGGGTGATAAATTCAATTTTAAAAGGACCTAAATTTATTTTACCATTTAGTTTAACAATTTCTAAATGTTTAGTTATATCTATTTTTTTCTCCTTAAATTTTTCTATAACTAAGCTAGCTGTAAATGGAGTAGCGTATATTTTACATTTAAGTTCAGGCCAAACATAAGTTATCGCTCCTATGTGATCTTCATGTGCATGTGTAAGAACTATGCCAAGAAAGTTTTCTTTTCTGCTAACAATAAATCCTGGATCAGCATAAATTAAATCAATACCAGGCAAAGAATCATCTGCAAATGTAACTCCAACATCCACCATAATCCATTTTTGATTATCAGTGTTTCCATAGGCATATAAATTCATATTCATGCCTATTTCACCTGCTCCACCTAATGGACAAAATAATAATTCTTCTTTCATATTAATTTATTAATTGAACAACTTTCAAAAGTCCATCTATGGTTAAATTTTTATTTATGGATATTTTAAAGGGTATTGTTTTTTTAAAAAGATGAGAGAGTCCTCCAGTAAGTATTATTTTAAATTTCTTGTTAGTTTTTTTAGTTATTTTTCTAATTATATTTTCAATTAGTCCAGAATAGCCCCAGTAGAAACCAGATCTTACAGCTTCCAATGTGTTCTTTCCTAAAATTTTATTTACACTTTTTAATTTAATATGTGGAATCATAGATGCCTTAGAAACTAATGTTTTTAATGACAAATTTACCCCAGGGGAAATAATGCCACCAAGATAGTTATTTTTTATAACTACATCAAATGTGGTAGCAGTACCAAAGTCCACAATTATATAATTATTTTTATTATCGTTCACACTAATTGCATTAGAAAGTCTATCTGATCCTATCTGCTTCTTATTAACTTTTATATTTATAATTTTAGATAATTTTAATTCTTTTAACTCAATAATTCTTAAATTGAATTTATCTTTTAAAGTTTTTTTTATTTTTTTATAGACGGCAGGAACAACACTACAAAAAATAATTTTTTTGATTTTATATTTTTTTAATATTATTTTAGATAACTTTTTATTAAGTAAATTATTTGAAATTTTATTTGTATCTATTCTAATTTTTTTTATTAATTGATAATTTTTATTGTATAGGCATATTTTTACATCGGTATTACCAATATCTCCAAGTAAGTACATTATATATTACTATTCAATTCAAGCATGCATTGCAAACTTTTTTAGGTTAATTTTAAACTGAATTAATATATTTCTTATTAATTTAATTTTAGATATATGAGTCTTTGTTTCCTTTAAAATATTAGTTGTTTGATAGTTTTTTATTGTCGGACTTTTTATTAAATTTATACCTATACCCACAATCAAAAATTTTTTATTATCTTTTGTTATAGTTTCTTGAAGTATCCCTGCGAATTTTTTTTTATTAATTAATAAATCATTTGGTTTTTTTATTGAAATTTTAATTTTGATAAACTTTAAGATCGCCTTTTTTATAATTAGACAATTTAAAGTATTAATTTTTTTTAATGAAATACCGTTATGTACGGAAAAAAAAATACTTAAAAAAATATTTCCTGGATAAGAAATCCACTTTTTTCCAAATTGGCCTCTACCACAAGTTTGATTGTCTGCAATTATAACGCCACTCTTAACATTTTGCTTTATTTTTTTAATTGCAACACTATTAGTGCTTTTAACTTTTTTGTAGTGTAAAAATTTAAAAACCATTAAATAATACTTATTTTTGAGACAATTTCGTTTAACCAGCTAGGATAAGTGAAATAAAAAAGAATAAAAATAGCTGAAATTATAAGACAAAATTGTAATCCGATATTATGTTCTTTGTCATATTTTATTTTTTCCGGATCAAAATATATAATTTTAATTATTCTTAAATAATAAAATGCAGCTATAACTGTGGATATCAACCCAATGATTGCTAAATAATACATAGAACTTTCTATTACAGCCATAAAAATATAAAACTTTGCAAAGAAACCGGCTAATGGAGGAATTCCTGCTAAAGAAAAAAGAATTATTAAAAAACAAAAAGATAAAAATGGATGATTTTTTGAAATTCCAGACAAATCGTCAATATTTTCATAATATTTATCATTTTTCTTTAACATAAATAAACAACAAAAAAATCCTAAATTCATAAAAACATAAATAGTTATATATAATACTGAACTTTTTATACCTTCGTTAGAATTCACTGCTAGACCTGCAAGAGCATATCCCATGTGACCAATTGAACTATAAGCAACTAAACGTTTTAAATTTTTTTGACCTATTGCTGCAATTGCACCAAATAACATTGATGCAATTGATAAAAAAACAATTATCGTTTGCCATTGATCGACTACATATATGAATGGGACATATAAAAATCTTATAAAAACAGCTAGTGCTGCTATTTTTGGTAGTATTGCAAAAAAAGATGTAACAGATGTTGGAGAGCCCTGGTATACATCAGGGGCCCACATATGAAATGGTACTGCAGATATTTTAAATGCCAATCCAACTAATACAAATACAATTCCTGAAGACAAAATATAATTATTATTATTTAAGTTGTTCATTATAAAATCAAAATTTGTAGAACCGGTAAAACCATATATTAATGAACATCCGTACAAAAGTAGACCGGATGATAAGGCACTTAATACAAAATATTTTACACCAGACTCTGAGGATAATAAATTGTCTCTGTTATAGGAGGCTAGTACGTATAAAGAAAGTGACTGAAGTTCCAGGCCCATATAAAAAACAATCAAATCATTTGAGCTGATCATAACCATCATTCCTACTATTGATGATAGTAGTAAGACGGGATACTCAATATTAAAAATGTTTAATGATTGAATATATTTTTTTGATGCAAACATAACAAGTATAGCAGACAAAACTGTTAAAATTTTCATAAAGTTTGATAAATAATCAATTTTATATGCATCCATAAATAAATAAATATCTTTATCAATTGGTCGATTTAAGATTAGAGCTAAAGTAATTATTAAAGAAATTATACTTAAATTATAAATTATTACTGAACTATTTTTTTTAAAAACACCAAGCATTAGTAAAAACATCAAAGATAATGAAATAAAAATTTCAGGAAATACAAAATTTAAATTAATCATTTTTTTTGCTCCAACATTTTTGAATTACAATAATCAATTAAATCGGCTACTGAAACTTCAATTGTATTAATAATAGGCTCTGGATAAAAACCAAAAAATAAAATTGGAATGGTTAAAGATGATAAAATAAATATTTCAGATTTATTTAAATCTAATATTTTTTTTAAATCATCTCTTTTAATACTTCCAAATATAACTCTTTTATATAGCCACAACATGTAAGCAGCAGCTAAAATTATTCCTAAAGAAGCTATTGATGCAACTATAAAACTTTTTTTAAATGCTCCAATTAAGATTAAAAATTCTCCCACAAACCCGCTAGTTCCTGGTAATCCGATAGCACCTAATGTAAAAATCATTAATAAGACTGCGTATTTAGGCATTACTGATACTAAGCCACCATAATCATTTATTAATCTAGTATGCATTCGATCATATATAACGCCAACGCATAGAAATAGTGCTGCTGAGATTAAACCGTGGCTTAACATTTGAAAAATACTTCCTTCTATACCTTGTTTCGTAAATGTAAAAATTCCAAGTGTTACAAATCCCATGTGAGCAACTGAAGAATAAGCAATTAATTTTTTCATATCTTCTTGCATTAAAGCAACTAAAGAAGTGTAAATAATTGCGATTAAACTTAATGAATAAATCAATGGTACGAAAAAATCTGACGCAATAGGAAAAAGTCCGAGTGAAAATCTTATAAAGCCGTATCCGGCCATTTTAAGTAATATCGCAGCTAAAAGAACAGATCCAGCAGTTGGTGCTTCAACATGGGCATCTGGCAACCAGGTATGGACTGGCCACATTGGAGTTTTAACTGCAAATGAACTAAAAAAGGCTAACCATAATAAATTTTGATATTTTGAATCTATTCCTAATTTATAAAGTTCAGTTACATCGGTTGTTCCATTAATCCAGTAAATTGAAATAATAGCAATTAACATTAAAACTGATCCTAACAATGTATAAAGAAAAAACTTAAAAGCTGAATATACCCTTCTTTCGCCTCCCCATATTCCAATTATTAAAAACATTGGGATAAGACCGCCTTCGAAGAATAAATAAAATATAACTAAATCTAGAGAACAAAAAACACCAATCATTAATGTTTCCATCAATAAAATAGCTATTAGAAATTCTTTTAATTTATTTTTAATAGTATTGTTAACTGAAACAATACATAGTGGAGTAATAAAAGTAGTTAGAATAACAAATAAAATTGAAATACCATCAATACCAACTTTATAATTTATAAAGCCTAACCATTCACGATTTTCAACAAATTGAAATATCGAAATACTTTGGTCAAATAAATACCACAAATATAAAGAGAGAAATAAATTTAAAAATGAAACAAATAAAGCAATATATTTACTGCTTCTTGCCTCATTAAGATCTGATTTCGTAAAAAAAATAAATAAAGCACCTATAGAAGGTAATAAAATTAATGAAGATAATATTGGATAATCCATTTATTTAATTATTAAGAAAGTTAATAATAATGAAAAACCAAGCAACATTATAAATGCATATTGATATATAAATCCACTTTGAAATTTAACAGCAATAAAAGAAAAATTTTTTATTAAACTAGCTATGCCGTCAGGCCCAAATCTATCTATAAATCTTAAATCTATTTTTTTCCAGAAGTACAAACCTATTTTTTTTAAAGTTTTAATAAATAAAAATTCATACAACTCATCAAAATACCATTTGTTTTTTAGGAATAAATATAATGGTTTATTATTTTCAACTAATATTTTTGTTATATTTTTATTTTTATTAAATAAATAATATGAAATAGGTATAGATAGAATAACAAGCAAAGGTGTTAATAAAATAAACCATATAGGTGGATGTTGAGTACTTAAAGGTTTTAAAAATTTTATTGAATTTAACCAAAAATTTTGACTGCTAAATTCACCAATAAAAATATCTTTAAATACATAGCCTGAAAAAATTGCACCAACAGCTAGTATTATAAGTGGTACTATCATTATAAATGATGACTCATGTATTTTTTCAAAATTTATTTTTCTATTATTGTATGATCCGTGAAATGTAAAAAACATTAACCTCCATGAATATATAGATGTTAGAAATGCTGTTAATATACCTATGCTAGAAGCAAAATATCCTAATGAACTTCCTCTAAGATAAGAAAATTCAATTATTGCATCTTTTGAATAAAAACCTGAGAAGAATGGGAAACCGGTTAATGCTAAAGTTCCTATTAACATTAATATCCATGTGTAGGGTAATTTTTTCCAAACTCCTCCCATTTTTGTTATGTCTTGTTCATCTTTAAAAGAATGTATGACAGATCCTGATCCTAAGAATAGAAGAGCCTTAAAAAATGCATGTGTAAATAGATGAAACATAGCAACATTATATGCTCCAACTCCAGCTGCAAAAAACATATAGCCAAGTTGACTGCATGTTGAATAAGCTATAATTTTTTTAATATCATTTTGAACCAAAGCAACACTTGCAGCAAAAAAAGCAGTTGTCATGCCTACAATAGTAATTAAGTTTTGCGCTAATAATGAATATTCATATATTGGAGAACATCTCACTACTAAAAAAATTCCAGCTGTCACCATTGTTGCGGCATGGATTAATGCAGATACAGGAGTAGGTCCTTCCATTGCATCTGGTAGCCATGTATGTAAAAGAAATTGAGCTGACTTTCCCATTGCTCCAATAAAAAGCAATATACAAATTAAATTAATAGCATTTACATTAATACCGAAAAAATTTAACTTTTTGTCAGATATTTGAGGTATTAATTCAAAAACTTCAGCATAATTAACAGTGCCAAATAAATAAAAAATTAAAAATATTCCTAATGCAAATCCAAAATCTCCAACTCTATTTACAATAAATGCTTTGATTGCTGCAGCATTAGCACTTTCTTTTTTATACCAAAAACCTATTAAAAAATAAGAACAAAGGCCAACACCCTCCCATCCAAAAAAAAGTTGCAGAAAATTATCAGAGCTTACTAAAGTTAACATGGCAAATGTAAAAAGGGACAAATAAGCCATAAATCTAGTTTTATGAGGATCGTGCGACATATATCCGATTGAGTAAATATGCACCAACGAAGAAATCATAGTTACTACTACCAACATTACAGATGAGAGCGCATCAATTTTAATTGACCAATTTACATTTAAGGAACCAGAGTTTATCCATGTAAAAATTGTAATATTATTTATGTAGTCAAAAAAAATTACATTATAAAAAATAATAATTGAAAGGATTGCTGCAATAGATACAAATAAACTTGTAAGTATCTCTGAAACTCTATCTCCTAAATATTTACCAAAAAAACCTGATAGTAAGGCTCCTATAAAAGGTAAAAAAATGATTAATTGTTCCATATTAGCCTTTAAGTTTATCTATCTCTTCAACTCTTATGGTTCCAGAATTTCTATAATAAGCAACTATTATAGCTAAACCTATAGCTGCTTCTGCTGCGGCAACAGTTAAAATATATAAAGTAAATATTTGGCCTGTTATATCGCTCATAAATATTGAAAAAGAAACTAAATTAATATTTACAGCCAATAAAATTAGTTCAATACTCATTAAAATAACAATGATATTTTTTCTATTAAGAAATATACCAACAACTCCTATAGTAAAAATAATTGCACCTAGGATAAGATAATGACCAATTCCTATATCAAACATCAATTTTTACTCCCTTTTTACTTTCAACATTTACAAGTTCTACTGCAGTATCTTTTTCACGTGAAATCTGTTTGATATAACTTTGTCTTTTTACTCCAACTCTAGTTCTAAATGTTAAAACAATTGCTCCAATCATCGAAACTAATAAAATCATACCACCAAGTTGAAAAAGGTGTATGTAATCTGTATACAAAACATTACCAATTGAGTGGGTGTTTGTTTCATTTAAATTTACACCAATTGATGAATAAGATTGAATTAAATCAGGTTTAAATTTCCACCCACCTACTACAATGATAAGTTCTATAAATATTATTAAACTTATCAAAAGACCAAATGGAATATGGGTAGAGCTTTTTTCAGATGAAAACCAAGTATTTTTTTGCTGAGAAACATTTAACATCATCACTACAAATAAAAATAATACTGCAACTGCTCCGACATAAACAATTAGCATTATCATTCCCAAAAACTCTGCTCCAATCATTATAAATAAGCAAGAAATAGTAATAAAATCTAAAATTAAAAAAAAAACTGAATGTACGGTATTTTTTGAAGCTGTAACCATTATTGCTGAAATTATTGCAATTGTTGCAAAAAAATAAAAAAATATTGAATGAATTATCATTATACTATCTATATGGATTATCGGCTTTTATATTGGCAGCCAATATACTTTCCCATCTATCTCCATTATCAAGAAGTTTTTCTTTATTATAATATAACTCTTCTCTTGTTTCTGTTGAAAATTCAAAATTTGGTCCTTGAACAATTGCATCCACAGGACAAGATTCTTCACACAAACCACAATAGATACATTTCATCATATCAATGTCATATCTAGTAGTTTTTCTACTACCATCTTCTCTTTCTGTTGACTCAATGGTTATTGCTTGTGCAGGACAAACTGCTTCACATAATTTACATGCAATACACCTTTCTTCGCCATTTGGATATCTTCTAAGAGCATGCTCTCCTCTAAATCTTGGACTAATTTTACCTTTTTCGAAAGGATAATTTATTGTTTTCTTTGGCTGAAATATTTGTTTTATTGCAATAATCAAGCCTGAAATAAAGTCAGTTAAAAAAATTGTTTTTATAAATCTTGAAATTTTCATAATTAATTTTTTGGTAATAAATCAAAATAAAATAAGTAACTTGATGTTAATACCACCCATAATAGTGAAAAAGGAAGAAATATTTTCCAACCTAATTTCATTAATTGATCGTATCTATATCTTGGAACTATTGCTTTAACTAATGCAAAAATTATAAATAACATTAAAATTTTCAAAATAAGCCAAATTGGACTTGGCACTAAATTAAATGGATATAATTCAATCGGAGAGAGCCATCCACCTAAAAAAAGAATTGAACCCATCGCACACATTAATAAAATATTTGCGTATTCTCCCAGCCAAAACATTGCATACATCATTCCAGAATACTCTGTTTGATATCCTGCAACTAATTCTGCTTCGGCTTCTGGCAGGTCAAATGGTGGTCTATTGGTTTCAGCAAGAGCTGATATAAAAAAAATAATAAACATTGGAAATAATGGTATTATAAACCAAATTTTTGATTGGGCTAAAACGATATCAGTTAAATTTAATGATCCAACTATAAGTAAAACATTAATAATAATTACTCCTATTGATACTTCGTAAGAAACCATTTGTGCTGCTGATCTTATTGCTCCTAGAAAAGGATATTTAGAATTTGATGCCCAGCCTCCCATAATAATTCCATAAACACCCAACGAAGAGATAGCAAATAAATATAAAATTCCTACATTAATGTCTGCTAAGACGAATTCATTACTAAATGGGATAACTGCCCATGCAACTAATGCTAAAGTCATAGTTACAATTGGTGCTAAAATAAAAATAACTTTATTAGCACTAGCTGGGATAATAATTTCTTTAAATATATATTTTAAAGCATCTGCAAGTGATTGAAGTAAACCAAATGGGCCAACTACATTTGGTCCTCTTCTTTTTTGAACAAATGCCCAAACTCTTCTATCAAGCCATACGACCATAGCTACTGATACAAGTACAGGAATTAATAAAAATAATATTTTATAAGTATGATCTAAAAGTTGAAAAAAGTAATCTATCATTATCCTTCGGTTCCTGTTTTTTTTGAATTTATTTTTTCATTTCTGCAATCATTCATAGTTTTAGATGATCTAGATATTGCATTAGAGTAGTAATAATCTATTGGATCAATAATAATTTTTTCTTCTACAAATTCAGCTTCGATTATTTCTTTAAAGTTATTTTTTTTGTTAAATTTCATAAAATTCATCATGCTATCTATAAGTTCTGTTTTATCTTTAAAAAGTTTCTTTCTTTTTATTAATGCTGATAATTCATTAAATATTAACCAATCTTCTTTGGCGTCACCTGGGGGGTAAGAAGCTTTATAGGCTTTTTGAATTTTTCCTTCAAGATTAGTAAAATAACCTTCTTGTTCAGTATATGTTGATCCTGGCAAAACAACATCTGCAATTTCAGCTCCTTTGTCACCATGGCTACCTATATAAATAATAAATTTATTTTTTTTATCAAAATTTAAATTATCTTGACCCACTAGAAACAATATTTCGAATAAATTATTTTTAATTAATTCTATAGTCTTATTCTCACCTATATTTGTATCTATAATATCTAAATCATATGAACCAACAGTAGAAGCGTGATTAGAAATAATATTTAAAGAAATCCATTCATCTGATAATTTGTTATTTTCTATTAAATATTTTTTAAATCCTTCAAAAATAAATTTTGCTGATTTACTTTTTAATGCTGATTGACCAATTATAATAATAGGTTTCTTAGAATTTTTGATTTTATTAGATAATTCGCTTGAATTTTCAAATATTTTTTTAACTTCATTAGTTGAATTATTAACTATCTCATAAGGATAGGTTAAATCCCCAACATCACCGAAAGAGTATATTTTAGTTTTATTTTTTACATAAGCCTTTCTTATTCTTGAATTTAATATTGTTGCTTCATGTCTCGGGTTAGTTCCAATAAGTATTATAAGATCACTTTCTTCTATGCCATTTATAGATGTGTTAAATATATAGTTTTTTCGGTCATTAATATTAACATAAAAATTATCAGTTCTAGAATCTAGAAAATTTGATTTAATTGTCTTATTAAAAAATTCTTTAACTATAAATAGAGTTTCCATATTTGCAAGATCTCCGGTTAATCCAACAATCTTATCTGGTTCTGTGTTTTTTATTTTTTCTACTATTTTTTTATATGCCGTATCCCAAGATGTTTTTTTAAATTCATCATTTATTTTTATATAAGGAGTATCAATTCGTTGATTTTTTAATCCATCACATGCATATCTAGTTTTATCGGATATCCACTCCTCATTAATATCTTCATTAATTCTAGGAAGGACTCTTTTTACTTCCCAACCATAAGTATCAACTCTAATATTAGAACCTACTGCATCCATTACGTCTATTGTTTCAGTTTTTTTTAATTCCCAAGGTCTTGCTTCAAAAACATATGGTTTTGATGTAAGAGCACCAACTGGGCATAAATCAATTACATTGGCAGATAATTCAGATTTCATAGACTCTTCTAAATATGTTGTAATTTGCATATCTTCTCCTCTGCCTATTGCTCCTAGTTCGGGAACACCCGCAATCTCAGTTGCAAATCTTATGCATCTTGTACAATGAATACATCTTGTCATTTGAGTTTTGATTAATGGTCCCATGTATTTTTCAGGAACAGCTCTTTTATTTTCATTATATCTAGATTTATCGACACCATAAAACATTGATTGATCTTGTAGATCGCATTCACCACCTTGATCACAAACTGGACAATCTAGAGGATGATTGGCTAATAAAAATTCCATCACACCTTGACGTGCTTTTTCAACCATAGGAGTATTTGTTTTGATATTCATGCCCTCAGTAACTGGCATTGCACATGATGCTACTGGTTTAAGTGATTTTTCTACTTCAACTAAACACATTCTACAATTGCCCGCAATTGAAAGTTTTTCGTGATAACAAAATCTCGGAATTTCATTTCCAGCCAATTCACAAGCTTGAAGAATTGTAAGTCCCTCTTCTACCTCTATTTCTTTTTCATTTATTTTAACTTTAAGCATTTTATTTTTCTAATAAATGTTGATCAACTAAATATGGTATTTTTTTATTTGTCTTAATTAATGGATTAAAATTATTTTTTTTAATTATTTCTTTTTTAAAGTGACGGAGAAGACCTTGTACGGGCCAAGCTGCTCCCTCACCAAATGCACAAATTGTATGACCTTCAATTTGTTTAGTTACATCCATTAACATTTCTACTTCTTCCCTAGATGCTTCACCTATGGACATTCTTTCTAACATCCTCCACATCCAACCAGTACCTTCTCTGCATGGAGTACATTGTCCACAACTCTCATGTTTATAAAATTTTGCTATACGAGCCATACATTTAATAATGTCTTGGTCTTTATTTATTACAACTATACCAGCTGTTCCTAGGCCACTTTTTTCCTCTACCAAAGAGTCAAAATCCATTTTTATAGTTTCGCATATTTTTTTTGGTAGAAGAGGCATTGAAGATCCTCCTGGGATTACAGCTTTTAAGTTATCCCATCCTCCAACCACACCTCCAGCATGTTTTTCAATTAATTCTTTTAATGGTATTCCCATTTCTTCTTCTACATTACATGGATTGTTTACATTTCCAGATATACAAAATATTTTTGTTCCAGTATTCTTAGGTCTACCAATGGATGAAAACCATTTAGATCCTTTTTTTAATATAGTGGGAACAACTGCAATAGTCTCAACATTATTTACAATGGTTGGGCAGCCATAAAGTCCAACAAGAGCGGGAAAAGGTGGTTTTAATCTAGGTTGTCCTTTTTTTCCTTCTATACTTTCAAGTAAAGCAGTTTCTTCTCCACAAATGTATGCTCCAGCACCATAATGAATATAAATATCTAAATCCCAACCAGTATCTGAAGCATTTTTTCCAAGAAGTTTATTTTCATACGCTTCATTTATTGCGTTTTGTAAAATCTTTCCTTCATTTATATATTCCCCTCTAATATAAATATAACAAATATGAGCACTTATTGCATAAGATGCAATCAAACATCCTTCAATAAGTTTGTGAGGTTCAAACCTTAATAAATCTCTATCTTTACAGGTTCCTGGTTCAGACTCGTCAGCATTAATAACTAAATAATGGGGTCTTGATCCAACTTCTTTAGGAGCAAAAGACCATTTTAATCCTGTTGGGAAACCAGCTCCACCTCTACCTCTTAATTCAGAGCTTTTTATTTCATTTATTATCCAATCTTTTCCTTTACTAATAATTTCCTTGGAGTTTAGCCAATCACCTCTTTTTTTAGAGGACTCTATGTCAATACCACTGTCATTGTATAGATTTTGAAAAATTCTATCTTCATCTCTAAGCATTTTTTACCCCAAGTAAAGTTTTACGATTATTTTCAGGTTCTGAATTTTTTCTTCCCTTGTAAGATCCAGGTTTAGGAGTCTCTCCATTTAGAATTTTATCGATTATTTTCTCTGTTTTTTCTTCATTTAAATCTTCATAATAATCATCATTAATTTGCATCATGGGTGCATTTATACAAGCACCTAAGCACTCAACCTCAGTCCAAGAGCATATTTTATTTTCAGATAAATTTTTTTCTTTTTCAGAAATTTTTCTTTTACATATTTCAACTAAATTATATGCACCTCTGATCATACAAGGGGTTGTTGTGCAAACTTGTATGAAATATTTGCCTACTGGTGATAAATTATACATAGAGTAGAATGTAGCTACTTCATAAACTTGAATGTAAGGAATTTTTAAAAATTTAGCTATATATTTCATGGCTATTAAAGGTATCCAATTATTATTTTGACTTTGAGCAATATATAACAATGCCATTACAGCACTCTGTTGTTTGCCCTCAGGATAATTATCTATTATTTTTTTTGCTAAATCTAAGTTTTTTGAATTAAATTCAAATTTTTCTGGTTGTTCCTTTGATATTTTTTTTATACTCATCTATCTATCTCTCCAAAAACTACATCTAATGAACCTAGAACCGCTGGTACATCTGCTAACATGTGACCTTTGATTAAATAATCCATTGCTTGCAAATGTGAAAAACCTGGTGCTCTAATTTTACATTTGTATGGTTTATTTGAACCATCAGAAATAAGATAAACACCAAATTCTCCTTTTGGAGCTTCAACAGCAGTGTAAATTTCATCTTTATCAACATGAAACCCTTCAGTAAAAAGTTTAAAATGATGTATTAATGCTTCCATAGACTCTTTTAATTCTTTTTTTGGTGGAGGGCTTATCTTCCCATCCATTGTTTTGATAGGACCTTTAGGCATTTTGTCTAAACATTGATTAATTATCTTTATACTTTCTCTCATTTCCTCAATTCTGCAAAGATATCTATCGTAGCAATCTCCATTTTTTCCTATTGGAATTTTAAATTCCATTTGATCATAGCATTCGTAGGGTTGAGACTTTCTTAAGTCCCATGGAACTCCTGAACCTCTTAACATTACACCAGAGAATGAGTAATCTAATGCGTCTGCTTTTGAAACAACGCCTATATCAACATTTCTTTGTTTAAATATTCTATTATCGGTTAG
Source organism: uncultured Pelagibacteraceae bacterium (assembly GCA_902532195.1). Lineage (GTDB taxonomy): Bacteria > Pseudomonadota > Alphaproteobacteria > Pelagibacterales > Pelagibacteraceae > Pelagibacter. Next base: position 12,424 of record CACAHE010000007.1, on the reverse strand, counting down.
AAGATACTCTAGCTCATCAATTGATTTTGGAAATTTTTTACAAAAGTCAGATATTTCTTGATCTAATCCTCTGGGAAGATCTTGATGAACTCCTCCGGCTCTAAAATAATTAGCATGAAGTCTGGACCCAGAAACTTTTTCATAGAAAGTCATTAAAGTTTCTCTTTCTTCAAAACCCCATAAGGATGGGGTGAGTGCGCCTACGTCTAAAGCTTGGGTTGTAATATTTAGAAGGTGGCTTAATATTCTTCCAATTTCACAAAACATAACTCTTATAAACTTAGCTCTAATAGGTACTTCGATTTTTAAAATTTTTTCTATAGCTAATGCAAAAGCATGTTCTTGATTCATTGGTGCAACGTAATCAAGCCTATCAAAATAAGGTACTGCTTGGGAATAAGTTTTATTTTCAATCAATTTTTCTGTTCCACGATGTAATAAACCAATATGTGGATCAGCTTTTTCAACAACTTCACCATCTAATTCTAAAATTAATCTTAGAACACCATGGGCAGCTGGATGCTGTGGTCCAAAATTTAAATTTAAAGTTTTAGTTTCTTTAGTCATTTTCTTTAATTTGTTTTTTTATATATTTTGTTCCTTCCCAAGGACTTTCATAATCAAAATCTCTATAATTTTGCTCTAGTTTAACTGACTCATAAACAACTTTTTTTTTGTCTTCGCTATATCTAACTTCATTATGACCGGTCAGGGGAAAATCCTTTCTGAGTGGATGACCTTCAAAACCATAGTCTGTTAAAATTCTTCTAAGATCAGGATGATCTTTAAATTTAATTCCATACATATCAAATACTTCTCTTTCCATCCAATTTGCTGCTGGATATAAAGGTGTTAAAGATGGAACAATTTCATTTTCATTTATAAAACAATCTAAAAGCATTCTATTATTAAATTCATGACTTAAAAGTAAATATACAAGTTTAAATCTTTTTGAATTTTCTGGATAATCTACTGCGGTTATGTCCGTTAATTGTTTAAATTTAGTTTGGTTGTTTGTTTTTAGAAAAGATAAAACTTCAATTAAATCTGGGCTATCAACATTCAAATAAATTTGCTCATGACTTATTTTTGAACTATTTATTTTTGTAGTAAGCTCGGAATTAATTTTTTTTTCAAGGTCAATTAAATTACTCATTTTAATAATTATCTTTCAATTGATCCTTGTCTTCTTATTTTTTTTTGAAGTTGTAATATTCCATATAATAGAGCTTCAGCAGAGGGAGGACAACCAGGTACATATATATCAACTGGAACTATCCTGTCACAACCTCTCACGACAGAATAAGAATAATGGTAATAACCACCACCATTAGCGCAACTGCCCATCGATATAACATATCTAGGTTCGGGCATTTGGTCATAAACTTTTCTTAATGCTGGAGCCATTTTGTTTGTTAAAGTTCCAGCAACTATCATTACATCCGATTGTCTTGGTGAACCTCTTGGAGCTGCTCCAAATCTTTCAAGATCATAACGAGGCATGGATGTTTGCATCATTTCTACAGCACAACAAGCCAAACCAAATGTCATCCAGTGTAATGAACCTGTCCTAGCCCAATTTGCTAAATTATCTAAAGATGTAGTTATAAATCCGTTTTCACTAAAATCTTTTGCTAGTTTTTTAAATTCGTCAGGTATTTTTTTTTCTTTAGAAATCATTTTTTATTCCCAATCTAAAGCTCCTTTCTTCCATTCGTAAATAAATCCAACTGTTAAAATAAATAGAAATATCATCATAGATGTAAAACCTAATAAGCCGATTTTGCCTAGTGTGATAGCCCAAGGAAATAAAAATGCTATTTCTAAATCAAAAATAATAAATAATATTGCCACTAAATAAAATCTAACATCAAATTCCATTCTAGAGTCATTAAAGGGTTCAAAACCACACTCGTAAGCAGATAACTTTTCTGGATCAGGTTTTTTTGGGGAAAGTAAAAAATTTAATATAACAAATGCAAAACTTAATCCAAGAGCGATGATTAAGAATAAAATTATTGGAAAATAATCTTTTAAAAAATCCGCAAGCATAATATTTTTTATTAATTTAATAAATCTTTGAATAAGAAAATTCTGATAAGAATCATATTATAATTGTTTTTTAATTTTATTAAAGCTATTTAATACTGCGTTATACTTATGTTATTATTGTTAGATATAGATAATTTTATATCAAATTACAGTGTAATTTAGTCACGTTCTAAGTGACTTAAGCAATATTGGATTTTATTAACTGAGAACTATTATCAATTTTTGGCGGGAGTGACGGGACTCGAACCCGCGACCTATCGCGTGACAGGCGATCGCTCTAACCAACTGAGCTACACCCCCGAGTTTTGGTGGGCAGTAAAGGACTCGAACCTTTGACCCCCTCGGTGTAAACGAGATGCTCTACCAACTGAGCTAACCGCCCAAAAACAGAGTACTATTACATCAACGTAAATATAATGTAAATTAGAATTTATTGAATACTAGCTTGTGATTTATCTTCTTTTTTAGATTTCGATAAATTTTCTACTTCAGTCCACTCGATTTTTTTCAAATCATTTTTCAGTGCAATTTTCAACACTTCATCAACAGTTTCTACTGCAACTATCTTTATATCCTCTTTAACTTTTTTTGGTATATCAACCAAATCCTTTTCATTATCTTTTGGAATGATAACCTTTTGAATTCCAGCGCGATGAGCTGCAAGTAATTTTTCTTTTAAACCGCCTATTGGAAGAACTTGTCCTGTAATTGTAACTTCTCCTGTCATTGCAATTTTCCTATCAACTGGATTGCTTGTTATTGAAGAAACTATTGAAGTGACCATTCCAACACCTGCTGATGGACCATCTTTTGGAGTAGCACCTTCAGGAACATGTATATGAAAGTCCTTTTTTTCAAATAAAGGGGGAATAATTCCATATTCTAAACTCTTGGATCTAACAAATGATTTAGCTGCTTTAACTGACTCTTGCATAACATCACCAAGTTTACCTGTTATTTGCATTTTTCCTTTTCCAGGCATATGAACTGTTTCAATTTTCAAAATTTCTCCACCAAATTCAGTCCAAGCTAAACCAGTAACTATACCAACTCTATCTAGAGTTTCTAATTCACCGTATTTGAATTTTTTTACACCTAAAAAATCAGAAATATTTTTTTCATTAACAATTACTTTTTCTTTTTCTTTATTTACAACTTGTTTAACTACTTTTCTTGCAACTTTTGAGATTTCTCTTTCTAAGTTCCTAACACCAGATTCTCTTGTATAATTTCTTATTATCTCTTTTATTGTTTCATTAGAAAATTCAAGTTCTTTTTCTTTTACTCCATTTTCTTTAACTTGTTTTGGAAGCAAGTATTTATTAGCTATATTAATTTTTTCATCTTCTGTGTATCCAGGAATTCTAATTATTTCCATTCTATCTAAAAGTGGAGGTAATATATTTAAAGTATTTGCAGTAGTTACAAACATAACATCTGACAAGTCATAATCAACTTCAAGATAGTGATCATTAAAAGTTGAATTTTGTTCTGGATCTAAGGCTTCCAACAATGCTGACGAAGGGTCACCTCTATAATCATTACCGACTTTGTCGATTTCATCTAATAAAATTAATGGATTTTTTGTACCAGCTTTTTTCATTAATTGAATAATTTTACCAGGTAGAGATCCAATATACGTTCTTCTGTGTCCTCTTATTTCTGCTTCGTCTCTTACGCCACCTAGAGACATTCTTACAAACTGTCTGTTGGTTGCTTTTGCAATTGATTTTCCTAAAGATGTTTTTCCTACTCCTGGTGGTCCTATTAGACACAGAATAGGTCCTTTAATTTTTTCCATTCTTTTTTGAACAGCTAAAAATTCAATAATTCTTTCTTTTACTTTTTCTAATCCATAATGATCTTCGTCTAAAGTTTTTAGTGCTTTGTTTAAATCAATATCAACTTTATCTTTTTTATACCAAGGTAAATCTATCATCCAATCTAGATAATTTCTTACTACAGTTGCTTCGGCTGACATCGGACTCATATTTTTTAATTTTTTTAACTCTTGCATACATTTTTTTTGCACTTCTTTAGGCATTTTAGCTTTTAAAATTGCTTTATTAAGATTTGATGTTTCATCTTTTCCATCTTCTATTTCGCCAAGTTCTTTTTGAATAGCTTTTAGCTGTTCATTTAAATAATATTCTCTTTGTGTTTTTTCCATTTGAGTTTTAACTCTTCCCCTAATTCTTTTTTCTACACCAATAATGCTGGTTTCATTTTCCATGATTTTAATGACTCCATTTAATCTTTTTTTAACATCATTAGTCTCAAAAATTTGTTGTTTTTCAGAAATTGTACAATTTAAATGTGAGGCTATATTGTCAGCTATTTTGCTTGGATCTTTCAGCTGCTTAATAGTATTTATTGTTTCTGAAGAAATTTTTTTATTTATTGAATTAAGTTTTTCTAATCTTCTAACTGCTATTGACGCTAGTGGGCTTAAATTTTCTTCTGCATCTAAAATATCATTTTGATATTCATATACACAATTGATAAATTTCTCTTGATCTTTAAAATCTACAATTTTAACTCTTTTTAACCCTTCCACTAAAACTTTTACTGTTCCATCGGGTAATTTAAGTAATTGTAAAATAGTACTCTCACATCCAAAATTAAATAAATCATTTCTACTAGGGTCATCGACCTCTGAATTTTTTTGTGTAACTAAAATAATTTTTTTATTATTTTTCATTACTTCATTTAAAGCTGTTATTGATTTGTCTCTTCCAACAAACAAAGGAATAACCATGCTAGGAAAGACCACAATATCTCTAAGCGGTAATAGGGGTAAATTTTGTTTAACTTCCATATGTGAAATATGGAGATTAAATTAAAATTTGCAATAGATAAATATAGCTTATTAACTGTTAATTATGCTGCAGATGTTTTTTCTGATTTAGTTTTAGGGTTTTTTGAGTGAACAATAAGTGGTTCTGATTGACCTTTTGCCGCTCCTAGATCTATTATGACTTCTGCAATATTATTTTGGCCCGGTAAATCAAACATTGATTTCAACAGAATATTTTCAAGTATAGATCTAAGTCCTCTTGCTCCTGTCTTTTTATTTATCGCTTTATTTGCAATTTCTTTAATTGCATTATCTTTAAATGAAAGCTTAACTCCTTCTAATTTAAATAGCTCCTGATATTGTTTTATTAAAGAATTTTTTGGTTCCTGTAAAATTTTTATTAGTGATGATTCATCTAAATCTTCTAAAGTAGCTGTTATAGGTAGTCTACCTATAAATTCAGGTATCAATCCGTATTTTAATAAGTCTTCTGGCTCTAAACCTTTCATCCATTCGCCAATTTTTTTGTCATCTAAACTTTTAACCTTTGCACCAAAACCTATTGATGATCCTTTGTCTCTGTGCGAAATAATTTTATCTAAACCTGCAAATGCACCACCACAAATAAATAATATATTAGTAGTGTCAACTTGTAAAAATTCTTGTTGAGGATGCTTTCTTCCTCCTTGCGGCGGAACACTAGCTACTGTTCCTTCCATAATTTTTAATAAAGCTTGCTGGACGCCTTCACCAGATACATCTCTTGTAATTGATGGATTTTCAGATTTTCTACTAATTTTATCTACTTCATCAATATACACAATTCCTCTTTGTGCTTTTTCTACATTGTAATCAGCTGCTTGTAAAAGTTTCAAAATTATATTTTCAACATCCTCTCCGACATATCCAGCTTCTGTAAGTGTAGTAGCATCAGCCATCGTAAAAGGTACATCTAATATTCTTGCTAATGTTTGAGCAAGCAATGTTTTTCCACATCCCGTTGGACCAACAAGAAGTATGTTCGATTTTGCTAATTCTACTGATTTACTTGTTTTGTTTTCATAGTTTAATCTTTTGTAGTGATTGTGAACAGCTACAGATAAAACTTTCTTTGCATAATCTTGCCCAATAACATAATCGTCCAAAACATTGCATATTTCTTTTGGAGATGGCAGTCCATCTTGATGTTTAACAAATGTATCTTTGTTTTCTTCTTTAATAATATCCATGCATAGCTCAACACACTCATCACAAATAAATACAGTTGGACCTGCAATAAGTTTTATAACTTCGTGTTGGCTTTTCCCACAAAAAGAACAGTAAAGAATATTTTTATTATTGTTGCTCATAAATTAAATTTTTAACGAATCAATTGTAATATCATATTACAAATATATTGAAGTAATCAAGTTCAGGTTGAGTAAACATCTATATATTGTGAATTATTCTCTTTGAGCTACTACTTTATCAATCAAACCAAATTCTTTTGCACTTTCTGGAGTCATAAAGTTATCTCTTTCTAATGCATCATTAATTTCACTGACAGATTTGTTGGTATGTTTTGAATAAATTTCATTTAATCTTTTTTTTAATGCCAAAACTTCTTTAGCATGAATTTCAATGTCAGTTGCTTGCCCTTGGTAACCTGCCGATGGTTGATGAACCATTATTCTAGAGTTAGGTAATGAAAGTCTTTTTCCTTTAGTGCCAGCTGCTAATAAAAAAGATCCCATACTCGCAGCTTGACCAATGCACAAAGTCGAAACATCTGGTTTAATATATTGCATAGTATCATATATTCCTAATCCAGCAGTAACCAAACCACCTGGGCTATTTATATAAAGTGAAATTTCTTTTTTTGGATTTTCTGATTCCAAAAATAATAGTTGAGCTGTAACAAGAGATGCAACATTGTCATTTATAGGTCCAACAACAAATACAATTCTCTCTTTTAATAACCTTGAATAAATATCATAAGCTCTTTCCCCACGGCTAGATTGTTCAACTACCATTGGAATTAATGTATTCATCTCTTCAGGTATTTTATTATTCATAATTCGATTCGGTTATATTTATACAACTTGTGATTACTTTTTGCTAACTTTTTTTACTTTTTCAGTTTTCTTTATTGAAGTTTTAACTTTTTTTGAAGTTGTGGCTTTTTTTGAAGTTGTAGCTTTTTTTGATGATGAAGCAATCTTTCCTTCATTTTTGATCTCATCTTCTTTATGAGAATGGTCGTGATTATGATCATGGTCGTGGTGGTGATGTTCGTGTTCAATTAAATTTTTTTCATTTTCTTCTTTCAACAATCGTTCTGCCTCGTCTTTTGTAATTACTTTTTTATTAATTTTTGCTTTTTCTTTTATGGCATTTATTATTTTTTCTTCATATAGCGAACCTCTAAGATTTGATAAAAGTGATGGATTTTTTTGATAATATTCTTGTACCAATTTTTCCTGGCCAGGCATCATACTAATTTGTTTTTGAATTTCAGATTGCATTTCCTGTTCACTTACGTTTATTTTATTCTGCTCACCAAATTCATTTAAAATTAATCCAGTTTTAATTCTGCTTTTAGCTCTATCTTCAAAATTTTTTCTCTTTTTTTTAATTTCTTCTTCTTTCATGCCTGTTGAAAGAATTTTTATTTCTTCTTCGATTAAATTTTCTGGTATTTCATCTATTTTAAATTTTTCAATTTGTTTTAATATTTGTTTGTTAGATAATAAATTCAATGAATTTTTAAATTCGTCATTTATTTGTTTTGATATTAATTCTTTTAAATTATTAAGATCTTTAGCACCAAGATTTTTTGCAAATTCGTCATCAATCTTTACATCTTTGTGTTTTTTTACCGATAATATTTTACATAAAAAAATTGCGTTTTTTCCAATTAAAGTTTTTTCTGGAAAATTTTCAGGTAATTTGATTTCTACTTTCGCCTCGTCATTTTTTTTGACTTTTAATAATTGTTTATCAAATCCTTTAATAAATAAATCTTTACCTAATTCTATTTGAGTATTTTTGCCTTCACTTCCTTTAAAATCATTTCCATCAACTGTAGCTTTATAATCAAATACTACTAAATCACCTTCGTTTGCAATTTTTGCATCATCAACTTCAATAAAATTTTTTTGTGATTTTGCAATTTGGCTAATTCGTTTATCTGTTTCTTTAGGATCTATTGTAACAACATATTCATCAAATTTTATATTTTCTAATGATTTTATGTCTATTTTAGGGAGTTCAGTTACTGATATAGTGTATTCTAAATCCTTATCTTCACCATAAGTTTTTAAATCTATTTTAGGTTGTCCGGCTGGTTTTATTTTATTATCTTTTAATGCTTTTGTGCTTGTGTCTTTTAAAACTTTGTCTAAGACTTCCCCGAAAATAGCTTGTCCAAATTGTTTTTTTAAAATTTCTTTAGGAACTTTCCCTGGTCTAAAACCTTTGAGAACAATATTTTTTTTTACCTCTTCATACTTTTCATCCATGTAAGAAGATATGGTTTTTTTATCTATAAGAACTTTAATATTTTTATTTAGTCCTTTTTTATTTTCAACTGTTACTTTCATTTTAATCTGTGGTAGGCGAGAAAGGACTCGAACCTTCACATGTTGCCATATTGGTTCCTAAGACCAACGCGTCTACCAATTCCGCCACTCGCCCAATTTATTGCAGTTTTATATATGATAGAACTAATTTGTCCAATGAGAATAATAGTGTAAAAGTGTAAAAATAAATTAAATTTTATGATTATTTCACCTTGTATTAGCATTTGCAGAACTGATCCTGTTACAGGGTATTGTTACGGATGTGCAAGAAGTGAGGAAGAAAAAAAACTATGGAAAGATGAAAATACTTCAGATAATTGGAAAAGAAATAATATTAAAGAGATACAAGAAAGAATGGCCGGGTGGCAGCTAGAAAGCTTCAAAGAATCATATGAATTTAAGCAAAGAAATGGAATGTCTTTAATAAAAAAACAAAAGATAAATGAGCAAAAGTAATATTTTAATTCTAATTTACATAATTGGGATAATTATTGGAGCAATTTTTCTCGACATATGGGGTTCGGAAACAAGCATTCTAAAAGCATTTATAGGTATTGCTTGGACGGTATTGTTTGCTATTACATTATTTTTTATTGAAAAAAAAGATAATGAGTAAATTAAAATTTACAAATTTACAAAAAAAAATAATTAATTGTAGAAAATGCCCAAGATTGATTAATTTTAGAAAAAAAATTGTAAAAAACAAAAGAAAGCAATATCAAAATGAAAAATATTGGGGAAAACCAATAACTGGATTTGGCGATATAAAAGGAAAAATTCTTTTTGTTGGATTGGCTCCCGCAGCTCATGGTGGAACAAGAACTGGTAGGGTGTTTACTGGCGATAAATCATCTGATTTTCTGTACAAATGTCTTTATAATGCAAATATTTCAAATAAAAATAAATCTGATCACTTAAACGATGGTTTAAAATTAAACAATGCATTTATTACTGCGGCTTTAAAATGTGTTCCTCCTGAAGACAAACCAGAAAAAAAAGAATTAAATAATTGTTTTAAATTTTTTCGTCAAGAAATTGATATACTTAAAAATTTAAAAGTTATAGTAGCCCTTGGAAAAGTAGCTTTTGATACATGTGTTGAATTTTATAAAACAAACTATGATTATAGAAGTAAAGTTAAATTTGGTCATAATGAAAAATATAATTTGCCTAACAATATATTGCTTGTAGGCTGCTATCATCCTAGCCCAAGAAATGTTAATACTGGACGTATAAACGAAGAAAAAATGACCAACTTATTTAAAAATATTTTAAAAAATATTTAAAATAATAATATGAAGATATATCTGATATGGCTAATCGGTGTTTTTGTATGGAACTTTGGCTACCCAGCAGCAAAACCTTTGGAGGATGTGGTTGCAGCAATTATACTATCAATTATTAGCGCAATTCTAAAAAAATATTTTCAATCTAATTAATTAGAGGAAAAATAAATATTTTGATAATAAGCTATAGCTGGTTTTTTTGACTGATCTGTATCTGTCATTAAAGCAATTCCTGTTATATTCTCAACATCAAGGCCATGAAGCTTTTTAAAATGATCTTTAACATTTGCTTTTACTGTAACCCATTCATTCAAATTTTCTTTTGTTGTAGATAATACATAATCAATTGAACTTTTTGTATATGGGCTTCTCCAGTATTCATTTATATTGTTATTACTTGAAAATACATAATTTATGGCTTTATTAGATAAAGGAGTTAATCCAGTTTTTTTAACAACAAATACTCTCGCAGCAAAATCATGACCCTTTTTTGATTTTTCATCTATGCCGGCAAGATCTTTTTCAACTTTCCAAGTAATATTTAAATATGGTGTTTTTATTAAGTTTATTTTTAATTCTTTGCCTAATCCTGATGCACCACCAGACGCTTCTGCCTTGAGGTAATTACCATTTTTGTTGGTGTCTAAAGAATAGGTTGTTTTTGAGTCTGCCCCTCTTATTTTTCGAACTTCTAATTCATTAAATTCATCTTTTGTGAATTTGAAAACCTCTAAATTTTCAGCAGAAGATTTAGTATTAAATATTAAAATTACTAAAATGATAGATAGGTACCTTAACATTCTTTTCATATACCCTATGAAATAAAATTTTCAATTATTATAATTTATCAAAGTTTGGACATGATTAAGACATTCTAAGTTCAAATTCTATATATATATATTGTGATTATGAAAACTTTATCTTTATTTTTAGCTTTAATTATACTTACAAACTGCAGTACTCATACTGTAAAACTAGGAAAAAAATGCACAAAAGTTGCCTCTGATAATACTTATGAAAAATCATTTATTTGGATAGTTAAAAATGAAACTTTAAATGAATTTGAAAATAAGATTAATTCAAATAATTGCATAAGAAATGGGGAAAAACTTTGAGAAACTTGTCTATCTTTTTCCTTTTGATTTATTGGTCAGTAATGATTCTTGCTCCTATGGTTGACAAAAATAGTATCTTGATCAATGAAAAAACAGTACTTTTACCAATTAAAAAACCTCTTAATTAAGGCAAAAGTATAATTTTTGGAGCTGAGCATGATCCATCGTGGATTTGTTTAAATGCTTCAGCTCCTTCGCTTAAGCTCCTAAATTCAATCCAATCAAGATTACCAATCTCATTTTTTGAAAGTAATTTTAACGTATTTTCAAAATCTTTATTTGTATAACAATATGTGCCTATAAATGTTACTTCTTGAAGTGTTGCCTTTCTAAAATCAAATACCCCAGAAGGTTGGGTTAATCCGATATGAATTATAGATCCTCCAGGCTTTACTTTTTTAATAGCATCTTGTCTTGTGATCTCTAGCCCCACAGTATCAAAAACTACATCAAAAGAACTATCAACTAAACTTTTATCATTAGGTACAGTACATTTAGAGCTTAAGTTTTTAGAGCATACATCTAATCTTTTTTTGTTAGGTTCTGATAAAACAATTTCTTTACAATTTTTTATTTTTTCAAGTATTAATGCACATAAAAGACCAATTGCACCACCTCCTATCACCAAACAACGTGCTTCTTTAAATGTTTTTTTTAAATGTTTTTCTCCTAGCTCAACAGCATGTAAAGAGACTGCTGTAGGTTCAGCTATTGGTGCTTTATTAATATCAAGGTCATTTGGCAATTCATAAATATTTTTATTAGGAACTAAGACTAATTCTGCAAATCCTCCTTGTCTTTCTATTGGCCTATTCATTCCAAGAAGAACTCTTTTTGAACAAAGATGTTCATTTCCAGATTTACAATATTCGCAATTTCCACATGTAATTAAAGGATTTAATACGACTTTTTTACCTTTTTCATTACCTTTGTCTATTATACCGCTAACTTCATGTCCTAGAATAAGAGGTGGAATTCTTCTTTCATCTTTACCATGATAAGCGTGCATATCAGATCCACAAATGCCTGAAGCTGTCACTTTAACAATACTTTCTTCATTAATTAAATTTGGGTCACTAAAATTTTTGTATTCAAGTTTTTCTGTACCTGTATAAACTAAAGCTTTCATTTAATCGCTTGCTAAAAGATAGTAAGTTATCCAAGATATCAAGGCACCAATAAGCCATGAAAATGATTGTAAAAAATTAAAAAAAGGATTCCATATTGTAGAAGCTGAAAAAATAAAACCAATAATTAGTGCGTAAATAGCTTTAATTTGCCAACCATTTGTAAAGTAATATACGCCAGTATTATTAGATAAATATATATCTTTGTTATTTATTTTTTTTTCTTTAATCAAATAATAATCAGCGATAATGATACCAAATATTGGTCCAAAAAAAGCACCAATTGTGTCAACTAAAGACAGGATTCCTATTTGACTTAATATTGGCAGCCAAAATAAACCTACAAAAAAACCAATAAATATAATTAAAAAACCTGAGGTTTTAAGGTTAAGATTTTTAGGCAAAAAATTTAATAACGAGTTTTGAGAAGGTATATAATTTGCAATTAAATTAGTAGAAGATGAGGCAAAAAATAAAAAAATAATTG
>CACAHE010000006.1 GCA_902532195.1 uncultured Pelagibacteraceae bacterium | reverse complement strand
TCTGTTCTTCCTGTACCGTTAATTAAAAGAGTATCTCCGGTAAAAACTCTATCGTTCATTAAATAACTATAAGAGCAATCAGTATGTCCTGGAGTGTAAATTGCTTTAAGCTCAATACTTTCCACATTTATTTTTTCATTATCTTTTATTTTTAAATCGATTACTTCAGATTTGCATTTTTCACCCATAATTCTAGTACAATTCGTTCTTTTATTAAGTTCGTTTAAGCCTGTTATATGATCAGCGTGAATGTGAGTGTCTATTACTTTAACCAATTTTAAGTCTAATTTTTCCAAAACATTTATATATTCATCAGTATGTTCTATCACCGGGTCAATTATTAATGCTTCTCTGCCTTTTCCACTGGAAATAATGTAAGTGTAAGTTGAAGATTTTGTATCAAATAACTGCTCAAATATCATAAGTAATTTAGACACTATAAAAAATTGCATAGCAAATCAATCTTGCTTATAATAATTTTAAATAAATATTAACGAGAGGGAATAATGACTTTAAAAATAAATAGTGTTTGCCCAGACTTTAAAGCTAAAACAACTGAAGGAGAAATATCTTTTCATGAGTGGCTTGGGGATAGTTGGGGCGTATTGTTTTCACATCCAAAAGATTTTACACCAGTTTGTACTACAGAATTAGGTTCTTTAGCAGGAATGAGAGCTGATTTTGATAGAAGAAATGTAAAAGTAATTGGACTTAGTGTTGATGGTGTTGATGATCATAATAAATGGTTAAATGATATAAAGGATGTAACAGGAACAAAACCAAATTATCCTATAATAGCTGATGAAGATTTAAAAGTTGCAAAACTTTTTAACATGTTAGAAGGAGATGCGGGAAGTACATCAATGGGTCGTACTGCAGTTGATAATGAAACAGTAAGAACTGTTTTTATTATTAGACCTGATAAAAGAATAGGTTTATTTCTTACATACCCAATGGCAACTGGTAGAAACTTTCACGAAATTTTAAGAGCAATTGACTCTATGCAATTAACTGCAAAACATAAAGTTGCAACACCAGCTAATTGGAAAAAAGGAGATGATGTAGTTATTGTTCCAGCGGTAAAGGATGAAGAAGCTAAAAAAATATATCCTAATGGTTGGAAAACTATAAAACCTTATTTAAGAAAAGTACCAGACCCGTCTAAATAGGTTGGATACAAAAGTATTAAACCAACAATCTCAGCATTGGGAAAAAAATTTCTCAAGTAAGCCTGAGATGTTTGGTTTAGAGCAAAGTTTACCTGCCAAAAAAGCACTAGAATTATTTCAAGAAAAAAAAATAAATAAAGTTTTAGAGTTAGGATCTGGGCTAGGAAGAGACACAATATTTTTTGCGAAGAATTCAATACACGTAACTGCACTAGATTATAGTTCTTCTGGAATAGAAATAACTAAACAAAAAGCTTTAAAACAAAATTTAACAAAAAATATTTCAACAAATATTTTTGATATAAGAAAAAAATTACCTTTCAAAGATAATTCCATTGAAGCTTGTTTTTCCCATATGCTTTATTGTATGGCTTTAACAAGTAATGAATTGAAAAATCTTAATAATGAAATTTGTAGAGTATTAAAACCCAATGGAATAAATATTTATACTGTTCGAAATACTCATGATGGGGATTACAAAAAAGGTATTCATAGAGGTGAAGATTTATTTGAAAATGATGGTTTTATTGTTCATTTTTTTTCTGAAAATAAAATTAAATCATTACTTTCTGGCTTTAAAAATATGTTAATTGAAGAATTTGATGAAGGTAAGTTTCCAAGAAAATTATATTTAGTTGTAAATGAAAAATTATAAATTATGCAAGAGATGTACGTAGATGATATAGGAGAAGGTTTTCCATTAGTTTTAGTTCATGGATTTCTTGGATCGTCAGCAATGTGGGATCCACAAAAAAAATATTTAAGTAAATATTTTAGAATTATAACTCCTGCATTACCTGGATTTGGAGAAAGTTCAAAATTAAAATCACTCGATAGTATTAATGCTATGGCAACAAAAATATTAGAACTTCTAGAAAAGAAAGAAATTAATAAATTTAATTTAATGGGACATTCAATGGGAGGAATGATTGTTCAGGAAATGACAAAATTATCAGGTAATAAAATAAACAAATTAATTTGTTACGCAACGGGGCCTGTAGGAGATATACCGGGTAGGTTCGAAACAATAGATATATCTAGAGAAAAGTTAAAAAAAGAAGGCATTGAAAAAACAGCTAACAGAATTTCAAAAAAATGGTTTGTTGAAGGAGACAAAGCTAAAAATTTTTATTTGTGTGATAATGCAAATAAATCAACCACAGAAGAGGCTGCTGACAACGCATTAAAGGCTTTAAAAAATTGGAAAGGTATAGATAATTTAAAAAATATTAATAATGAAACATTAATTATTTGGGGAAATAAAGATACTGCTTACAACTATGATCAAGTTGATACATTAAATAAAAATATAAAAAATAGTAAATTAGAAATATTTGAAGGATGTTCACATAATGTACATCTTGAGCTTTCTGAAAAATTCAATGAAATAGTAAAAAATTTTTTACATATTAAAGTTTTTTAATGTACTTTTTAATTTTAGGTTTCTTTACAGGTTTAAGTTTAATTTTAGCTATAGGAGCTCAAAATATATTTGTAATGGAGCAGGGTTTAAAAAAACAATATATATTTTTAGTATGTTTGATTTGTTCTGTATCAGATTTAATTTTAATTTTTTTAGGAATATTTCTATTTGAATATTTTAGAGTTTTTTTCACTAAAAATGTTGAGTTAATTTTTAATATATTACTTTTTATTTTTCTAGTTCACTTTATTTATAATAAAATAAGATCATTATATAATAATTCTGAAATTAATTTTGAAATCAATAAATTATCACTTAAAAATATAATAGCTAAAACTCTTGGTTTTACATATTTAAATCCACATGTATATTCTGATACAGTTTTTTTTTTAGGTAATTTTTCTAAGAACTTTTTAATTTCTCACAAATACCTTTTTGGAATAGGAGCTTCTATTGCTTCTTTTTTATTTTTTTTCTCTTTAGGTTATTTAGCAAAATTTTTTTCAAATTATTTGATTAAATCAAAAGCTTGGAAAATTATAAATTTTTTTATTATAATATTTATGACTGTTTTATCTAGTTATGTATTTTTGGATATTATCAATTTAATTTGAAAAACCATATTTTCTTAGTCTTACATCACCAGTTCTAGCATGAGCTTCCATTCCTTCATATCTTGAAATTCTTGCTGCAGCCGCTCCTACTTCTTTGGTAGATTCTTTTGTCATTCTTTGAAAGCTTAAAGTTTTAATAAATTTTCCTACAAATAATCCACCTGTATATCTGCCCGCACCTTTTGTTGGAAGTATATGATTTGTCCCTGAACATTTATCTCCATAGGCTACTGTTGTTTCTTCTCCTATAAATAAAGAACCATAATTTTTTAGTCTATCATGAAACCATTTTAAATTTTTAGTTTGAACTTCTAAATGCTCGGGAGCATATTGATCGCTAATTTTAGCCATTTCTTCATCAGTATCACACAAAATAACTTCACCAAAATCTCTCCATGCATCTCCTGCACTTTGTTTTGGAAGATCTGGTAAATCAGCAATTAATTCTGGAACTCTTTTAATTACATCATCAGCTAATTTTTTACTTTTTGTAAATAGCCAAGCTGGAGAATTATAACCGTGTTCAGCTTGTCCTACTAAATCGTAAGCAACAATTTCTGGATCTGCTGTTTCGTCTGCTATAATTGCAATTTCTGTAGGACCAGCAAAAAGGTCTATACCCACTTTACCAAATAATATTCTTTTAGCTTCCGCAACAAATTGATTCCCAGGACCAACTAAAATATCAGCTGGAGCATTACCAAATAATCCATTTGTCATTGCCGCTATTGCTTGAACTCCTCCTAAATTCATAATTACATCTGCACCACATAAATCAGCTGTATAAACAATTGAAGGGTGCACTCCTACGTTTGGTTTTGGAGAACTACAAACAATTATATTTTTTACACCAGCAACTTTTGCAGTAGTTACACTCATTACCGCAGATGCTATATGAGCATATCTTCCAGCTGGTACATAACATCCAGCTGTATTAACTGGTATTAGTTTTTGGCCTGCATATAAACCATCTGAAAGCTCAACTTCAAAATCTTGGCCATAATTTTTTAATTGTGCTTCAGCAAATTTTCTAACTCTTTCGTGAGAAAATTGAATATCATCTTTTGTTTTTTGATCTAAATTTTTTTTTATCTCTTCAATTTTTTCCTTAGATATTATTATTTCACCATCGTATTTATCGAATTTTTTACCCAGTTCTTTACAACCTTCTTCTTTTTTTTTTTCTATATCTTTTAAAATATTCTCTACAATTTCTCTTGTTTTAGAGTCATCTGTAGATGAAGTTTTTGGTGATTTTTTTAAATATTTTATAGCCATAATTTTTTAAAAATTTAAATCATAAATCAATCTAATGCAACAACTGCAGCAGCCATAGATGCTAATCTTGCTGGCGCTTCATCAGATCTACTTGTAATAACGACTGGAACTTTACCACCAACTACTACCCCCGCGGCACAAGCACCCATGAAATAAATCATCATTTTAACCAAAGCATTTCCTGTTTCCACATTAGGAACTAACAAAACATCAGCTCGACCAGCTACTAAATTTTTTATTCCTTTGATTGCTGCTGATTTTTTTGAAACACTATTATCAAACGCTAGAGGACCAAATACATCTGCATTTATTTTTTCTTTTAAAGCTAACTCAGTTATTTCTTTTGCATCTAATGAGCTCTGGACACTATCAAGAACTTCTTCAGTAGCTGATAGCACTGCAACTTTTGGTTTTTCAATTCCAATTCTATTAGAAAAATTTACGACATTTTTTAATATGTGCATTTTTGTTTTAATATTTGGCAATACATTAAGAGCACCATCTGTAATAATTAAAGGCTTGTCTTCTTTATCTAGTGTCATATGCCAGATATGGCTTAACCTTGTTTTTCCAATTAGATTATATTCTTTTTTAATAACTTCTTTCATTAATACATCTGTATGAATATGACCTTTAACAATTATTTTAATTTTATTTTTAGAAGCGAGTTTTGCCGCAATCTTTGCTGTGCTATTTTCATCAGGTTCGTCGACAATATCATATTTGGAAATGTCAAATTTAAGATCACTTGCACATTTCAGTATTTCCTTTTTATCACCAATGAAAGTTGGAACAATTAAATCTTCTTTAACAGCATCCATAACTGACAACATTGGTAAAGTTTTTCCAGCATTAACTATTCCAGCGTTTACACCTTTTTTTTTATGTGCAACATCTAAAAGATTATTTGGGCAGACTATTTCTTTATCTGAAATCATTTAATTATTCCAAAATGGACATTCACTCGCAGCAAAAAGATTTTTTTTCAATTTATCTGATAGTTTTAAAGTTGTAATTGACATACCTGCCATTTCCATTGAAGTCGCATATCTTCCGACATAAGTTTTAATATTGTTAATTTTTGAATTATATAAGTTTTCATTTACTCTTTTTGATACAATATATAATTCCTCTAGAGGTGTAGCACCTAAACTGTTTATCATTATGGCAATATTGTCATTTGATTTTAATTTAGAGTCATCAATAATCCTTTTATAAAGATCATCTACCAAGTCATTTGCAGGTCTTAATTTTTCTCTTTTAATTCCTGGTTCTCCATGTATTCCCATTCCAATTTCTATCTCATCATTATTTATTTCAAATGTTGGTTTGCCTGCCTCTGGTAATATACAAGGAGATAAAGCAACTCCAAGCGTTCTTATATTAGCATTTGCTTCAGTTGTGGTATTGAAAACTTCTTCAAGCAATGCTCCTGTTTCAGCAATTGCACCCGCAATTTTAAAAACAAAAATCATACCTGCAATACCTCTTCTTTTTGATTTTTCAGATTCACTTGCGCTAGCTATATCATCAGCAACAATTACTTTTTTTGTTTTAATACCTTCTGCTTCAACCATTTCACATGCCATTTCAAAATTCATTACATCGCCACCGTAATTTCCAATAACGCACAAAACACCGTTGCCATTATCAGCATTTTTAATTGCTGAAACCATTTGTTCTACAGATGGTGAAGCAAAAACAGATCCTATTGCACATGCATCTAAAAAACCTTTACCAACATAACCAGTAAAGACCGGAAGGTGTCCCGATCCTCCACCTGTAACAATCCCAACTTTATTTGAAGCTTTTTTTGCTCTAGTAATTACTCTGCTATTGTCTTTTGCTAAAGCATATATATCAGGATGAGATTTAATAAGCCCATCTATAGACTCTTCAACAAAATTACTAGGATTATTGATAATTTTTTTCACGACTAAATTATATTTTAATTATAAAAATATATATACTATTAAAATGATAAAACCATTTAAATTAGAAATTTCAGATAAAATTTTACAAAATATATATTCAAAAGTGAAAAACTTCCCCTGGCACGAGATGCCCGATGATGGAGGTTGGGACTATGGAACAAACTTAGATTATATGAAAGAATTTTGTGCTTATTGGGTTACTAAATTTGATTGGAAAAAAACAGAAGAAAGAATAAATAAATTTAAAAATTTTAAATCTAATATTAATGGAATCGATATTCATTTTATTCATGAAAAAGGAAGTGGTTCAAATCCTAAACCTTTGTTATTAAGTCACGGCTGGCCTGGTTCAATTATAGAATTTTTAAATATTATTGATCAGCTTGCACATCCTGAGAAATATGGAGGAAAAGAAGAAGATGCTTTTGATGTAATAGTTCCATCTCTGCCTGGTTATGGATTTTCTGGAAGACCTCCAAGACCAATAGGACCTAGAAAAATTGCAACTACATTTAATTCGTTAATGACAAAAGTTCTTGGATATAAAAAATATATTGTCCAAGGAGGAGATTTTGGAGGAACAATAGCAACTTGGCTAGCATATGATTTTCCAAAAAATTTATTTGGAATACACGTAAATATTTTTATTATCCGCCATCCAGACGGACCACAAAATGAAGAAGAAAAAGAATGGCAAGAAAGATTTAAAAAAGAACAAAGAATTGAAGATGGTTATAGAACTCAACAAGCTACAAAACCACAAACATTAAGTTATGCAATGATGGATAGTCCTGTTGGAGTTGCAGCATGGATAATTGAAAAAATGAGAGGGTGGTCAGATATAAAAAATGGAGATATTGAAAGCGTTTATTCAAAAGATATTTTATTATCTAATATCATGATCTATCTTGTAACTAAAACTTTTAATACTGCATCATGGATTTATTATGGAAGAAGAGAAGAAGGTGGAAGAACTTTGCCAAAGGAACATCTTCCTTTAAAAGTTCCTACTGCAGTAGCTTTATTTCCTAAAGAGTATTTAGAATGGGCTCCAAGATCTTATGTAGAGCGAATTTATAATATTAAACGTTGGACTGAAATGCCTAAGGGTGGACATTTTGCAGCTTTAGAGCAACCAGATTTATTGATTAAAGACATTAGAGAATTTGGAAAGACTTTATGAACCTGGAAAAATTTATAAAAAAATCACCAAAAGCTGAGTTACATTTGCATATCGAAGGAACATTAGAACCTGAACTTATGTTTTCTTTAGCAAAAAGAAATAATATTGAGATTCCTTTTAAAAATGTAGATGATGTAAAAAAAGCTTATAATTTTAGTAATTTAGACTCTTTTTTAAAAATATATTATGAGGGTGCCAAAGTATTAATAAAAGAACAAGATTTTTTCGATCTCACATGGGCCTACATATTAAAGTGCAAAGAAGATAATATAGTGCATACTGAAATTTTTTTTGATCCACAAACCCATACAGACAGGGGAATTAATTTTGATACTGTTATAAATGGAATTTTTAATGCTTTTAAAAAGGCTGAAAAAGAATTTGGTTTAAGTTTTAAAATTATAATGTGCTTTTTAAGACATTTAAATGAAGATGAATGTTTTAAAATTTTAGATAAAGCACTGGCCCACAAAGATAAGATTTTTGGTGTTGGATTAGATTCATCAGAGACAGGTAATCCTCCTAAGAAATTTGAAAAATTATTTAAAAAAGCATTAGAAAATGAATTTATAACAGTTGCTCATGCTGGAGAAGAAGGGCCACCAGAGTACATTTGGGAAGCTTTAAATTTTTTAAATGTTCATCGAATTGACCATGGAGTTCAATGTCTTAAAGATGAAAAATTGGTTGAAATATTATCAAAAAGTCAAATTCCTTTAACAGTATGTCCACTTTCAAATGTAAAATTAAAAGTATTTAATAAACTGGAAGAACATAATTTAAAAAAAATGCTAGATAAAAAATTAATGGTTATGGTGAATTCAGATGATCCTGCATATTTTGGCGGTTATTTAAATAAAAATTTAACTGAAACACAAGTAGCTTTGAATCTTTCGCATGAACAAGTAAAAACTCTCCTTGTTAATTCATTTAAATCCTCCTTTTTAAATGAAACAGAAAAGAAAAAATGGATTTCTAAAATTTAAAATACAATGAAAAAAATAATATTATTAATTAGTTTTATAGTTTACCTATTTTTCCTTTTCCCATATTCTATTACAATGGCAAATGAAGAAGCTAGATATGATGTAGTACATAAAACTAATATGTATGAAATTCGTCATTATTCAGATCGATTAATTGTCGAAGTAATCAATAGTAATGACAACAATAGTTTTAGAAAGCTTTTTAATTATATTTCTGGAGAAAATGTAGCAAAAGAAAAAATAAAAATGACAATACCTGTAACTCAAACAAAAAAAAATAATAAAACTTATATGCAATTTTATCTTCCTTCAAAATTTAGAAAAGAAACAATACCAATTCCCTCTAATCAAGAAATAAAAATAGCAAAAATAGAAGAAGGATTTTTTGCAGTTATAAATTATTCTGGTAGAGCATCAGAATATAATTTTCTAAAGCATAGCAATATGCTTGAAAATAAACTTTTAGAGGATAAAATTTTAATTAAAGGACCTCCCATTAAGGCAACTTATAACGGACCTTTTACATTACCTTTTCTCAGAAGAAATGAAGCAATGTTTAGTGTAGACTGGAAAAAAAATTAATAAATAACTTGCGTTATAAAATGCATTTAAGTTCTAATCAAATTAAGCAGTATGAACAAGATGGATATGTTGCTCCTATCGATGTTTTGTCTAAAGAAGAAGCTAATGAAATAAGAGATGAAATTGAATATATCGAAAAAAAATGGCCAGAGGAATTAGAAGGATTAGGAAGAAACTATGTTCATTTAATTTCACCAGTATTTAATAAAATTTGTTATAAACCAAAAATTTTAAACGCAGTTGAATCTATAATAGGTCAAAATATACTTATATGTGGAACAACTCTTTTTATAAAAAATGCAAACGAGCAAGGTTTTGTTAGCTTTCATCAAGATGCAAAATATATTGGTTTAGAGCCACATAATTGGGTAACTGCGTGGATAGCGGTAACAGATGCAAATGAAGAAAATGGCTGTATGAGAATGTTGGCAGGTTCCCATAAAGAAAATTTAAGACATCATAATCAAAAATTTGATGAAAATAATTTATTAACTCGAGGACAAACAATAGAAAATGTAAAAATTGAAAAAACTAATCCAGTAATTCTAAAAGCTGGACAAATGTCCCTTCACCACCCAAAGGTTGTTCATGGATCTGGGTTAAATAAAAGTAGAGATAGAAGAATAGGATTTGTTGTACAAAGTTACATAGGAACGAATGTTGACCAAGTATTGGGCAAAATGTATGTTCAGTTAGCTAGAGGAAAAGATACATTTAATCATCATGAAAATGTAGCTATCCCAAGTGAATTAATGAATCAAAAAGATATTTTAAATAGAAAAAAAGCAAATGATGAATTATCAAAAATTTTTTATAGAGGATCAGAAAAAATAGGAAAATATTAGTCATGAACTGTACAATCAAATATATACATTACTGTCCTGTTAAATCTTTATCTTTTCAAAGTGTAAAATCATGCAATATTAAAAAAAATTTAGGAATGCCGAACGATAGAATTTTTGCATTTTCTAGAGGAATTGATCTTCAACAAGCTAAATCAATTGAAAAAAATCCAAAAGAAAGAAAATTAAATAATTTTTTAACTTTAAAAAATTCTCCTGTGTTAAATAAATATAACTTTATTTATGAAAATAAAAAACTTACCTTAACAATTGATCGAAAAGAAATAATATCCATATCTCCTGAAAACTCTGATGAAGTTTCATCTTTAGCTAATAAAATATCAGAATTAGAAGAATCATTAATAAAACCAATTTTTCTATTAAAAAACAATGATCATCCTTTTTACGACACTTCACATTCAAACAACATTTTTAACTCCATATCTTTAATAAATCTTAACAGCGTTAAAGATTTTGAGACAAAGATAAATAATAAAGTTGAATATCAAAGATTTAGAGGAAACTTTTATATTGAAGGTCTTGAAGCATGGGAAGAGCGAAATTGGATTAATAAAATTATAAAAATTAACAATGTTTCTTTTGAGGTTAAGAAAAATATTCCTAGATGTGTAGCTATAAATCTTAAACCAAAAACAGATGACAATAGTTTAAATCTACTAAAATCATTGAAAACTACATTTAATCATTTTGATATGGGGATATATTTAACCGCAGTAGGTGATGGAGTTATAAATCAAGGTGACGCAGTTGAATTAATCAAATAAATTAAATTTTTTTGTTTCATCAACCTCTGATTGAATTATTTGTTATATACAAACAACAATTTTTTTTGTTAAAATATTTTTTTAATTAACAAATATAGGGAGAAAATAATGAGTAAATTTTTTAAATCGATTACAGTTTTACTTGTTCTTCTTTTCAGTATTTCTTCTGTTAGTGCGAAAACTCTAACTGAAAGATTAGCTGATGGTCACAAGTTAAGACTTGGTTTTGGTACTGCTGTGCCATGGGCTTATGCTGGTGATAATGGTGAAGCATTAGGTTTTGTTAACATGATTGCTTTAACTGTTTTAGAAGAAATGGGAATTACTGAACATGAAACTAAAGTTTTTGAATGGTCGGGATTAATTCCAGGTATAAATGCAGATCGTTCAGATATGATTACTGGCGGTATGTACATTTTAAAAACTAGATGTGAAAATATAGACTTTTCAGATCCTATTGGAGTATTTGGTGATGCAATGTTAGTTCCTAAAGGAAATCCAAAAGGAATTAATAACTATGCTGATGTTATCAGAACAGGAGCTACACTTGTTACCGGTACTGGTTTCAATACTGTAGAAGCTGCTAAAAAATTTGGTGTACCTGATAGTCAAATGTTATTAGTAGAAGGTGAAGTAGGAATACTTGCTGCTATGAAAGCAGGAAGAGCTGATGCGGCAGTTCAAACTTTTTTTGGTGCAAAAGAACATGAAGAAAAAAGTGGTGGTAAATTTGAAGTGACTGACCCTAAATTAATGCCAAAAGAAACTGTAAATGTGGTTGGTATTGGATTTAGAAAAAGTGACGATAAATTTAGAGAAGCATTTAATGCTGCTTTAGCAAAAGTTTTAGCTAATCCAGCTAAAATGTTAGAGAGAGCTGGTAAGTATGGGTATGATAAAGCTCAACTTCCGCCTCCAGACATGACTACTGAGTGGGCTTGTTCAACTAAGTAGTATTAATTAACATAATTAAAAAATCAGGCGACTAAAGAAGGTCGCCTGATTATTTTTAAATTACAAAAGGTTATACTGTGAGTTATTTTGCATTCTTAGCAGAGCACGGAACAACATTGTTATTAGGAACAGTCACTACCATTAAAGTATTAGTCTGTTCTATAATTCTTTATGTAATTATCTCAATGATTTTTGGTTTAATGCGTTTATCAAAGAATCCAATTATACAAGGCACAGCAACTGTTTATATAGAATTTTTTAGAGGGACATCTTTATTAGTTCAATTATTTTGGGCATATTATGTGTTACCTTTTTTTGGTATTTCATTAGAAGCTTTTACAGCAGGTGTAGCTGCACTAGGTTTAAATTTTGGTGCATATGGAGCTGAAATAGTTAGAGGAGGTATTCTAGCAGTTCCCAAAGGGCAGTGGGAAGCTGCACATGCACTTAATTTTAGCCCAGCAAAAAGAATTAAGAGAATTATTATTCCACAGATTTTTCCTATTATCTTGCCCCCAGCCGCTAATTTAACGGTAGAACTTTTAAAGGCAACAGCACTTGTGGCATTGGTTACAGTTGTTGATTTAACTTTTGAAGCAAAACAAATTAATTCTATTACTTGGCTTTCTGCTCAATGTTTTGGAACAGCATTACTTATTTATTATTTTATGGCAAGATTTGCGCTTGTTCCTTTTTTAAGATGGTTAGAAGTTTTAGCAGCAAAAAAAGTTGGAAGAGGAAAGGCATAATTATATGGAAATGGGTTTTAGATGGGATTTTGCTTATGAAATATTGCCTCAAATGCTATGGGCAACTTTAAACACAATAATTGCTGCAGGAGTAGGTTATGCAATTGCTTTAGTAGTAGGTTTATTTTTTCTATTAGGTCAAAGAACTCCTTTTAAAATTGTAAACATAATTAATAGAGAAATAGTAGAATTTGTTCGTTCAACTCCACTTTTAATACAATTGTTCTTTGTCTACTTTGTATTACCTCAATTTGGAATAACTCTTTCAGCTTGGCTTTGTGGAATGATTACAATTGGTTTACATTTTGGAACTTATCTTTCTGAAGTTTATAGAGGAGCCTTAGAAGGTGTGCCAAAAACTCAATGGGAAGCATGTAGGGCATTAAATTTCTCAACTATTTATACCTATAGAAGAATAGTTTTGCCTCAGGCTTTTCCTATAGCGATACCAGGAATGGGAAATTATTTAGTCGGAATTTTTAAAGATACTCCTCTATTATCAACAATTGGTGTCGCAGAGTTGTTTCATGCTGCTACAGCAGTTGGAGGCTATAATTATAGATATTTGGAACCTTACACAATGGTTGGTATAATATTCTTAATTCTTTCTGTACCAGCAGCTATGTGGGTTAGAAGATTGGAAACTAAAGTAAATTTAGCTCAAGGAAAAATTAAACAATAATAATGGTTTAGATTATGGAAAATAAAAAATCAGGTGAAATTATAGTTAAGTTTGATGAGGTAACTAAACAGTATGGCGACCTTGTAGTTCTAGATAAACTTAATTTAGATATTAAAAAAAATGAAATGGTTTCAATTATTGGTCCATCAGGTTCTGGTAAAACAACTGTTTTAAGAGTTTTAATGACTTTAGAAAAAATTAATGGAGGAGTAATCCATTTAGATGGTGAAACACTTACTCATATGACTTCAAATGGAAAATTAATTGAAGCTGATGAAAAATATTTAAGAGAAAGAAGATCAAAAATTGGCATGGTGTTTCAACAATTTAATTTGTTTCCTCATATGACAGCACTTCAAAATTGTATTGAAGCTCCAGTAGAAGTTCTTGGAATGAAAAAAGAAGATGCGGAGGAAAGAGCTCTTGATTTATTAGAATTAGTTGGTTTAACAGATAAAAAAGACCAACATCCATCAAGATTATCAGGAGGACAACAACAACGTGTTGCAATTGCAAGAGCATTGGCAATGAGACCAAAGGTAATGCTTCTAGATGAAATTACTTCAGCCCTAGACCCCGAAGTAGTTGGAGAAGTTTTAAATGTGATTAGATCATTAAATAAAGAACATAACCTTACAATGATAATGGTAACCCATCAAATGGGTTTTGCTCGAGAAATATCTGATAGGGTATGTTTTTTTAATGAAGGAAAAATTTTTGAACAAGGTCCACCTGAACAATTATTTGGTGATCCAAAAAATGAAAGAACAAAACAGTTTCTTCATGCTGTTCTTGATGCAAATTAAAATTGTGATAATTTAGTTTTAAAAAATGAAAAAACAACCGAAGTATTTTCAAGTACAATCAGTAGATAATTTTTTTAGCAAACCTGAAGAAGTTGTCAAATTTGCAAATTCATTTGAATATAAAAAAGGTCCAAATGGATTTTGGCCAGGAAAAAGAAGTGAAGAATTGCATATTAATCATAATCAGTTTTTTAATTCTTTTTTAACAAAACTTTTTGCTTTATTTTTTGATTATAATCATACAAAAGTTAGTTGGAATGAAGTTGGAATGTACTTTCAAAAAACTTGTGCTTTTGATCCTAAAGATAAAAATAATATTTTAAATACTGGTTTAATACATCAGGACGGGGATTATCCAATAGTGGGTTTGGTTTACTTGACTGAAGGCGCAGATGTAGATTCAGGTACATCTATAATGTTGCCCAACAATCAATATAAACATGAAGAGGAATTAGCAGAAAAAAAAGTGACTCTATATAAAAAATCACAAAATGAACTATCAGAAAAAGATTTAGAGGATTATAAAAAATTAATTATAGACACAAATAAAAATTTTGATGAAAGCGTAAGGTTTAATAATATATTTAATAGATTAATTACTTATACGGGTAAAGATTTTCATAAATGTAATTCTTTTTATTCAGGTAAAGAGGAAAGATTAACCTTAGTATTTTTTGTAAAAAAAATACAAACAAATACTCATCCTCCCATACAAAGATCTGAATCTAATTTAATTAAAATATACTGATTCCCTCTTTATAAAAATAATAAGCTAAAATTAAGACTATAACTAAATAGACAATCCCATAAATCGTAAATTTTAAATATTTTTTCATTTAAAATTAAATATACGAAAATTATATTGTGTCAATGGAGCTCATTGTAATTCCATATAAAAAATTATATTTTAAAAAGATGAGAAGAAAATTTCTAAAATTATTTAGTTTATCAATATTCTCATTGCTATTTCTGCCATATAAATATTTGTACTCAGCTACAAAAAAAATAATAAATCAAAATCTTACGGAAGAGCAAAAAAAAATACTTTTTCACGAAGGTACGGAGAAGCCTTTTACTAGCATATTATTACATGAAAAGAGATCTGGTTTTTATCACTGTGCTAATTGCGAGGCTAAATTATTTAGCTCTAATGCAAAATATGACAGTGGTACCGGGTGGCCATCATTTTCTGAAGCTCTTCCAGGAGCATTTAAAACCAAAATTGACTACTCATTTGGGATGAAAAGAACTGAATATCACTGTGCAAAATGTGGAGCACACCATGGTCATGTATTTGAAGATGGCCCTGGTGAGAATGGTAAGAGATTTTGTAACAATGGTCTTTGTTTAATTTTTAAGCCATCAAATTAATATGAAAAAATTAATCTTAATATTTTTTATAATTCCAAACATTGTATTTGCTTCATCCATGAAGATGATAGGTGAGAAAGGAATCTTATCTGAAGTAAATAGAACCATTGAGGTAAAAATGTATGACAATTATTACGAACCTAAAGAAATAAAAATAAAAAAAGGAGAAACAATAAAATTTATAGTTTACAATTATGGAGAATTAGTTCACGAATTTAATATAGCTACTAAAAAAATGCATTTAAAACATCAGTCTAAAATGATGAAGATGCTAGAAAATAAAATTTTATTGGGTGATAGAATTGATAAAAAAAAAATGAAAGAATTAGCTAAAACAGATCATTCAATGAGTCATTCTCACTCAAATAGTGTTTTATTAGAACCAAGTCAAAGTGCTGAGTTAATTTGGAAATTTAACACTGATACTGATATTGAAGCAGCATGCAACGTACCAGGTCATTACGAGTCTGGAATGATAGCTAAAATTAATAAACTATAAGTATAGTTTAAAAGATCGAAGTAATTATTGTTATCGAAATAGTAGCTCTAATATGGTATCTTTCGAATAAATGAATACAGCATTAACCATTATTGGTCTTGCAATGTTTATTTTTATAATCGTTTATAGTTTAAAACGTGCTAAAGAGAAAAAACAAGCACAACAAGAAGAGCACGAAAAAATCAAAAACTACGGTGAAAGCATAAACGAAGAAACGAGAAACAAGAATAAATGAAAAAACTTTTAGGGATCGTGGTTCTGGGTTTGTTATTTTTCAATATAAGTTTATCAGTCCAGGCCAAGCAACTTGGTTCAAAAAGTAGTGGATTTATTTCATCTGACCTAAAGGGTAAAGCATTTAAATTGACTAAAGGTTATAATATTGACAATCCTGAAAACAAAATATTATTAATTTGGAATCATGGTGGCAATGAAACGAAAGAAAAATTTTGTAACCAAAGCGAAGATCTAACCTTTATTTCTATGCTCTCAGGAGCAAAAATTGGAGATAAAGAAGTAGTTGTGTGGATGAATTGTTTAATTACAAACACTAGACATCTTGATGCAACAGGAGGACGAGAGGCTGGACGAAAATTTAAAGCTTCAGCTAAAAAATGTATTAAAAAGGGTTTTGGGCACACTTTAAAATGTCCTTATTGGCAAGAGTATTTAAGAAACCTCTCAACTGATGTTCGGATGAATGTTACTGAAGAAGTGGTTAAAAAATTTAACTCTAATGGAGTTCCTTTTAAACAAATTTTTTTAGCAGGTCATTCTTGTGGTGCTTGGAATGCAATAAGATATGCAGCATTTAAAAAAGAACTATTTGGGGGAACCATTGCGTTTAATCCTAATTGTTGGCCTAGTGAAGAAAATAATCCTGTTAGACAATATTTAGTAGATGAATTAAAAACTGCAGAGCATGCAAACTCTTTAGTTTTTGCAAGTCCGGATGATCTTACTCATGACTGGAAAGCAACTTCAACAGACCTTAAATGGATTGCTGATATTCCAGGAGTAAAATGGTTTGAGTATGAAAAAGGTGTTAAAGTAAATGGAAAGCAATGTAAACAACGTTGGGATGGTCAAAAATTAAAAAATGGTCATTGGATAGTATTTTCCAAATGTTCATGGCCACACCAGAAACTAGTTTTAGAATTTATTAGAGAAAGTCTTATTAATGATAAAATACTAACTGTCGATAGTGAGATCTCTAGAAAATGAAAAAATGCCATTTCTTAATATGACATATTTTTGGAAAGGTTGCGTTGGTTTGATTGCAATTATGTTCATATTGGATTTTATTGGTCTTGCTAATTCTTTTGAAGTTTTTCTACAAGATAAATATAAGGGAGGTCTTCAATTTTATATAATTGTTTTACCTATAGTATTTGGACTAGGTGGTCTGATTCATAACTTTAAAACAATAATAAAAAAATTTTCTAAAGGATAATTTATAACTAAAGAATAGGGGCGTTCTGTTGCCAGGTGATTTTAACTTTTTTTTATTTTAATTGGTTGTCCGAATTTATTATTTTTCTTCTCTCCATCTGCAACCCACCAAACTATAAGAACAATAACACCTATAATTGTAAGATATAGAAGTTGCCACCAACCCGATCTACCAGTATCATGAAGTCTTCTCGCACCAACTGCTAAACTTGGTAAAAGTATTATGATGTATGCTACCCATTCAAATGCTCCAGTTTCAGTATAACCAAATAACTGATCAAGTACTCCTCCAACAATTTGTGCAATTATACAAAATAATTGAAACCACCAAAACTCAGATTTTCTTGCTCTGCCATCAAAAACAGAAAATTTTTTAAAACATACTTCTATTGACTGAGTAAAATTCATAATGAATTAATAAACTAATTTATATATTCTGTAAATGAAGTTGTCTGCTTTTAAAACTCCTCACATGTTCCATGTGCTAAAAGAACACTGTCATTACCATATATGCCTATTAAATTAGTATAAGCAAATTTAAGATTCTTTGTATTTAATACAAAAAAAGATCCATATGTAGTTCTGCATTGCATTAAATCTTTCCATTTACTTATCATTCTTTCACATTTTGTATGAGTCAACATAAGATCTTCGCTACTAAAAAAATTATTATTAATATCAATTTTTGCTTTAAACCGTCCGGGTTTATATTTATATGATTTAAATTTTTCCGTTGGTTCAAATCCTCGGGTTTCTATTTCTGAACAATAGTACATTTTTTCTACAGCAAAAGAATAATTACAGATAACTAAAAATAAAATTAAGGTAACTACCTTTGAATAGATTTTTTTCATTTATCAAATTCTTTCTTTATTAACCCAAATTGATATTTACCAAGCGCCAAACCAAATACCAACACCGTGTACAATTGCTATTGGAAACATAATTGCTCCTGCAATTAAAAAACCCCATCTGTCATCAGAAAAGCACACAAATAAATGAGTAAACCATGCAGCAGTACTTGCTGCAATTAACAACATTCCAAATAAACCACCCAATCTTTCCATTTAATCCTCCTTTTTATTTTTGTTTAACAAATATTTTAATAACATTAATAATCCTAGAGGCGGAAAAACTATCGCTATAATAGGTATACCCCGAATACTAAGAGGTTTATTTTTTTTATTATTGTTATCATCAGATTCCATTATTAATAAAATATCATTAACCTAATAACTTAGTCTATAAATTTTATTGTTGATTTTAAGGGAATATTTATTGATAGATAAACTTAATTATCACCTTTTATTGCACCAATAACACATCCTAATGTGTAAATACCAAAAATAATTTGCAACCATCCATCAGTAAAAATTAAACCAAGCACACCAATAGCACCTAAAATAAAATATTTACCTTTAAAACTATATCCGTATTGAGACATTAATATCTATTGGTTTCCGACTCTAGTTAACAAACCTCCAACTACTATCAATATGATAGGTGTAAAAGATGAAAGTGGTCCCATAAATCCAGTTAGATTCATGTTTCCAAAATTTCCTAATAAGAAATCTATTATTCCAAGTCCAATTAATATGTATCCGATTATTTGCATATATTTACTTTATTTGTTTATAAATCTTCAATCAAGACAATAATTATTCAATTTTAATAGAAGATAGTTTGTTTAAAGCAAACATTCCAGGATCATCCAAATCCTTAGTTTTATCTTCAAACATTCTCGCTCGTCCTATCTTGATTTTTTTTCCTTTAAAATCATCTAAAGCCTGTTTTGTTGCAGACTTAAATGCTTCTGAATAATTTTGTGTATCTTTTAGCTTTTTTATTATTAAATCTAAACTATCAGCTATAGTTTTATCTCCAAGATTAGTCTTTCCTCTTTCAAGAATTGTTTTTAATGAAATTTCAAAAATAGATAGGATATCTTCATGGTTGCACTCTGATTTTCCTTTTAAATTTTTTGATATATTCATAAATGAAAAAGCTATTAAAGTACCGAAGCTAGAGCCAGATTTTTTAACAAATGCCTGAGAACAGAGCATAAAATTTGCACCCATATCATCACTAAATTTACCAATGTTGTTATTTACTTCTTCTAGACCATGTAGAATTGTAACCCCTAAATCGCCATCTCCAATTTTTCCATCTACTGAATTAAATTCATCATAAGAATTTTTAGCTTCATCCAATAATTTTTGAAAAATATTTATTAATTTAATCTTATTAAGCATTTTTCATTTTTATAAATCTTTAGTTTTAATTACAAATTATATATATTAACTTAAACTTATTAAATATGAAAAATTTTTTTAGAAAAGTTGCATTTGGTATAGCACCGAGCGAAGTTATACCTGAAGATCCTTTAAATTGGGCTTTAGACCAAGTAAATAATGTTCCAAAATTATCTTGGAATGGAAAAATTTATTTAGAAAAAGAATTAAGAAAACATTACAGAGATTATATTTATAATGATAGAAAAAAATTAAGAAAAAAATATAAAAATGATAAAGTTATTTACAAAATTAAAAAAAATCAATTAAGACATGAAACTGGACAAAAATTTTGGGAGTCTTTGGAAATAAGTATTAGACATGATGAAGCAATTAATGGATTAAATCCAGTTCTAACAAAACTT
Organism: uncultured Pelagibacteraceae bacterium; assembly: GCA_902532195.1. Lineage (GTDB taxonomy): Bacteria > Pseudomonadota > Alphaproteobacteria > Pelagibacterales > Pelagibacteraceae > Pelagibacter. The sequence continues at coordinate 45,572 of CACAHE010000006.1, read as the reverse complement.
TGGTATTTTTGGAGTAATTTTTTTGCAATAAGTGAAAAAGATTTTTTAGCGAATTATTCTACAGGTGCATATCATAGAGAAATAATCAGACCTAACTTAAATCAATCATTTGATAAAATGGTTTACGATGTGACTACCTCCTGGGCAATGATCCACCATTTGGATAATAGTGAAAGTGCTGGCCCAAAGAGCAAAACTGCTAGAGCTCAATGGAGAATAAAAAAGAAAGAACCAGCGAGCATAAACGAAAACCATGCACGAGAACTTTTGGAGCTACATACTGTTTCTCCTACTGCAGGTTATACTCAAGAAGATGTAATTCAACTTGCTTATATTATGACTGGATGGCAGCGAAAGTGGAGTAGAAGCCAACTAGAAACTGGTAACATTTGGTTTAATTATGACTATCACCAACCAGGAAAAAAAATTGTTTTAGGAAAAGAATATAAATCAGGAAAAAAATCATTAGCAACTATAATTAAAGATTTGGTTAATCATCCAAATTGTAGGGATTTTGTCGCAATGAGATTGTGTAAATTCTTGATCACAGATCAACCCACACAATCTATGAAAGATCCAATCATTAAAGCTTTTAAAAAATCTGATGGTTTTTTACCAGAGATACATAAAGCCGCAATTAAAGTTGCATTTGAATACAATGATAAATATAAAAAATTTCAGACCCCTGAAAACTGGTTTGTTCAAATAGCTAAAATAGCAGATTTAAAATGGCCGCCATCAAAAGAAATAATGGATAGCTATACTTTGGGTCACAGACCAACAAAACAACAAAGAGCTCCAGAAAAGTTACTTAAAGAACTTGGTCACCATCCTTATAGAGCGAAACAACCTAACGGATGGTCAGATGATTCTGTAGATTGGTTATCTCCAGAATTGTTAATAAGAAGATTAGTTTATGCTAATAGAAGTTATGCTTATAAGAAATCAGATAATAATAATTTTGAATTTTATGAAAAAATTGTTTCAAAAAACTTTAGTAATCCTGATAAAATATTAAAATATTTAAATAATAAGGATAGCTATCAACCTTACGACAAACATACATTATTATTTAACCATCCGGAGTTTTTAAAAGCATGAAAATAAATAGAAGAAATTTTTTAAAATCAACTATATTTACCTCATTATATTTTGCAGGTTTTGGATCTCCTTTATTAGGAAGTAATAAAAATAAAAAAAACTTAATAGTAATTATGTTACGTGGAGGTATGGATGGTCTTTGTGCTATACCAGTTAAAAATGATAAAAGATTTGAAAAATTAAGAAGTAAAATTAATCTTGATCGTACACTAACTTTAACAAATGATTTTGATTTACATCCAGCATTAGATGATTTTAAAAGACTATGGGATAAAAATTTAGCTGCAGCTGTACATGCTACAAGCATCCCTTATACAGGAAGATCTCATTTTGATGGTCAAAACTTGATGGAGTCTGGAGGAAATGTCCCTTATCAAATTAAAACAGGATGGCTTGGTCGAGGAATGAAACTAGCCAATTTGAAAGGAGATGGATTAGCTTTAGCTTTACCGATGCCTCTGCTTATTAGAGGTGTACCCATGAATGATAATTATTACCCTGTCAAAGGTACAATACCTAGAGCAGAAATTTTAGATGAGATTAAAAGATCTTATATAGAACATAACGAAGAACTTTTAAATGATACACTCGAAATAATCAAAAAAAGAGAATTTGATGCTTATAGTTCAAGAGATAATTTTGATTTAGCGTTAAACGCTGGAAAAAAACTTTCAAAACCTAATGGTCCAAGAGTTGCCGTATTCGAAGTTGATGGATTTGATACTCATGCAGCTCAAGGAGCTACAAATGGCGCACATGCTGACTGCCTGCACGAATTTGATAATATTTTAAAAGGTTTAAAACAATCAATGAACAGTGAAACATTTAAAAACTCTTTAATTGTTACTCTGACTGAGTTTGGAAGAACAATTAAACAAAATAGCAGTAATGGAACCGAACATGGGTATGCATCTGCAGTATTAATGGCAGGTGGTTTAGTTAAAAAAGCCCAAGTTTATTCAGATTGGCCAGGTTTAAAAAGAAAAGAACTGTTTGAGGGTAGAGACTTAAATTCAACAATTGATGCTAGATCTATTTATGCATCAGCCATGTCTACAGTCTTTGACCTTGACTTTAAAAGAATACAAAAAGAAGTTTTTTGGGGAGAAAAATTAGAAAATCTTTCAGATAAACTTTTTTCTTAATTTTTTTCCATTAACCATAGAGCATTTTCACTTAAAAAAAATAATTTACCATTTGATGGGTGTATTTGAATATCTCTTATTCTCCCAATTTTATTTTTAAAAACTATTTCTTCTTTAACATTTTTTTGGTCTGAAAAATCTAATTTTCTTAATGATTTATCTTTTAATGAAGTGACAAGAGCATATCCATTCCACTCATTAAATTCTTCTCCTTTATAGATTGTAATTGCACTGGTAGCTATCGAAGGCACCCAATATTGTATTGCTTTTGTAAAACCAGGTTTCCATTTAGGACCAATTTTGGTTCCACTGTAATTTTTTCCTCCCCATCCTAATATTTTCCATCCATAATTTTCTCCTTTTTTTACTTCTCCAAACCAATCACCACCTTTTGCTCCATGATTACTTATGTAAATTTTTCCATCAAACGGAGATACAGTTAGTCCTTGAGGGTTTCTAACGCCAATTTGATAAATTTCAGGTAGCCAATTTTTTTTGTTTAAAAATTTAGGATTATCTTTTGGAATACTCCCATCCAAATGAATTCTTATAATACTGCCTGGATGTTTTGAAGCATCTTGAGCTATCATTCCTTTTCCTCTCTCACCAGCAGACGCAAAAAGGTAATTATCTTTAATTGCGAGTCTAGATCCAAAATGATAACCAGAGTCTATTGGTGGATTAGCTTGAAAAATATTTTCAAACTTAATTTTTTCTTCGTTAAAAAAACCTTTTGCTATTGATGTACTTGTTTTCCAATTTTCTCTATTTTCTGTGTATGAGATCCAGACTATTTTATCTTTATATATTATATCTAATAAACCACCTTGTCCGTATTCCAAAAAATTGAGATTATGATCTATAATTTTAATATCTTTTTTTCCAATGCTAATTAATTTTATTTTTCCACCTTTCTCGGTAACTAATATTTGATCATTGTTAATAAAAGTAGATCCCCAAGGTTTATCTAATTTAATAATTTTATTAAATTTAAATTCTTCTGCTATTGCAACTTTAGTTAAAAATAAAAAAATTATTATGAGAAAATTTAACTTCATTTTTTAACTTAATAATTTTAAATCTTTAGTAATATTTGATGAAACTTTTATTTCTTTTTTATGATTTTTTTTAAAACGTCTAAATTTACTTTGTCCTGGATATAATATTTCTTTTACACCGTTTATTTTAGGCAATCTTTTTACTCTTTTAATATTTTCTTTTATTCTTTTGTTATAGTTTCCAACAAATAGATTTGGTTTTAAAACTAAAAATAAATGACCAATATTTTGAGGTCCAGAAAAGTCATCAAAAGGATCCTTTACTTTTCCTCCATGGTTTCCACCAGTTATAACTCCACTTAAAATATCAACCATCCATGCTAGACCCGATCCTCTAAAACCAGCTATTGGTAACTGAACACCTTTCAGAGCTTTTTTTGCATCTGTAGTTATTTTTCCAGATTTATCTAGTGCAACACCATGAGGTATTTTTTGACCAGTTCTCGCAGCTACTCTTATTTTTCCTCTATTTATAACTGATACAGAAGTGTCCAAAATAAATGGAACCTTAGATGCCGTTGGAGTTCCAAAACAAATTGGATTTGTTCCAAATAAACTTTTTTTGGCACCGTGAGGAGCAATTGCAGGAGGTGCATTAGTAAAACAAAAAGCAATTAAATTTTTTTTAACTGCTTGTTCAGCATAGTAGCCAGATAAACCATAGTGCCCACTATTTTTAATTCCAACTAAACCTATGCCAGTTTTTTTTGCATTTATAATTGCTTGTTTAATTCCAATATCAGCTGCCACAAAACCAATACTATTATTAGCATCTATAGAAGTTATTGAATTAGAAATTTTTTTAATTTTGATTTTAGGTTTTGGATTAATTACTTTTCTATTTATTCTTTCGCAGTACATTTTTAATCTTGATAAACCATGTGAATGAGCCCCAACAAGTTCTGCATTGATTATAGCATTAGAACATATCAATGAGTCTTTATGGCTGAGCTTATGCTTTTTAAATATTTTATTTAAAATTTTATTTAATGTTTTAACTTTCAATTAATAAGTCCTTTTTTCAAATCTTTTAAATTAATTCTGAATAATGAATATAAATTAAATAATGTTTTATAACTTAACAATTTCATTTTAGAAGGTTTTTTAAATTTAGTTAAGTTTTTTTTCATAAGGTCATTTAATTTAATAGTTCCAAATAAACCAGCTGGATTTTTTGAATAATTATTTGGCAAATGTTTTATATAGGATCCAGTATCTAATTTATTCTTATTTATTGGGATTATCGTTGCAATATAATGACCCATATTAAAACCTTTTTTAATATCTTGACCGTGCCATCCAATTCCAGACATTTCTCTATCTAAGTTTACTTTTCCAATTTTATTCATATCCCATTTAAAATTAAAATATTTTGATTTAATAAATTTTTTAAATTCTTTTTTTTCATAAATCCACATTGCGCAATAAGGATTTTCAACAATAGCAAACCGCTTATTATTAATTTTTTTAAAAAAAGAAAATTTTTTAATTTGATCTATTGCAAATAAATGATTATTTTTTTCAATTCTTAAAAAACCAAGATTAAATTTATTTTCTATACAGACATTTTTATGATTCAACCAATATTTCAAATTTTTTTTAGTAAATAAAACATCATCTTCAGCATATATGAATATATCAAAATTATTAGTTTGTTTTTTCATCAATTTTCTTGGAAACCAAGTTAATCTAAATGGGTGAATATTTTTTAAATTATAAAATAATATTTTAATTTTTTTATTTTTTGATTTAAATCTTATATTTGTGTGAATAAAAATTTTTGTTTCTTTAGATAGTTTTAAATAGGAATTACAAACTTTTTTTAATATTCTAAATTTTTTAAATTTATCTTTGTTTAAATAAAAAGGGATATGAACAGAAATTTTTAATTTCTTTTTGATATTTTGTCTCATTAATTAAGAAATTTTATCTATCCTTTTCCTCGCCATGGAATAGTTTTATCTATTATTTTTCTAAGAGTAACATCAAACAGTAGTCCAAGCATACCCATAACAAATATTGTTATCCAAATAACTTCATATTGAAAGTATTTTTTAGCAACGTTTTCAACAAATCCAATACCTGTTGTTCCTGCTAGAAATTCTGCAGCTACTAATGTTCCCCAACACATACCAATAGCAACTCTAACACCAGTTAATATTTCAGGCAGAGAATTTGGAAATATAACATGTCTTAATATTTGCCATCTCGAAGCACCTAAAGAATGGGCTGCATGAATTTTTGATAGTTGTGTTCCCGAAGCTCCAGCTCTTGCTGAAATAATCATTATAGATAAAGAAACCATAAATAATAAAAATACTTTTCCAACATTATCTATACCTAGAACAGAAATTACTAATGGTGCCCAGGCTAATGGTGGAACTGGTCTATATAATTCAATTAATGGATCAAAAAATCCTTTAGCAAATCTATTTAAACCCATAAATAAACCCAGGGGAACACCAATTATTATTCCAAACACCAAACCTAAAAATACTCTTAAAAATGAGTCCCATATATGACCCATAGGCACTGGTATTTTAAATAATTTAAATTCACCGGTTACAATATTTAAAACTTTACTTTTAAAATTTGGTTTTACCGTTCCATCTTCGCTGTGAACTGGATATTTACCTGGCACTATATCTGCAATCCAATCTGGAAGTATAAAACCAATTATTTGACTTACGTCCATCATTTCATACCAAATTAATGGAATATTTTTAAATCCAACACTTGGTTTTAATAAAAGAACAAATTTATTTAAAGTATCAGAAGGTTTTGGCAACCATCTACCTGAACCTTGTTCAGAACAACTGGGACCACTTGAAACAATAGTTCCAGAAGGGAATAAAAAAATATCCACGAACCTTAAGTATCCTTGTTCTTTTTTTTGAACTTTATCAAATTCTATAAGAGATTTTTGCATTTCTTCTAGAGTATTGGGTGGAAAAATACTTGCGTATTCAATCCTTCTTGCAACTTTAAGAATATCTTTTGCATAAGTTGAAGCAACTTCATGAGATTCATCTAAATCTGATCTGTATTGTTTGATTTCGTCTTTAATTTCTTTCATCGCTTTCTTATACTGCGGATTATGGTTTCTTAATTTAAAGAATTCATCACTAATTATTTTTAATTCTTTTGCAGCTGCATCGAACTTTAATCCTTTATTAGTTTTAGGAATAATTGGAATTTCTATAGTTTGTTCAACAGCAGTTCCAGAAGCTCCCCAATTTCCTTCTTTTTTTGCATCTTCTATTCTTTTGCTTTTTTCTTCAGAACTTTCTCCAGGGTAGTTTGTTTTTTGGAATTCTTTTGTTAACTGAATAATTTTATTATTTATTTCATTAATTTTAATTTTATTAGTATTCTGAAGAAGATTTTCGTTAGTTAATAATGGAATTGTTTTTTTAGTTTTGTTAATTAAATTTAAAAGTTTATTTTTATCTTGGGTTCTTAAACCTTCTGTATTGTCAATTTCTTTTGCTAACTTATCAATATTTTTATTTTCACTCTTAATTACGAAGGTGCTTTTATACTGCCTTTCTTCTATTGGAAAAAGATACTTTAAAGATAGTAATGAGTCATTAACCTTTCCAACTTGACATAGCTCATTAGCTGATTTTGGGTAAAAAGCTTTTGCTATATCCCACGAATAATAAAGCCATGTAAGTAACAAAAAACTACTTCCAACGATAACCCAATGTATTCCTCCTTTTGCTCTTTCAGGATTTCCAAATACAGCATCAACTCTTTCAGTTCTAATTAGTTTTCTTCCGTAAAGAATGCATCCTATAACTGCAAAAAAAATCAAAAATGTTATTATTTGAGTAAACATACTAAATATCTTTTCCCATAATTTCTTCTTCCATATTCCAAATCATGGCTAATATTTCTTCTCTTTTGCTTGAAAATTCTTTTTGCTTTTTAATTTCTCTTAAATCTCCATCTAATCCCATTGATGCAAAGGGCAGCCTATATTCTTTATGTATACGGCCAGGTCTTGGAGCCATTACATACAATCTTTCTCCAAGTAGCAAAGCTTCTTCAACTGAATGAGTAATTAAAATTATTGTTTTTCCAGTTTCTTTCCAAATTTTTAAAACTAAAGACTGCATTTTTTCTCTAGTTAAAGCATCAAGAGCACCCAAAGGTTCATCCATTAAAATTAAATCAGGATCGTTAATTAAACATCTTGCCAAAGCAACTCTTTGCTGCATTCCACCAGATAATTGATAGGTTGGTGTATTTCCAAATCCTTGAAGACCAACTATATTTAACCATTCTTCAACTTTCTTTGCTGTTTTAATTGAATCTTCTTTTTTCATTCTTAGACCAAAATTTACATTCTCAGCTACTGTCAACCATTCAAATAAAGCACCTTGTTGAAAAACCATTCCTCTTTCAACGCCAGGACCATTTATTTCATTTCCACCTAAAACAATTGAACCAGATGTGGGTCTTAGAAATCCTGCTGCAATATTTAATAAAGTTGTTTTTCCGCAACCTGAAGGGCCTAGTACAGTTAAAAGCTCTCCTTTTTTAAGTGTAAAATTTAAATCTTTTAATGCATGAACAGTTTCTCCTTTCGGAGTTTTAAAAATCATATTTAAATTTTGAGAAACTAGATCACTCATACAAATAATATAATTGAATTTCTGCTAAAAAAATAGGCACCAATTTATTAAATTGGCGCCTATTTAAATTTATCTAAACCTTTAAATTATAAAGGTAAAAAACTAGTATCTACTGCACCCTTAGGTGTATCCATCGCATTTAGGAATCCAGCAAGATTACCACTTTCCATAGATTTCTTAGTTTCTGCAGGTGTTAAAAATTTAAATCCACCTATAGTTTCTTTCATATCTCCAAGTTTCATTTCAGCATCTTTAGCTATAACGTTCAGGTCACTTTTGCCTGAAGCATATCTAGCATTAGCTTCATGAGTTACTTCTATGAAAGTTCTAAGCATACCTGGGTTTTCTTTCATGAATTTGTCAGTAACAGATGTAATATCTATACCAAGAATACCAGCATCACGAGCTTCTTGAACTGTTAATAGTCTTGATCCAACTGCTACAGCAGCTTTGATAGAGTTACCACCAAATAAACATGCCATAACAACATCACCACTTACTAACGCAGCAGCTCCTTCTTCAGGGTCCATTTGAATAACATCCATTTTAGATCTATCAGCTCCTACAACTTTCATACTTTCATCAAAAACATACTCAGCCATTGTTCCTAGTGGAACAGCAACTTTTTTGCCTTCTAATTCAGAAGCATTAGCTTTTGTAATACCAGATGCATTAGATGTAACACAAGTTGTTCCACCCATACCGTATTCCATAGCTATATCTACAAGTTTCAAAGGTGCTTTAGATTTAACTGCATTTATAAATGGTACTAAGCCTTGCGAATAAGAAATATCGATGTCTCCAGCTAACATAGCGTCAGTCATCGCACCACCGTTTGCAAAGTTTGTCCATTTAACTGGCACACCCAAAGCTTTATCAAAAAGTTTTTTTACTTTATCTTCTTGGTTTGGAGTAGGCCACTCTAAGAAGAAAGCTACTCTAACTTCTTTTGCTGCAGAATTTGCAACAGAAATAGATAAGTTAAGAGCAACAATAGTTCCTAGAAGAAAACTTATTATTTTTTTCATTTAATCTCCTCTTTAAATTTAAATTTAAAAACAAGATTAAAGTTGATTATAGGACCGATGTAAACGCTAATTAATCATGTATACAATCATGAGTTGTGCTACATTCATTATATTTTTCTAGTTAATTTAAATAAATTAGTCTAAATATTGATTTTTTAATATTTATGAGTTCAGAAAATAAATCATCGATACCAAATTCTTTAAATGAACATTGGATGCCTTTTACATCCAATAAAGATTTTAAAGCCAACCCAAGATTAATAACAGAGGCAAAAGGTTGTTATTTAAAAAATCATGAGGGTCAAACTCAAATAGATGCAAGTTCAGGTCTATTTTGCAATCCACTGGGACATGGAAGAAAAGAGATTATAGATGCGATTACCAATCAATTAAATAAATTAGATTATTGCCAACCATTTCAACAAGGTTTTGGTGGATCATTTGAGTTAGCCACTAGAATTTCAAAACATACACCAGGAAATTTAAATAAGATTTTTTATACTATATGTGGATCAACAGCAGTAGAGACTGCAATTAAAATTGCTATAGCATATCATAAAGCAAGAGGAGAAGGTCATAGATTCAGATTTGTAGGTAGAGAAAGAGCTTACCATGGAATGAACATTGGAGCTACATCTGTTGGTGGTATGGTAAACAATGTAAAAACATTTGCTAGTGTTTTAATGCCAGGAGTTGTTCATATGAGACATACTCACTTACCAGAACATAAATTTATTTCAGGCCAACCCGAAACTGGAGCAGAACTTGCAAACGATTTAGAGAGAATTTGTGCAAATTTTGGAGCAGAAAATATAGCAGCTTGTATTGTAGAACCAGTTGCAGGATCTACAGGTACGCTTGTTCCTCCAAAAGGATATTTACAAAGATTAAGAGAAATATGTGATAAGCACGGAATATTATTAATTTTTGACGAAGTTATTACAGGATGGGGAAGAATGGGTTCACCATTTGGATCCCAAGAATTCGGAGTAACACCTGATTTAATGACGATGGCTAAAGCAACTACTAATGGTATCGTTCCAATGGGAGTCGTTGCATGCAAAGAAGAAATTTATGATGCAATTATGGATGGTTCTCCAAAAGGAACAATCGAATTATTTCATGGTTACACTTACTCAGGAATACCTATTTCAGTTGCAGCTGCACTAGCAGTTCAAGATATTTTTGAAAAAGAAGATATTTTCAAAAGATCAAAAGAGATGGCTCCATATTTTCAAAAAGCATTATTTTCGTTAAAAGATTTAGATGCAGTGGATAACATACGTGGATATGGAATGATGGGGGGAATCGATATTAAGATGGATAAAAAACCTGGAGTAGCTGGTTTTACCTGCTTTAAGCATTGTTACGAAGTTGGAATTAATTTTAAAGCAACAGGAGATTGTTTAATAATTGCTCCAATGTTTATTTCTGAAAAAAAACATATTGATGAAATAGTCGATAAACTTAGAACAGGAATAACAAATTACTCCAAAAGTAAAAAAAATTGATTTTCATTTATGAAAATTGGTGTTCCAAAAGAAATAAAACCTCAAGAGAATAGAATTGGTCTAACCCCTGAAAGTGTAAAAGTTTTAGTTTCAAATGGTAACGAAGTATTAGTTGAGAAAAATGGTGGATTTGAAGCCGGTTTTGATGATGAGCAATATAAATCTTCAGGTGCAAAAATAATTGATAAAGCAGAAGATATTTTTAATGATGCAGAAATTATTGTTAAAGTAAAAGAACCATTATCTAATGAAGTAAAAATGATTAAAGAGAATCAAATTGTTTTTACTTATTTACATTTAGCAGCCGCTAAAGAATTAACCCAAGGATTAATTAATTCAAAATCAGTATGTATTGCTTATGAAACAGTCACAGACAACAACGGAAGACTTCCTTTATTAGCTCCTATGAGCGCAGTAGCTGGAAGAATGTCTGTTCAGGCTGGAGCACACTGTCTAGAAAAAAACCAAAAGGGTAGAGGACTACTTTTAGGTGGAGCTCCAGGAGTTGAACCAGGAAATGTAGTAATTTTAGGAGGAGGAGTTGTTGGAGAAAATGCTGCAATTATAGCTACAGGCATGAAAGCTAAAGTGCATATAGTAGATAAATCTAAAGAAAGATTAGAACAACTAACTAAAGTATTTGGTGATAAAATAATTCCTCAACATAGCGATAGTACTAACTTAGAAAAATTAATTTCCGAATGCGATTTATTAGTTGGAGGAGTTTTAATTCCAGGAGCTGAAGCACCGAAATTAATTACTAAGTCAATGTTAAAAAATATGAAAAGAGGTTCAGTTATAGTTGATGTAGCAATAGATCAAGGTGGTTGTGTTGAAACAAGTAAACCAACAACTCATGCAGAACCAACTTATATCGTAGATGATGTTGTTCATTATTGTGTAGCTAATATGCCAGGTGGAGTTCCTAGAACATCTACTTTAGCATTAAATAAAGCAACCCTACCTTTTTTATCTATACTTGCGAAAGATGGTTATAAAAAAGCACTTAAAAATGATCCAAATTTTTTAGCAGGATTAAATGTACATAAAGGCAATGTAACTTACAAAGCAGTTGCTGATACATTTGGACATAAATTTGTTTCACCTAATGATGCGGTAAGATAATGTACAGACCATTACCAGACGGACTAACTATAAAAAATTCACCTATTGAAGGTCTAGGCTTATTTACAAATGTAGAAATTAAAAAAAATACATTTATTGGAATAACTCATATTAGAGATGAACAATTTGACAATAAGTATATTAGAACACCGCTAGGTGGTTTTTATAATCATTCAAATAATCCAACAGTAATGAGAATGGTTTCAGATTTTCTGCCTAAATTAAAGTTTGGGGACGTGGTAGATCCAAAAATGGCTGGCAAACAGATAAAAGATGGAAAAACTGATAGAGAAAATATGTATTATAACTTACAAGATAAGATTGATGCACAATATATGTTTATGGTGACTGTAAGAGATGTTAAAGCAGGAGAAGAACTTACTGCTAATTATAATCTATATACCTACCCTAAAACTGGAGTAGGTTTACAAATGATCTAAATGAAAAAATTACCAAGTGCAACAAAAGTTGTTGTAATTGGAGGCGGAGTTTCTGGAACTTCGTGCGCTTATCATTTAGCAAAATTTGGATGGAAAGACGTTATTTTACTTGAAAGAGATCAATTAACTTCAGGAACTACATGGCATGCAGCTGGACTAGTTAGTCAGCTTGGACCATCTGCCGGAATTACAAAAATTAGAAAATATTCACTTGAGTTATATAAAAAATTAGAAAAGGAAATAGACTTTTCAAGCGGACTAAAATTAAACGGAGCATTATCCATTGCTACAACAAAAGGAAGATGGCAGGAACTTAAAAGACAAGCAACCACAGCTCAATTATTTGACGTGAATGTTGAAGTTTTAGATTTAGATCAGATAAAAAAAATATATCCTATAATTAATGAAAGTGAGATTTTGGGTGGTATTTTTATGCCAGGTGATGGGCAGGCAGATCCAATAGGAGTTACCAACTTGTTAGCAAAAGCTGCGAGAAAAGAAGGCGTTCAAATATTTGAAAAATCTCCAGTAGAAAAAATATTAAAAAAAAATGGAAAAGTAGCAGGTGTAAAAGTAAATGGTCAAACTATAGAGTGTGAATATATTGTATTGGCAACAGGAATGTGGTCTAGACAAATAGGTGAAGATTCTGGTTTTAGTATTCCTTTATATCCAGCTGAACATTTTTATGTAATCACTGAAGGAATAAATGAGCTTCCAAAAAATATTCCTGTTTTAAGAGATTTTGATGACAGTTTATATTTAAAAGAAGATGCTGGCAAAATGTTAATAGGAATATTTGAAGGCAAATCAATTCCGGCTTTTAACAAAACTAATAGAGTTCCAGTTGATTTTTCATATGGAGAATTCCCAGAAAATTTTGAACATTTTGAACCTTATTTAGAAGCTGCTTTGAAAAGAGTACCTATTTTAGAAAAGGCAGGAATTAGAAAATTTTTTGCAGGTCCCGAATCATTTACACCAGACACAAATACTCTTTTAGGAGAAGTTCCAGGAATAAAAAATTTGTTTGCTTGTTGTGGTCTAAATAGTATTGGAATTGGAAGTGGAGGAGGCGTTGGTAAAGTAACAGCCGAATGGTTAATAAATGGACATATAAATGAAGATTTATTTATTTATGACATTAAAAGGTTTCAAAAATTTCACTCCGATATCAATTTTATTAAAGAAAGAATAACTGAAACTCTAGGAGATTTATACGGAATGCACTGGCCGTATAAACAGCATAAAACATCACGAGATATAAAATTATTTCCTTATCACGAAGAATTAAAAAAAGCTGGAGCATGTTTTGGTCAATCATCAGGTTATGAAAGACCAATGTGGTTTGCTAGAAATAATGAAAAACCAGAATTTCAATATAGTTATAATTATCAAAATTGGTATCCATCAGTGAATTTTGAAACAAATAATGCTAGAAAAAATGTTGGTCTTTTTGATCTAACAGCTTTTTCTAAATACGATTTAAAAGGTGAAAAGACACATGACGAACTCCAAAAAATATGTACTGCGAATATTAAAAATGAAATTGGAAAAACAACTTATACTCAAATGTTAAATAAAGATGGTGGTATAGAAACAGATTTGACAGTTGTTTGTCTTGATAAAAATTATTTTAGAATAATATCTTCTGCAGCAAATAGAGAACGTGATAAATTTCATATATTAAAGCATCTATCCAAAGATGTAGAATTTATAGATGTTACAGATGAAATAGTTTGTTTTGGAGTATTTGGTCCTAAAAGTAGAGACTTAATGTCCAAATTATCAGACGAAGATTTTTCTAACGAAAGCATAAAATTTGGAAACTGTAAAAAGATTATAATAAATAATAAAGAGACTATAGCTCAAAGGTTGTCTTACGTTGGTGAGCTTGGATTTGAATTATATTTAGATATGAAAGATTCAAAAGAAATTTTCAATTTAATCATTGATAAAGGCAAAGAATTTAATCTTTCTTTATGTGGTATGTTTGCAATGGATACAATGAGAATGGAAACCGGATATTTACATTGGGGTCATGATATATCACCTGAAGAAAATCAATATCAAGCTGGACTTGGATTTGCTGTAAGTTTTAAAAAAAATGTAAATTTTATTGGAAAAGATGCACTGATTAAATTGAAAGAAAAAAAACCTACAAAAAAATTAATAATGCTAACTTTAAATAATAGTAAACCAGGTGAACCTTTACTTTTACATGATGAGCCTATTTATTTTGATGATAAAATAGTTGGAAGAACAACATCTGGAAATTTTTCATTTTGTTTTAACAAAAATTTAACATACGGATATATTCAAATTGATGAACTTGAAAAAATAGAAGACAAAAATATTTTTATAGAAGTGGAAAAAATTAAGTATCAAGCAACAATTTTAACCAAACCTCTTAATGATAAAGATATAAAAAACTTATAAAATATAGACAAATCTCTATTTAACAAAGTAAACTCAAAATGAACATAATTAAATAGCACAGGTTGTGTAAGTATGATTAACTATATCTTATGAGTGGGGAACGTTTAATAAATACTGAAACACAAGAAGTCAAAAAAGAAGAAAATCAAAATTTTTTATCAAAAAGAAAAGTAGATATAAATGTTCTCTTAAATAAAGTCAGAATAGAAAAGAAAAAAGAAAAATTTGAAAATATAATATTTGTTTGTTTGGTTGCTACTGTAATAGTTGTGACTGGAATAATAGTTTCTCTTTAATTTTAAATAAGTAAATTAATCATTTTTGTTATCAAGGAACATAATTCTTTATTATTTGCTATTCTTAAGTGCTCTGTCTTTTTTAATAATTTACCCTGACTTAATACGTATAAAGATTTTTTTGATTTTAAAACTGCTTTATCTTTAATTAAATAATTTAACTTTCTTAGAACAGTTGGCCTAGGTATACCGCTTAAATCAGAAATAGTCATAGCATTTAAACCTGGTTCTTCAGCTGGAATCGCTTTAGTAAAACTTACAAAGTCAATTTCCATGTTAGAATTTTTTAATTTTTTTGTAAGGTTTAGTGTTTGATTATAAACTAGTAGTCCCCAGATAAACCAAGTTTCCGCATCTTTAAATACTGTTCTTTGTCTTAATGTGTACTTAATTTGAAAATCTAAAAAAGGTAAACAATATCTAGTGAAATTTTCTTTAATCACTTGTTCTACTTCTGATTCTGAATATATTTTTTCAATTTGTTTTTTATCATATAAAATTTTTGTAAATAATGATATTAATCTTGCAAAACCTTTAACTTCAGCATCAGCTCTTGTTAGAAACGATTTAAAATTAATAATTACATTTTTATTTTCTTTAATAATAATTTTTGCTCTTTCAAGCTCAAGTAGCTTACGTCTTACTGTTTCCTTTGAAAATTTTAATTCTCTTGCTAAATCTACTATATTAAACTTTTGAATTTCTAGATTTTCTTGTGAATAGAATTCATCAAAACTTTTGTTAACAAAATGCTCGTTATAAGCACTAAATGTTTTTTTAAAGAAATAAATTAAAATAAAAAATTTATCTACATCATTAAATGTAGTTACTGCTCTATGATACCATACTCTTTGAAATTCATACCAAAGAATAATTGATTGAGCATAATTTTTTGTAAAAATTTTATATACATCATCTTCGTAAAGAAACTTGGAAAATTTAACTTCATTAATTTGCATATATAGAAATAAATAAGATTTTGATTTAATTTCAAGCTAAATGTACTAAACTTTACACCAATTTTAAGGAAATTTCTTATATCTAGAGCATTATATGCTCTTATCTATTAAATTATTTATATGCTTTATATATTTGAATTGTAAAATTATTAAAAATAAATATTGAATTTTCAATTATTTTGCAAAAGTATCGTTGTATTGTCTAGCAACTCTTACAAAAGTTGTACATTTGCTTAATTGTTTTAGAGATGGAGCACCAACGTAAGTGCAACTGCTTCTTAATCCACCTAAAATATTTTGTACAGAGTCTTTAATTTTTCCTCGGTATTTTACTCTTACTGTTCTTCCTTCACTGCTTCTATAATCTGATAGTCCACCATAATGTTTTTTATTTGCAGTATCAGAACTAGATCCATAAAATTCAATATACTTACTTCCATTTACTTTAACTATTTTTCCGTCTCCTTCATCATGGCCCGCAAACATACCACCCAACATTACAAAATCTGCACCTCCTCCAAAACCTTTTGCAACATCTCCTGGACAAGTACATCCACCATCTGCAATTATATGTGCCCCAAGTCCATGGGCAGCATCAGCACATTCTATAACTGCACTTAGCTGAGGATATCCAACTCCTGTTTGGATTCTTGTAGTGCAAACACTTCCGGGTCCAATTCCAACTTTTACAATATCAGCTCCACTTAATACTAATTCTTGAGCCATATCTGCAGTTACAACATTTCCGGCAATTATAGTTTTAGTTGGATATTTATCTCTTATCGATTTTAAAAAACCACTAAAGTGCTCAGAATAACCATTGGCAACATCAATACAAATAAAGTTAAAAAAACTAAATTCTTTTAAGATTTTATCCAATCTTTCAAAATCTTCTTTTTTTGTACCTATGCTTAAAGCAATATTTTTATATATTGATTTGATTTTTTTAAATTTATTAATTTTATGAAAATCATGTTGTTTGGTAAGACACGTAATCATTCCGTATTCAGACAACTTTTCTGCAATACCTAATTCACCAACACCATCCATATTAGCAGCCATAACTGGAATTCCTGACCACTCATTTTTTGAATATTTAAATTTATAAGTTCTGTTAAGATCTACATCCTTTCTACTTGAAAGGGTGCTTCGCTTTGGTCTGAATAAAACATCAGAGTAATCAAGTTTAAGATCTTCTTCTATTCTCACAAGGCCGAACTTATACAGAGAGGAATACTAATTACAAATTAAATATTTAAGATATAAACAAATAAATACATTAAATATTAAATTCTTTAATAATATATTGTAATTTTTCTTTGAAATCGTTTTTTGGTTTAAATTTAAACTCCTTTTTTACTCTTTTTATATTAATTATTGGCTCATCATATCTATATTTTTGATTGCTAAACTTTATCTTGCACTTGGTAATTTTTTGTATAGTGCTTGAGATAAAATCTAATGAATATCTTTGATTTGACGCAACATTATACAATCTATATTTTCCCTTATTTATAATTTTAAAAATAATTTGAATTGCATCATTAACATTTAAATAATTTTTTTTTGAATTTTTATTTATTGTTATATGAATTGATTTTTTTTTAATAGAATTCCTAATTAAGTTTGGTAAAAAATATTTCTGATTTTTGAAAAAACCTCCATATAAATTGGAAATCCTTACTACTTTTATTTTTTTATTGCTCTGAGATAGGCAAAAATTTTCTGCTATCAATCTTAAACTATTAAAAAAATAATCTTTAGAATGTGGATTAATTAAAATATTATCAATTTCCCTTGTCTTATTTGTATTTAAATATAGTCTAGTGCTTGATATTAAAAGGAAACTTTTAAATTTATTATTAACTATTATTTGGCTTAACAGCTTTATACTTGCATCTATTGCTTTTGAAGGATTATTTAACACATCATATACACCAATACAGTAAATAACATTATTTAAATTTTTAGAAAATTTAATTTTTTTTCCAGGCAGAAAGTATTTTATTTTTTTAGATTTTAAATAATGAACTATATTTTTTCCTAAAAAACCATTATGTCCAAATATTGTATATTTTTCATTTCTTTTCATTATTGTAATATAAGATATTATTACAATTCAGCATCAATAATTATTGCTTCACAAATAAAAACCTTTATATATCTTTATAATCTATTGGCGGGATAGCTCAGTTGGTTAGAGCGCGGGACTCATAAGCCCGAGGTCAGTGGTTCGATCCCACTTCCCGCTACCATTCTAGACTATCTGCCTAAATTTGCGTCTCTCATGCGTCATTGATAAAGTCTTTAAATGAATTATTTTTATTGTACCACGAAAATAAACAACTACTACAAAATTGGAATAGCCGATTCAGAGACAAATATTAAAGCGAGATTAACAAATTATAGATCTGCAAATCCTAATACTGAAATATTATTTTTTTCTGAAGTTAAACATGGAAAATCTATAGAAGAGTCATTTAAAAGAAAATTTAATTATTTTAGAATAGGAAAGAGCGAATGTTATAAATTAAAATCTGATATTATTTATAAACATTTTTTAAAGTATCAACATACCAACCAATATCTTCATTTTTTTTGGGAAGGCTATACTTTTTATTTATCTGATTATTATTTCACAAAAGAACTACCTTATTCGGGATATAATCTTTCCCAAAGACTTGGTAGAGTGCCACATCATAGTTTTACCCCTATAGCAAAATTAGACTTTGTATACAATGAAAACAAAGAAGAATATAAATATGAAGACGGTTCTTATAAAATTATTTTAAGATATTTAAATCTAAATAAAATTAAACTGAATGATTATAACAAGTTATATCAAAAACATTTAAGTGACAAATATTATGGAAAAACGATCTCTTATTCAGATGATCAACTAAATTTATTTTTTAAAAATAATTTTAAATTAAATAAGATTTTTAAAGCTGAAGATATAGATCATACTAAATTTAAAGCACTTGAAATCATTTATAATCATTTAAAAAATAATAAATTTATATTAAAAAAATATCCAGAAAGAAAAGGAATACAAGATCTACGATGGTGGTATGAACGTGATGAATATAAATCAATTAGAAGAATTAAATCTCTAAGGTTGATCAGGAAAATTGAATATTCTTTTGAAGAATTATATAATGAAAATAAAATAATCGAGGGTTTAAGGGGATTATTGAATAGAAATCATGATCCAAAAGATTGGCTTAAAATATTTAATCGAATAATTTCAACTTCTTTTAAAACCCCAGAAGAGTTGAAACCAACTTTTGAAAAACTAGAGTCTGAAATACCAAGATTAATTAAATACTATAAAAATAAAGAAAAAATTGATTTTGAACTAAGCAATAAAAAAGAAAAAAATGAAAATGAGAATAATGATAATGTTCTCGATTTTATCGAAAATATAAAAAAAGTTTATAAAAAAAAAAATAAGACATAAATTCGCCAAATATTAGATTTATCCTTAAATATGTTCAGAATCATCCTGATCTTATTTTCACTTTTTATATTTAACGTTTCAAATTCTCATGCAGAAGAAGAGTGGTCAGTCAAAGCATACGATGGTTATAGTTATGCAGCTGTATCAGGTGAGATACAATATGGAGACAAATTAATCTTTATATTAGATCCATCTGATAATTGTGAAAGAGTGACAAATACATTTTCATTTTATACTTGGGAAAATCCAAAAGATCTTAAGCAATTAATAGACAAAGACATTCCTTTGAAACTTAATGGAAAAGTAGGTCTAACTGCTAGAATTATTGCAGTTAATCCTATTTTAAACGGAAACCATATTATTTTTAGTTTAGGTGCTTTTCCAATTAAAGATTATATCGGTTTCCTTGATGAATTTTATAAAAAAATAAAAAAATATGAAATTGAAATCGTTGATGGCGAAGATTTTAAAGCTAAAAAATATTTTGATATAACAGTTAATAATTGGAAGCTTAATTATTTAGTTCCATCAATTCAAAAAGCAAATAGACTTTGCAATCAAATGAAACCTTTGGAAAGTTGATATAATGACCAGACCCGAACCTAAATACAAAAAAGTTGATAAATGGGTTTATGGTGAAGTTAAAGAAATCGAGTTAATTGGCTACAATTCAGAATTTGAAAATGAAAAGTATTATTTTGTTTTTTGGCTCAACCATAATGATGAAGCTCGATCTACAAACGTTAGTCATAAAGAACTTTTTGAATGGTTTAAAATAGATCAAGCAGAGTTTGATAAGAAATTTATGGAAGATCCTGATCAGGAAGATAAATTAGCTAAATGAAAAAGTCCGCGGGAATACAAAAAGAATTCCCGTTGTCATCTTGTTTTTATGCGTCACTGAGGCGTCAATGAGAAGCAAATTTTTAAAAATTTCTTAGAAATTATCCAATAAAACTGTTATAAATTTTTATGGCGCGGGACTCATAAGCCCGAGGTCAGTGGTTCGATCCAACTTCTAATTACCACTAGATCATCTTAACATTTAAACAAATATGTCACATGGATTATTAAATCATAAAATTTATTAACTAGAAAAATGAAACCCTATAAAATTATAAAATCAAACATTCATCGAAAAGGTCTTTGTGCTTCACGAAATATAAAAAAAGGTGAAAAAATAATTGAATATATTGGAAAAAAAATTACTCACAAAAAAGCAGAAGAAGATTCAAAGTATGGTTACGACATTACTTATTTATTCATAATAAATAAAAAATTTGTTTTAGATGGAGATTTTAAGTTTAATATTGCTAGATTAGCAAATCATTCATGTGAACCTAATTGTGAGGCTGTTGAAGAAAGTAAATCAAGGATATGGATTACGGCATTGAGGAACATAAAAAAAAATGAAGAATTAACTTATGATTATGGATTTAGTTTTAATAGTGATTATAAAGATTATGTTTGTAAGTGTAGGTCTAAAAATTGCGTTGGTTTTATTGTTAGAGAAGGATCTAGATGGAGAATAAAGAATCAAGCTAATATTTAAGCATTCTTTTTTGGTTGTTTGATTTTAGGAAATAATTTTTTTTAATTTAGATATGCTCATAGAAGGATTTGGGGGGTAAAATTTTATTCCAGACGATTTTCTAATTTTTTTGTTATATTTTTTTGCAAATTTATAAAGGCTTTGAATTTTTCCACCAACATTTATCACACCTTTTTGATTTAATATTTTTGGAATTATTTTAACCACATCATCATGGAATATAAAATTTGTTTTTACATCGTAAAAAGCTGTTTTATGAATAAAAGGTTTTTCACACATTATAAATCTTAGTATTAAAGAATTTTTGTATAATTTAACAGCGCACTCGCCACCAAGCTTAGACCATGCATAGCTATTAAACGGATAAACTGGATCAGTTTCTTTATAATTTCCTTTTGTTCCTTGATAAACGTAACCAGTTGAGAAATAAATCATCTTAATATTATATTTTTGACATATCTTAACAATATTACATGTTCCAATAATGTTGAGATCAATACTTTTATCAATTTTACTATCATGAATATTCATTGGTCTGGATAAACCAGCACAATGAATTACTATTCTTGGTTTAATTTTTTTTAAGTATTTTTCTATACTTTTTATATTTAAAATATTTAATTCATTTTTTTTGGGATAATAATATTTTTTACCTATTTTAGAGTTTCTTAATATCTGGCAGAATCTACCCGTGCCACCTGTAACCACTATTTTTTTTGAGTTTAATTTCAATTTTTTTATTTGCTTTTTATTAACTTTATATATTAATGGTATTAATCTTTGAACTAATAACTTATGAGAAAAATATTTCTAAATTTAGGCAAACAACCACTTGCCAATTCTTTTTTAAACGATTTAAGTAAAAAAACATTAAAAAATGAGTTTTTTTATAATTTAAAAATAAGTTTTGATATTTATAGCTATTTAGTTTCTGTACATACTCCCGTTAATCCAAAAAGACAATATACCAACAAATACGCTCATAGAGCATCAGAATCTAAAACAATGAGAAATGCGTTTAAAAAAATTGCATATAAATTAAATAAAAAATTTAAGCCAAACTTAATTATGGAAATCGGAAGCAATGATGGAGTTTTTTTAAAAAATTTTTCTCCAAAAAAAGTAGTTGCAGTTGAACCATGTAAAAATCTAGCAAAACTTACAAGGAAAAAATTTAAAACTTTTCCAGAATTTTGGAATATTAAACTGTCAAAAAAAATACTTAAATATAAAAATAACAAATTTGATTTAATTTTTTCAGCAAATACAATTTCTCATATTCCAAACTTAAAAGAGACTTTTTTAGCAATTAATAATGTTTTATCTGATAGAGGTGTGATGATTATAGAAGACCCATCTTTGCTATCAGTTATTCAAAATAATTCTTATGATCAATTTTATGATGAACATGTATATGTTTTTTCTGCTATCGCAATGCAAAACATATTAAAAAAATTTAATTTAAGACTTTTTGATATTGATATAATATCTACCCATGGTGGATCCTTAAGATATTATATTTGTAAAAATAATTCTAAATATAAATCCACTAGTAAATTAATAAATTTTATTAAATTAGAAAAAAAAAATAAATTAAATAAATTCTTAACTTATAAAAAATTTGCTATTAAGGTTGAAAAATCTAAAAATCAACTAAAAGAACTAATAAAAAAAATAAAATTAAAAAATAAAAAAATTATCAGTTATGGAGCTACTTATAAGTCAACTACCGTATTTAACTACTGTAAAATTAATTCAAATCTTTTTGATTACGTAACCGATACTACAAAAAATAAACAAGGGAAGTTTACACCTGGAACACATATTCCTATTATATCACCGAAAATTGGAATAAATAATACTGTAGACTACGCTTTTTTAGGTGCATGGAATTTTAAGAGAGAAATACTAAATAAAGAAAAACAGAATATTAAAAGAGGATTAAAATTTATTTCTCACGTTCCCAAAACACATATAATTTAAAATGATATCAATAAATTCTTTAAATTGGATAAGAAAACAAAAAATTAAACAAAAAATTAAAATTAAAATAAATAAGATTTCTAAACTGGATAAATGGAAATATGATAAATATATGTTGTTTCATGTTAGTAAAAAATTTTTTAAAATTATTGGAATAAATATTAAAACAAATTTTTTTAAAAAAGGTTGGGATCAGCCAATTATTCAACAAAATGAAATAGGAATTTTAGGTATAATTAAAAATATAAAAGAGAATAAATATTTATTACAGGCAAAAATTGAACCTGGTAATATTAATAAGCTTCAACTCTCACCTACTTTACAAGCAACTAAAAGTAATTATTCAATAGTTCATGGTGGAAAAAGAGTGTTATTTTTAAATTTTTTCCTAGGTAAACAAAAATTTAAATCTATTCAATCAGAGCAAGCATTTAGATATTATAATAAAAACAATGCAAATATCTTATTAAATACTAATAGAAAAATTGACCATTCAAATCAATTTAAATGGTTTAAAAAAGACGAAATTTTTTGGTTATTAAAAAAGAAAAATTTAATTAATATGGACACACTATCTGTTTTCTCATGTTTTATAAAAAAAAGAAGTTTAGATCTACCAGTTAATAATTCAAAAGATATAAAAAGGTGGATTTTGAATAATGACAAAAAATATTATTTAAAAACTAAAATTAAAGCTATCTCAGACTTAAAAGATTGGAATATAACTAAGGATAAAATAATTCATAAAAATAATAATTTTTTTTCAATAATTGGTTTAAATATTATTTCTAATACAAGAGAAGTTAAAAAATGGTCCCAACCAATAATCAAAGGAAAGGACATGTCTCTTGCAGGATTTATAATGAAAGATTTTAATAAAACTTGTCATTATTTATGCAGATACATATTAAAACCTGGGTCAAATAAAAGTACTATTTCCTGCACTGTAAATACCTCTGATATAAAAAATTATAAAAAACTAAATACACTTTCAAACTTTCAAAAAAAAATAATAAAAGAATTTTTTTTAAATAAAAAAACAAATTTTATTTACAATAATATATTATCTGAAGAAGGAGGGAGATTTTATCATTCTCAAATCAATTATAAGGCAATTTATTTGAAGTCAAATCAAAATTTAAATAAGCCAAATTCTTATATATGGATTTCACAAAATCAAATGATAGAGTTAATACGTAAAAGAAAAATAGATATAGAAGCAAGACTATTATTTGGTATTTTAAACATTAAAGAAACAACATAACTATACAAAATTGAAAGTTTTATTATTAGGTTATTCAGCAATTGCAAGAAAAAGAATAATTAATTTCTTTTTACAAAAAAAAATAAAGTTTTCAGTTGCAACTAAATCTTATAAAGAAAAAATTGATGGTTCTTATGAGCAATTTAATTCTTACGATAAAGGTATACGTTTTTCAAAAGCAGATATAATTTATATTTCTCTACCAAACTCACACCATTTTTATTGGGCCAAAAAAGCATTGATGATGAAATATCATGTAATTGTAGATAAGCCTATTTGTGCAAAATTTAATCAAGTTAAAGAATTAATAAATCTTTCTAAAAAAAATAAAAGAATAATTGCTGAAGCAACTTATTTCAATTACCATAAACAGGTAAAAAAATTATTAAATCTTTGTTCTTCTAAACATATAGATAAAATAAATGCAAAATTTGTAATTCCATTTCCTAAAAGGGGCATAAGAACATCAAATAAACTTGGTGGAGGTGCTTTAATGGATATGGGGCCATATATTGCAGCAGTTCCAAGATTGTTTAATTTAAATAAAATTAAATCAAAAAAAATTCAAATTTCAAAAAATAAAAATAATTTAATAGTTTCTATAAATTTTAAAATTATCTTTAATAAATTAATATATAACGGTTTATTTAAATTTGGCGGAGATTACAAAAATGAATTAATTGTTAATTTAACAAATAAATCATTCAAAATTGAAAGAGTATTTTCTCCTCCAGAAAAAAATGACTTATCTATATTTGTTAATAGCAATGGAAAAAAAATGAAAATGAAAATCAAAAGAGATAACTGTTTTTCAAATTTTTTTAATGAAGTAATAAAAAAAATTAATGAAAAAAATTTTTTTTACTACCACAAAAGAATATTAATTGATGCTTATTTTAGAGAAAAAATTTTAAGATAAAATTTTATTTAAACAATTCTTGAAAACTTTTTGCTTTTTTATCTTTTTTTGTTATTACAATTTTTCTTTTAGGCCATTTTATTTTTAAGACAGGGTCATTATAGTTTAAAGCATGTTCGTTACCAACAGATCTATATTCAGTGCAAGAATAAGTGACAATATTTTCTTTTTCCAAAGTTAAAAAACCATGTGCAAATCCTGGAGGCACATATAAAGATTTACAATTTTTATCACTTAAAATTATTGAAAAACTTTTTCCAAAAGTTTTTGATTTTTTTCTTAAATCGACTGTAACATCAAATATTTTGCCTTTTATCACAGATATATATTTTCCTTGAGGCTCATTTTTTTGAAAATGTAAACCACGTAAAACATTTTTTTTTGATTTTGAAGTAATAAAAAACTTAAATTTTTTTTTTATTACTCTTTCTAGCAAAACTTCCCTGAGATAACCTCTTTGATCTTTATGTGATATTCCTTCAATAATAACAAGATCTTTAAATTTTGTTTTTTTAAGTTTCATTTTTTTTTAAATCATAAAATACTATTGGCCATTCTAAATATTTACTATTTTTTTTAAACCAATAAGGTAAAAATCTTTCAGCTAAATAAGCATACAGCCTTATTTTTCCGTATCCTTCCATGTTAAATCCAAATTCTTTTTCACATTTATATAACCATTCAAATATTGTTTCATAGTATTTTTTTATTATAGTTTTAGATTTACAAATAAACATTACACCTTTATTAAATGAAGTATTATTTCTAATATAAAATTCAAAATCATCTCGATCCTCAGATCCTAGAAGTTTTGTAGCTTTATCAATTATTCCGTTTCCATGATGCATATCAAAATGAAAACGAATAGTTCTTCCTTTTTCTAATATTGCTTTTGGATTTCTTAATAATGCTAACTTCCCATATTTTAAAACTTTCATTAGTTTAAGATGAGTAAGGTTCATTTCATCTCCTAAGATTGTATCGTAATTTGCCCATTCGTCTGGTATTTCTTTTAAAGAATTTTCGAAAATTGATTTATTTTCAGAATAATTTTTATTTACCCAAAGTCTTCGATAAGCACAAAAACCTATCCATTCATTATCTTTGATTTTATCCAATTCATTTTTCCAAAACCAATAATGAAAAGTATGTTCCCCATAAAATTTATTTTTTTTTGAAATATTTTCTCCAGTATTATCTCTTACCCATTCTATATCAAATTTATTTTCTCCCAATCCAACTGGAATATAAGATAATTTTTTAATAATATTTAAAAGCTCATTGTGTAAGCATAAGCAATACATATATTTAATTGTCATAACTTTTTGATTATTTTATTATTTTTTTTTCTTAAAATTTTTAATCAATTTTTTTAAATAATTGGAATATTCACATTTTCCATAAAATTTTATTGAATTTTGAATTTCTTTTTTGCCAATCCATTGATTCATTAAAGAAATTTCCTCAAGGCAAGCTATTTTAAAACCCTGCCTATTTTCAATAGCTGAAACAAAAGAACTAGTTTTATAAAAATCTTCGATCGATCCAGTATCTAGCCATGCTCCACCTCTGCCAATAAAATCTGCATAAAGGTTGTTGTTTTTTTTATAATGATTTAATAAATCTGTTATCTCAATTTCACCACGTCTCGAAGGTCTTAATTTTTTTGAAAAATTAATCACTTTATTATCAAAAAAATATAATCCAGTTATAGCATAATCAGATATAAATTTTTTTGGCTTCTCAACAATTTTTATAATTTTATTTCTTTTAATCTTCGCAACACCATATTTGTCTGGATCATTTACTTTATGCAACAATACCTTTGCACCTTTTTTAAGTTTCACACATTTCAAAAGTTTAGAAGTTAAATTTTGACCATAAAAAAAATTATCTCCTAAGATTAATGCAACATTATCTTTACCAATAAATTTTTCTCCTAATATAAATGCATCTGGCAAACCTCTAGGTTTGGATTGTTCTATATAGCTAATATTGATGCCTAAATTTTTTCCATTAGGTAATAATTTTTTGTATTGGTGAAGCTGTCCTTTGTTAACAACAATTAAAATATTTTTTATCTTTGACAACATTAAGACTGACAAAGGATAAAATATTAAAGGCTTATCATAAATAGGTAAAAGTTGTTTGTTAACTGCTTTGGTTAAAGGACTCATTCTAGTACCCAATCCTCCAGATAATATAATTCCTTTTTTAATCATTTATGATGCCCAATCTTTTTATAATCTGTTTTTTATTTATGTTTTTAAAAAATTTTTTGTTTTTAATATACCATTCAAAAGTATTTAGTAGACCTTTATCTAAGTTTATTTTTGGCTTCCATTTTAATCTTTTTTTAATTTTATCTGAGTTTATTGCATAACGCATATCATGACCTGGTCTATCTTTGACGAATCTAATCCTTACTTTTTTTCCTAAAACTAATTTTCTTCTTGAAATTTTTAATAATTTTTTTGCCAAATCATAATTATTATAATTTGTATTTGACCCAATGTTATAAAACTCTCCTGTTTTTCCTTTTAACAAAACTTTCAACAAAGCATTACAGTGATCTTCAACGTGTATCCATTCTCTTGAATTTTTACCTTTTCCATAAATAGGAAGTTCTTTGTTATTTAAAATATTATAAATTAATTTTGGAATTAATTTTTCAGGATGTTGATTTGGTCCATAGTTGTTTGAGCAATTTGTAATTACAGCATTTATTTTGTATGTTCTTATGTAAGAATATACTAGATGATCTGATGAAGCTTTACTAGCGGCATAAGGAGAACTTGGCTTGTAAGCGTCTTTTTCCTTTGATCTTGATTTTAAAACGTCTCCATATACTTCGTCTGTTGATACATGAAGAAGTCTAAAGTTTTTATTTTTTTTTAAATATTTTCTAGTTGCCTCAAGAATTGAAAAAGTTCCATTAATATTATTTTCTATAAATGTTCTAGGACCATCTATGGATCTGTCAACATGAGTCTCTGCAGCTAAATTAAATATACCTTTTGGCTTATATTTTTTAAAGATTGATAGTATTTTTTTTTGATTCCTAGTATCGCACTTTATAAACTTATAATTTCTATTTTTTTTATAGTTTTTAACATTATAAAAATTTGATGCATATGTAATTTTATCGATATTAATTACATAATAATTTTTATCTAATAAAATTTTAATTAAATTGCTACCAATAAAGCCAAGACCGCCAGTAACTATAAATTTTTTCATTTATATTTTTTACATTAATAAAAAAAGAAGTATATAATTAATTAAGTCTAAATTATGAATAACTATTTATCAGAGCTTACAGTTATAATCGTTACTTATAAAACAAACTTTGAGATTCTTAGGAACTGTCTTCAATCAATTGATCGACAAGTAAAAACTATAATAGTAGAAAATTCTAGTGAATTAAAATACGAGCAAGAGATCTTAAATCAATTTTCAAATGTTGAAGTTGTGTGTACCAACATAAATTTAGGAATGGGACCAGGAAATAATTTTGGTCTTTCTAAAGTAAAAACAAAATATGCTTTAATTTTAAATCCTGATATAATATGTGATAAGAATTATTTTCATAATATTAATACTTATTTAGATGGATCAGTTGATTTTTCCATTATAGGATCCCAATATTATGAAAAACTGAGTTATAAACCTGCTTTTTTTTTTAACAATAAAGAATTCGACTACAATATGGAAGAAGACGCTAACAATCTACAAAAAGTTGATTGGGTTGTTGGTTGTTCAATACTAGTTGATCTTAAAAAGTTTGATTCAAAAAAAATATTTGATGAAAAATATTTTCTTTTTTATGAAGAAAAGGATTTATGTCTAAGATTAAAAAAAATTGGTCACCAGGTATATACTAGTAGAAAATTAAAAGTAGATCATCTTGGAGCAAAAGGATCTTTAGAAGATGATCTATCAATTATAAAATTTATTAAAATTAGAAATTGGCATTTAATGTGGTCAAAATTTTATTATGACAAAAAAAACCACAATTTTTTATATGCATTAATTAAATCAATCGGTCCTTTAATTAGATCAATTTTAAAATCAATTTTTTATTTAGTTTTTTTTAAAAAAACAGAATTTGTTAAATACTTTTTTAGAAGCTATGGTTTAATTTCTTCTATCATTGGAATGAGTTCTTGGTATAGAGTAGATTAATAAGATGTCATTTAAAAATAAAATAATAAACAATAATTTTCTTTATTATTTTTATAAAAAAATAAAAATATTAAAATCAAAAAAAACCAAGGAACATCTCGGTGAATTTGGGGAGGATATTTTTATATCGAGATTTTTTAAAAATAAATTAAAAGGTAATTATGTCGATATAGGATGTTATCATCCAATAAAAGGTTCTTTAACATATAAATTATTTAAAAAAGGATGGACTGGTTTAAATATAGATCTGAGCAAAGTGTCTATAGATTTGTTTAAATTGTCTAGACCAAACGATATAAACATCCAAGCAGCTATAACTGATTTCGATGGAGAAACTTTTTATTATGAAAATGGTTTCATTAATCAACAAAATTCTTTAAATGAAAATTCTAATTTAAAAAAAATACCTATTAAAGCATTTAAATTATCAACAATTTTAAAAGAAAATAATTTAAAAAAAATTGATTTTTTAAATATTGATGTTGAGGGTTTTGATTTTAAAGTTTTATCAACATTAAATCTTATTGAAATAAAACCTTCATTGATATGCATTGAAGAAAATAATTATAATACACAAAAAATTTTAGAAACATCTACACATAAGCATTTGACTAATAATGGATATTTTTTAGCTTCTAAATTTGGTGTTTCATTAATTTATATAGACCAGTCTTATGAAAATAAAATAAATGAAATAATGAGTTTATGATTTAAAAATAATTAATGACCAGGAAATTCAATTAAATTCTCAACTTTAAATCCATCTTTGATAAGTTTATCACAACCACCCAAATCAAAAAGATTAATAACAAATATAAAACCTGAAACTTTTCCATTAGATATTTTTATTAGTTTTGCAGCAGCTTCTGCTGTTCCGCCTGTTGCTATTAAATCATCAATTATAATTACAGAATCCTCTTTACTAATAGAGTCTTTGTGCATTTCTATCGTAGCAGTTCCATATTCCAATTCAAAATCTACAGAGTGTGTTTCAGCTGGTAGTTTATTTTTTTTTCTAAGTAAAATGAAAGGTTTATTTAATATGTAAGAAACTGCAGAAGCAAAAACAAATCCTCTAGATTCAACT
The DNA here is from genome assembly GCA_902532195.1 of uncultured Pelagibacteraceae bacterium. Lineage (GTDB taxonomy): Bacteria > Pseudomonadota > Alphaproteobacteria > Pelagibacterales > Pelagibacteraceae > Pelagibacter. The sequence goes on along the minus strand of CACAHE010000006.1, from coordinate 15,380 downwards.
GCAGCTATTTTGTTGAATTTAAATTTTTTAGATTTTTCAACTATTTGATCGATACAATTAGTAAAAGCTTTTTCATTTTTAATTAAAGTTGTTATATCCCTAAAAAGTATTCCTTTTTTGGGATAGTCCGGAATTGATCTAATATATTCTTTTAAATCCATAATTGTTTACGTTATATATTGATAAATAAATTATTTTTAAATTATGGCAAACAATAAATTAGCAATAATTGGCGGTAGTGGCCTATATGATGTTGAAGAATTTAAGGATAGAGAGCTTTTAGATTTAAATACACCTTGGGGTAAACCATCTGATCAAATTTTAAGGACTAAATATAATGGAAAAGAAATTTATTTTCTTCCAAGGCATGGGAAAGGACATTTTATTTCTCCATCAAAAATAAATTTTAGAGCAAATATTGATGCACTAAAACAACTCGGAGTTACTGACATAGTTTCAGTTTCTGCAGTCGGATCTCTTAAAGAAGAATTAAATCCAGGCAAATTTGTTATTGTTGACCAATTTATTGATAGAACTTTTGCAAGAAACAAAACTTTTTTTGATGATGAGATAGTTGCCCATGTATCAATGGCACATCCTACATCAAGTGGTTTAATGAATGCATGCGAAGAGGCTATAAAAAAAGAAAATATTCCTTACCAAAAAAATGGTACTTATGTAGTTATGGAAGGCCCGCAATTTTCAACTTTGGCAGAGTCAAACTTGTACCGATCCTGGAAAGCTGATGTTATTGGAATGACAAATATGCCAGAAGCGAAGTTAGCTAGAGAAGCTGAAATTAGATACGCTTCAGTATCTATGGTGACCGATTATGATTGTTGGCACCCAGAACATGAAAATGTAGATGTTCAAAAAGTTATTAAAGTACTTTTAGATAATGCAGCAAAAGCAAAAAATATGATTAAGAACTTAATAGATAATTTTGAAAATCATATAGATCCAAAAGACCCAACAACTAATTGTTTGGATGTAGCCATAATTACAGATCCTAAAAAAAGAACTAAAAAAACTATAGAAAAATTAAATACTGTTGCCGGCAGAGTTTTAAATAAATGAATAATTTTCTAAGCGAAGTACAAAAAAAAAATTATAAAAATTATGGTGCAATTGTAATAAAAAATGTTTTTAAACCTTGGATTAAAAGTTTACAAAAAGGTTTTGATAAAGTTTTAACCAACCCCGGTTCGCACGCTCGTGAAAATGTTAAAACAAAAGGAGAAGGACGTTTTTTTGAAGACTATTGTAATTGGGAACGTATACCTGAATTTAAAAAATGTATAAAGGAGTCCCCAGCAGCCCAAATTGTTGCAGAAGCAACTGGTTCTAAATCAATTCAGTTATTTCACGAACATATATTTGTTAAAGATCCTGGAACATCAAAAGAAACTCCGTGGCATCAAGATATGCCATATTATTGTGTAGATGGAAATGATACTGGTAGCTTTTGGATACCACTAGACTCAATATCAAAAGATAATTCTTTACGAGTATTATTAGGCTCACACAAATTTCCTAAGTTAGTTAGACCTACCAAATGGTCTAACAATCAACCTTGGTATTGTAGTGATGATAATTTTATGGACATGCCAGATATTAAAGCAATGGAAAACAATATATTAAATCCTGAGATGAATTTAGGAGATGCAATATTATTTAACTTTAAAGTATTACATTCTGCTCCAGGGAATACAGGAAGTTTACCTAGAAGGGCTTTTTCTATGCGTTTTATTGGCGATGATGTAAAATATATAGATAGAGGCGAAGAAACATCTCCACCATTTAAAGGAATAGATTTAAAAACAGGTTCAAAAATGCGAGAAGATTGGTTTCCTGTTGTTTGGAGAAATTAAATGAAAATAAATGGAAAAGAATACAGAACAATATGGTTTGAAAATAAAGTTGTAAAAATTATTGATCAAACAAAACTTCCTCATCAATTTATAATTAAAGATCTTAAAACTGTAAAAGACGCTATCAATGCGATAAAAGTTATGGAGGTTAGAGGAGCACCTCTAATAGGAGCGACCGCAGCGTATGGTTTAGTTTTAGCAATTATAGAAAACAACGATCAGTCTTTTCTGAAAAAAAGTAGCGAAGATCTAATTATGTCTAGGCCAACAGCTATTAATCTTAAATGGGCTGTAGATAGAATGATGAAAAAATTGTCAGGAGTTAATAGTAATGAAAAATTAAATATTGCTATAAAAGAAGCACAAGAAATTTGTGAAGAAGATATAAAATTTTGTGAAAATATTGGTTTAAACGGATTAAAATTAATACAAGAAATTTATAATAAAAAAAAAAGCACTGTAAATATTTTAACCCACTGTAATGCAGGTTGGCTAGCTACAATTAATTGGGGTACGGCAACGTCTCCAATTTATCATGCTCACAAAAAAGGAATCCCAGTTCACGTTTGGGTAGATGAAACAAGACCAAGAAATCAGGGTGCAAATTTAACTTCTTATGAATTAAATGAAGAAGAAATACCCAATACAATTATTGCTGATAATACTGGTGGAATACTAATGCAAAGAGCAGAAGTAGATATTTGTATTGTTGGTACAGATAGGACTTTAGCAAATGGAGATGTTTGCAATAAGATTGGAACTTACCTTAAAGCTCTTGCGGCAAATGATAATAAAGTACCTTTTTATGTAGCATTACCAAGCTCAACTATCGATTGGGATATTAAAAATTTTAAAGATATTCCTATAGAAGAAAGAAATTCTGAAGAATTATCATACATAGAAGGACTTGATGAAAACAATAGTTTAAAAAAAATACAAATATACCCAAAAAAAAGTAAAGCTATGAATTTAGCATTTGATATTACTCCAGCTAAATATGTAACTGGTTTAATTACTGAGAAAGGTATATGTGAAGCATCAGAAAAAGGATTAAAAAAATTATATAAATGAAAAAAAATCTTGTAACAATTTTATTTATAATTATTGCCATCTTTGCATTATACCTCACAAAAAATATATATGGTTCTTATAGTTTAGAAAAATCAACCAAAGCATGTATATTGGCTCAAAAACGTACAACAGCCAAAAGTATAGAAGAAATTAAAAATTTTTGTGATAAAGAAATACAAAAACTAAAAAATGATTGAAGAATTAAAACAACAAGTTATTACATTTGCTCAAAAGCTTAATACTACAAATTTGTCTCCTTTAAGATCAGGAAATGTTTCAATTAGAGCAAGAAAAGATGATGTTGATGGTTTTCTTTTAACTCCTTCAGGAATAAAATACGAAACTCTTAAGACAAATGATATAGTTTTTCTATCATTGCGAGAAGAATACAATAATCTTAAAATGTTTAATTCATCTTTAAATCCATCATCTGAATGGAGATTCCACCAAGACATTTATCGAAAAAAACCTGAGGCAAAAGCAATTGTTCATGCTCACTCACCTCACGCAACAGCTGTATCTGCACATGGAAAATCAATTCCAGCATTTCATTATATGGTAGCATTAGCTGGAGGAGATGACATAAAATGCGCAGAATACGCAACGTTTGGAACGCCGGAACTATCAATTAATCTTCTTAAAGCTTTAGAAAATAGAAAAGCTTGTTTAATGTCGAATCACGGTCAGATAACTTTCGGACCAAATTTAAAACAAGCTTTTGAACTTGCACAAGAAGTAGAAAATATTTGCCATCAATACATAATTGCTTTAAAAATTGGTAATCCGAAGATTCTTTCTAAAACAGAAATGAGTAAGATTTTGGATAAGATAATACATTATAAAAAAGGATAGTTTTTTATAATTTAAAAGGGGAGTTATGACAAAAGTAGGGGAGCACATCACTCTTGATATTATTGGCACAAGCAAAGAGTATGAGCCAAATTTTTTTGAAAAATTAGTTTACAAGATTGCAAAAAAAGCAAAAGTTACTGTATTAGAAATTTCAAAATATAAATTTGAACCTCAAGGTTTTACTCTAGTTGCTTTATTAGCAGAGAGCCATATAAGCTTTCACACATTCCCAGAGAAAGGAATTATAAGTTTTGATTTTTTTACTTGTGGTAAAATAAACCCAATAATTGCTTTAGATATATTAAAAAAAGAAATTAAACATAAAAGGATTGTTAAAAAAGAGTTAAATAGAGATACAGTTGCCTATTATGACGATATATATAGCTCTCCAGGTCTTAAAAAATTCTATATAGTAAATAATGTTTTAGAAGACTTTACATCAAAAGCAGGTCAACATATTGAAATATTAGAATTAGAACAATTTGGTAAATCATTATTTATAGATAGTGAACTTCAAGTTGCCGAAAAAGATGAACATTTATACAGTTCAACTTTTGTAAATTCAGGAATAAAACTAAATCCAAAAAAGGAAAATTCAGCTATAATTGGAGGAGGAGATGGGGGAATAGCAAGAGAATGTATTTCTCAAAACTTTAACTTTATTGATTGGTATGAACTTGATCCAGAAGTAGTAACTGTATGTGAAAAACATCTTTCAAAAATTGGAAAAAAAGCTACAGGAAAAAATTCTGTGCAGTGTATTTGGGGAGATGCATTTGAAAGTATAAAAAAAGTAGAAGATAACAAATATGATAAAATTTTTGTAGATCTCAATGATGATCAGTATTGTATAGACCTTGCTGCCAAAAATATTAAATCCCTAAAAAGAATTTTAAAACCAAACGGAACCATTACTGCTCAAGTAGGCAGTATAGACAAAAAACCACAACAAGTAGATAAATGGCTTAAATTGTTCGATAAAAGCTTTGGCAATACATCCCTTGATAGAATTTATATCCCAAGTTTTGATTGTTCATGGAATTTTGCTTCTTCATTAAATAAATAATTTCTTTTTAAATCAATTTTTTTATGAAATAATATTTAAATATTATTTGGAGGGAATATGAACATATTAAAAAAATTCAGCTTAGGATTATTGATTTCACTATTTTTATCAATTTCAGCTAATGCTGATAAAATTAAAATTGGAACGGAAGGTGCTTACCCGCCTTGGAATTCTAAAGATGCGTCTGGCAATTTAATTGGCTTTGAAGTTGAATTGGCAAAAGAACTTTGCACAATCATGAAACATGATTGTACCATTGTTGAACAAGATTGGGATGGAATGATACCTGCTCTTGTAATGAGAAAGTTTGATGCAATCATGGCCGGAATGTCAATTACTGATGAAAGAATGAAAACTATAAACTTCTCACAAGGTTATGCTGACGAAGTTGCATCTTTAGCAGTAATGAAAGGATCTAGTCTAGAAGGAATAGATACTCCAGAGGGAATAAATCTTACTTTAGGCGGTGGCGATGTAAAAAAAGCATTGAAAACTTTAACGGGCGCTCTTGCTGGAAAAACTGTTTGTGTTCAAACAGCTACTATTCACCAAAACTTTTTAGAATCAGGTGATGTAGGTAAGATAGATGTAAGAACTTATAAAACTCAAGATGAAGTTAACTTAGATTTAGCTGCTGGAAGATGTGACGCTGCTTTAGCTGCAGCTGTAGCATTTACTGATTATGCAGAAAAATCTGGAAAAGCTGTTGTCTTAGTAGGTCCTACATTTTCAGGTGGAGCTTTTGGTAATGGCGTTGGCGTTGGAATCAGAAAAGGTGGAGATGATGCAATTGGTAAAAAAGATGCGAAACTTTTAAAAGATTTCAATAGAGCTATTAATACAGCTAGAAAAAAAGGAATTATTAGTAAACTTGCTGTTAAATGGTTTGGCTTCGACGCTTCTATGTAATTATTTAAGAATGGGCGACTATAATATATAGTCGCCATTCTATATGGATCTTCTAGCATTTGGAAAAACAGGTTGGGGAGACGAATTATTTATTGCTACCCTAATGACAATAGCAGTTTCAGTAACTGCAATGTTAATTGGTTTTTTGTTTGCATTAATTTTTACCCCCTTAAAATTATCAAAAAATAAATTTTTAAATTTAATAGGGAATTTTTACACAACAGTTATTAGAGGAGTTCCAGAATTATTGGTAATTTATCTTTTTTTCTTTGGTGGAAGTGGTGCAATTATGTTTGTTGCATCAATTTTTGGATACAATGAGTATATTGAAATCAATGCATTTTTAACTGGCTCATTTGCTATAGGTATCATATCAGGAGCTTACTCTACTGAAGTTTTTAGAGGAGCCTTACAATCAATTGATAGAGGTCAGTACGAAGCTTCAAAAGTTTTAGGTATAAAAAAAAATATTCAATTTTTAAAAGTAATTATGCCTCAAATGCTAAGGTTAGCAATTCCAAATTTAAGTAACGTTTGGCAAATTACTTTAAAAGACACATCTTTGATTTCTGTTACTGGTTTAGTAGAAATTATGAGACAATCATACATAGCAGCTGGATCTACAAGGGATCCTTTATTTTTTTATTCATTTGCTGCAGTTCTTTATCTATTGCTAACATTTTTAAGCATGAAGTTAATTAATAGATTAGAACTTAAATATAGCAGGGGGTACTGATGGATCTAGAATTAATGTCATCAAGTATTCCCAAACTTTTAAGCGCAACAGTAATAACACTGAAACTATTATCTTTATCATTGTTTTTTGGTTTATTTATTGGCCTAATATTTGCAATACTTAGATTAAATAAGAATATTTTTGTAAATAAATTTGCTTATGGTTATTCATATTTGTTTAGAGGTACACCTTTATTAGTACAAATATTTATTATTTATTTCGGTCTTGGACAAATTGAATATCTAAGATCAACAGTTCTCTGGGTAGTTTTAAAGGAACCTTACTGGTGTGCAATTATAGCATTTTCATTAAATACAGGTGCTTATACTTCTGAAATACTTAGATCAGCCTTTCAAACAATTAAACCAGGTTTTATTGAAGCTGGAAAAAGTTTAGGCATATCAAGTAAGATAATTTTTTATAAAATTCAAATTCCAATTGCAATTAGACAATCATTACCAGCTTATGGTAATGAAATTATTTTAATGCTTAAAGGAACATCTTTAGCTAGTACTGTTACACTAATGGATTTAACTGGAGTAGCTAAATACATTATATCAACAACATTTAAACCAATAGAAGTGTTTATTGTAGCTGGAAGTATTTACTTATTTATGACTTTTGTGATTCACAGCTTTATAAAATATCTTGAAAAAAAATATAGTTTTCAATAGCTTGTATATTCTTTTATTTCTTTAATTTTAGATCCTGTCATATTATTTATCTCAAGTTTAATTTTTGATCTTTCGTCATTTAAAAAATGTACTTCTCTTGAAATTTTAATAAATTTGTCACCAAAATCAGAGTTTTTTTCACACATTCTTTTGTCGTCCTCAATAAACCATAATTTAGAATTAATTTCTTTTAATGAGGTAAATAATTTTTTTAATTTTTCATCAAACTTAATATTATTTTTAAGCTCTGTTTTTAAAACATTATATTCATCATTTATGAATTTAAGCTTTTCTAGATCTTTAATTTTTTCTTTTTTTATTTCTAAAATACTAATTTTATCTAAAAGCTCACCAACAGATACTTCAACTAAAATTTTATTCATAATTTTATATAGTGTGTTATGTTGTTAAAAATATGTCTAATATTTTAATCATCAAACATGGCTCCTTAGGAGATATAGCCCAAGCAAGTGGTGCAATTCAAGATATTTTTGAAAATCATAAAGATCAAGGTATATATTTATTAACAACTCAACCTTATTATGAATTATTTAAGAAAAATCCAAATTTGACTGATGTTATATTAGATAAAAGGCTTTCAAGATTTAATTTATTCTATCTTTACTCTCTTATGAGAAAAATAAAAAAATTAAATTTTATTAAAGTTTATGATCTCCAAAATTCTTCAAGAACATCTTTTTATAAAAGAATATTATTTCCTAATTCTAATTTAAACATTTGGTCATCATCTGAAACGACGTTACCACAAGATAAGACAAAAGAAGAATTTGATAAAAAACCAGTTCTAGATAGATTTGATCATCAATTAAGAACTTCTGGACTTAAAACAAAAAATACTATGTTTCCAGATTTCTCATGGAGCTGCATTGATATAAAAAATATAAAATCTAAATTTAATTTAGATAAATATATAATATTATTCCCTTTTTGCTCACCACACTTAACTTTAAAAAAATGGCCATATTATAATGAACTCATTGCGTTAATAAAAAAAAAGTATAATGAACAATTTAAAATTGTTGTTGCTCCAGGACCAAATGAAATCGAAGATGCAAATAAAATTGATGCTACAATTATATTAGATAATGAAAAACCTTTAAATATTTCACAACTAGCTTCTTTAATAAAAGAAAGTTCATTTGTTGTTGCGAATGATACTGGACCCGCACATATGGCAGCTCATTTAAATGTTAAAGGTATTACATTGTTTGGATCACATACTACTGCATTCAAAGTAAGTATAGAAAGACACAATTTTAAAGTTATTCAAGTTTCTGATTTATCAAAATTGAGTGCATCAAAAGTTCTAGAAAAAATAACTAATTTTTTAAATTAGTTTTATTAATAAATTTTAAAATTATAGGAACAAGAAACAATATTATTAGCAATCTTATAATATGATGAAATGCAACAAAGTTAGGATCTAAATCAAATGCTATTGCTATTACCGCAACTTCATAAATACCACCTGGACAAAATGATAACACTAAAGTTAAAAAATCATTATTAACAAAAAATGTAGCAATGTATGCAGATAGTATTCCTAAAACCACTAGTAAAAAAGTTGCAATCAAACCATGAAAACTATTTTTTGCAATTTCTTTTATAGTTTTGTCAGCAAATCTGCAACCAACAGAGGCACCAAGTATTAATAAACAGAAATTAATTGACTCATCTGGCAATTTATAAGTTGCAACTTCTGTAATTTGTAAAATACCACTTGCAACAAGTGTTCCTGATAGTAGTGCGGCAGGTATTTTAATTTTTTCAAATAATAAAATTAAAATAATTGATCCAATTAATAAAATTATAAGATTAAAATGATTTTGATCTATGTAATTAAATTTTTCTATTTCCAAAGGTTCTGTTGATGCAAAACTAACAATTATAAAAGGAAATAAAGTAATTATAATTATTAATCTTATCAAGTGTGCCGTTGCTACATGAGATAGATCTGATTTTTCATATTCAGCCAATATTAATAGTGGACCAAGTGCTCCAGGTGCAGCTGAAAAAATAGATGTATTTTCTTTGTAATTTGAAAATTTCTGAAGATATTTTGAAACAACAAGTATACTGACAAGAATATAAAAAAACATAATTATACTTGTCCAAATCCAATTAATCATTTGGTTAATTAAATTTTGATCTATGTAATTACCAATATAAAGTCCTAGAATTATTAAAATTCCACTTAACATTAGTTTTGGCATTACTACTTTTAATCCCATTAGTGCAGCTATTGAAATTACGATCATGGGTCCCAGCATCCATGCAAGAGGCACATTTAAATAATCAGCAATAATTGCACTTGGAATTGAAATTAATATGACAAAAAGAAAGTTTTTTGAAAATAGTGCTTTTAAATTTTCTATATTCAATGGAATCGCGTTTGACATGTATTCAGTTAATGGTTGTTGTTCTAATTTGCATTTTATGATTAACTATTAATAATAATAAAGAGAGGAAATAATGAAACTATTAAAAACTTTTTTTTCAGTTTTATTCTCAGCAATTCTTTTGCTTTCAGCAACCAATTCATTTGCAATAGATAAATTACACTTTGTAATTGGTGGTGGTGCTGGTGGTGGATGGGATGGTACCGCTAGAGGAACTGGAGAAGCTTTAACAAAAGCAGGAATGCTTAAAAGTGCATCTTTTGAAAATATGTCAGGTGGTGGAGGAGGAAAAGCTTTAGCTTTTATGATCAACAATAAACCAGCTGATACGATTTTAGTTCAATCAACTCCATTGGTTTTAAGATCAATAACTAGACACAAAGGTTACGTTAAAGGTGATGGTGTTCTTTCTTATAAAGATGTTGTACCAATCGCAGGAGTTATTGGAGATTATGGTGCAATAGCAGTAGCTAAAAACTCACCATTTAAAAACTTTAAAGATGTTGTAGATGCATACAAAAAAGATCCAAGTTCAGTAAAAATGGCTGGCGGATCTGTTAGAGGAAGTATGGACCATTTAATTGGAGCTTTAGCTTTCCAAGTAGCGGGAGCTGACCCAAATAAAGTTATATATGTTCCTTATGATGCGGGTGGTAAAGCACTAGCTGGATTGTTATCAGGTGAAACTCAAATTCTTTCAACAGGATTGGGAGAAGTTATGGGTGCAAGAGACCAAGTAAGAATTATTGGTATTACCGCTCCTAAAAGAGTAGCTGATGCTCCAGAAGTTCCAACATTAAAAGAACAAGGTTACGATGTTCAATTCGTTAACTGGAGAGGATTTTTTGGACCTCCAGGTATGAGCAATTCTATGAAAAATAAAATTGCAAAAATGCTTGGCGATGTACAAAAAACACCTGAATGGGAAGCTGTTAGAAAAAGAAACGCTTGGGTAAATATTTATAATCCAGGTGATAAGTTTGTTAAATTTTTAGAAACACAAACTGTAGAAATGACAGCTCTTATGAAAAAATTAGGAGTTATATAATCCTTTTAGGATTATTAATTTGGGAAAAAAGCAGTGAGAATTAGTACAGATAAAATTATCTCACTGCTTTTTTTTATTTTATCAGTATTTTATCTTTATCAAACATATCAAATCCAAGTATTTTCATTTGATGAGCATGCACCATTTAATGCAAAAACATTTCCAACTTTTCTGGCTTACCTTGGGATGTTTTTGTCAGTTTTGTATGTAGTTTTACCAGAAAAAAATCCATCTATAGTTAATCACAAAGTTTTAGATTATAAAAGTTCCTTATATTTAGTAATAATTACTATTGTATATGGATTTGTAATATTAAAAGCAGGCTTCTTTTTATCAACTTCATTATTTTTATTTTTTTCATATTATTTTTTAGGTGAAAGGAGATGGATTTGGATGTTTATTTTATCTTTCCCACTTGTAGCTATCTTTATGTATTTATTACACGGCATTTTGGATGTTTATCTAAGGGATCCGCTTCTTAAAATGTTAGGAATAATAGGATGATTGAAGGAATATTAATAGGTTTGCAAACTGCTTTAAGTTTAAAAAATATTTTAATGGTGATGATGGGATGTTTTTTTGGAACCATTATTGGAATGCTCCCTGGTCTTGGACCAATGACTGCAATAGCATTAATGATCCCAATAACTTATGGTTTTGAACCATCAACTGGTTTAATTTTAATGGCAGGAGTTTATTATGGCGCAGTATTTGGTGGTTCAACTTCATCTATTTTAATTAATGCACCAGGAGTTCCTGGAACTGTAGCAACAGCTTTTGATGGCTATCCAATGGCACAACAAGGTAAAGCAGGTAAGGCATTAGCAATCGCCGCTTATAGTTCTTTTGCTGGTGGAACAATTTCTGCAATATTTTTATTAATTGCTGCACCAAGTTTATCAAAAATTAGTTTGGCTTTTAGATCTCCAGATTATTTTGCTTTAATGGTGTTAGGGTTAACTGCTGTATCAGCTTTTTCTTCTAAAGGACAATTCTTAAAAGCAATGATGATGGTAATCCTTGGTTTAATGTTAGCAACAGTAGGACAAGATTCTTTATCAGATATAACAAGATTTACTTTTAATAATATGAATTTAACTGACGGAATTAGCTTTGTATTAATTGTAATGGCAACTTTTGCAATGAGTGAGGCGTTAACAATTATTCTTAAAGGAAAAGATCCAAGCCGCGCAACTGAACAAATTTCTCTTTCTGAATTAGGCTCTATTAGTTTAGATAAAGATGAGAGAAACAAAATGCTAAAAGCTATTCCCAGATCTTCTGTTTTAGGTTTTTTAATAGGTGTTCTCCCAGGTGCAGGAGCAACCATTGCATCATTTTTAGCATATGGAATGGAAAGAAATTATGTAAATGAAGAGGAAAAACAAAAGTTTGGTAAAGGAAGTGTTCATGGTTTAGCAGCGCCAGAAACAGCAAATAATGCAGCCTGTTCTGGATCATTTGTTCCTTTATTAACCTTAGGAATACCAGGAAGTGGAACAACTGCTGTTATGCTTGGTGCACTTTTAGGTTTTGGTATACAACCAGGACCCAGACTTTATATGACTAATCCAGAAATTTTTTGGTCAGTTATCATGTCAATGTATATTGGAATGGTCATATTATTAATTCTAAATCTTCCCCTTATTCCTTATATTGCAAGAGTACTTGCTACACCTAAAAACTTTTTAATCCCTTTAATTTTATTTTTCTCAGTTACTGGAATTTATTTAATGTCATTTAATAATTTTGATATTTTTTTAATGATCGGAATTGCAGTTGTTGCAACTTTTTTAAGACTTTATAATTTTCCTATGCCCCCACTTATACTTGCATTTGTGCTTGGAGGTTTAATGGAGGAGAATTTAAGAAGATCATTACTTATAAGCGATGGTTCATTTAACTTTTTATGGGATAGACCATTAACTGCAATTATACTAGCATTCACAATAATAATAATAAGCTGGCAAGCTTTTAAAAGTTTTAAAAAATGAAAAAAATTTAATTAAGATAAAATTTTTAAATATTCTTTTATTGTATTATCCCACTCAAATTTTTTTGCATACTCTTTAGCTTTTACCCCAAACTTTTTGTATGAACTGTCCTTTAAAATTGAGTCTATGCTTGAATAAACATCTTCAAGATTATTTCCATCGCAGATAATACCCGTTTCTTTATCCACAATAGCATCTGATGCACCACCATCTTTTCCTCCAATAGAAGGAATCCCATGTTGAGCAGCTTCCACATAAGCAATACCAAAACCTTCAACAGATTTTTTATAAATTACAGATGGCATTACAAATAAATTTGATTTTGCTACTAAAGCATTTTTTAAATCTTGAGAAATATTTTTAAAGAATAAAACTTGGTTTTCTAAAAACAATTCTTTTACTAATTTTTTAATATTTTCTTCTTCATCTCCCTGACCTACACAGGAATAAACAATATTTGGATACAATTGTTTTAAATTTCTAAGGGCCATTATAATTTTTTCGTGATTTTTTCGTTTATCAAATCTTGAAACTGTAATTAATCTAGGATTTTTATTGCCTAAAAGCTTTTCTGCTTCATCTAAAAATTTTTTATCAATCTCTTTAGTAGGATAAATGCCAGGATTAATTACTTTTATGTTTTCGGATTTTACACCTTTTTCTATAGCTAAATTTTTTGTGTATTCTGAATTTGAAACTACGCAGTCAACATTATTAAGGACATTTAGTACTCTCTTATTTAACCTAGTTCCTTTATCATGATTTATTTCTTTTGAATGAATAAGACAAATTTTTTTTTTATTAGTTTTTATTAATTCAATACTTTTCCAATGATCAGCAATTACGCAATTAATATTTTTATTTTGTTTTATAAAATCATTTACTAGGTAAGCTTTTCTATATTTTCTAAACAATTTTGCTCCACTTATTCTTTCAATTGAAAAAGAAACTTTTTTATCAAATTCTTTATGATTTTCTTGATAATCTGCAAATACTTTAGTTAAGTTATATTTTGAAATTGAATTTGCCAAACCCCACATTAAATTTTGCATGCCACCAACTTCTGGAGGAAAAGATCTTGTGACTATTAAATACATTAACTATTTATCCACTTGATATTACAGCCCATACTTGGAATTTGTTCCCTGGGACCATTGCCAGTCTCGGTAATTTGTTTCATTGCTTTATACAAATCACTATCACCACTACCAACAGGTTTTAAATCTTTTAATTCTCTTATTCTTCCTCTGTATTGTAATTCTAGGTTTTTATTGTAGCCAAAAAAATCAGGAGTACACACAGCACCATAGTTATTGGCAATTTCTTGAGTTTCGTCAAAAAGATAAGGAAAATTAAAGTTATGATTTTTTGAAAATTTAACCATGTTCTCAAAAGAGTCTTCAGGATAATTTTTTACATCATTGGAGCAAATAGCTACAGCCTTAACCCCATTTGACTCTAGCTTTTTACAATCTTGAACAATCTCTGTAATTACCGCTTTAACATATGGGCAATGATTACATATGAACATTATTAATGTACCATTTTCACCCTTAACATCTTTAAGAGAAACAATTTTATTACTAGTTGAATTTAATTGGAAATTTTCAGCTTTCTTGCCAAAATCACATATTGGTGTTTTTGTAAGCGACATGTTAGGTATTATATAGGATATGTTTTACGATTTGGAAAATAAAAAACCAAAAAATTCAGGTGAAAATTGGGTAGCACCGAATGCTGTTGTTATTGGAGATGTTACTCTAGAAAAAAATTCAAGTATTTGGTTTAATGCAACCCTAAGAGGAGATATTGAAAATATTCATATAGGCGAGGGTTCTAATGTCCAAGATGGAAGTGTTTTACATACAGACCCAGGCTATCCATTAAAAGTTGGAAAAAATGTTACTATTGGACACTTAGCTATGCTTCACGGATGTTCTATTGGAGATAATAGTTTAATTGGAATAGGGGCTGTAATTTTAAACAATGTTAAAATTGGAAATAATTGCATTATAGGTGCAAAAGCTCTTATAACTGAAAATAAAGAGATACCAGATAGCTCACTCGTAGTTGGCTCTCCTGGAAAAATTATCCGAAAAGTTACGGAAGAAGAGATAAAACAAATTAAAGAGAACGCAATTCATTATCAAAATAATTGGAAAAAATATTCAAAGTCAATATTTTAACTAAAAAGCAAGCCATTAATAGAATAAATAATTAATCCTAAAATTATTATAAAAAAAATTCCAAAAGCAATTTGTTCGAGAAATTTCTTTTTAATTTTAGTTTTACCTTGTTTGTATTGTCTTATTTGAATTATCCCAAATCTCATTGCGAACATACCTAATATTATGAGGGATAGATAAAAAATAAATTTTATCATTCTTAAGGAACCAGCCAATGCTCTTTATTAGTATCAATTTCAAACCTAGCTCTTCTATGGCCTTTAGCTGCCAAGTAAAGCCACTCAATACTTTTTATTTTACATTGAATAACAGTAAAGTTTTTATAACCTTCCTCGCTTTGTTTCATTGTAAATTCAAAATTATCTAATTCAGGTTTTAATCCAGATGTTGGAGTAGGAGACTTGGTTCCAGGACCATTATCAACTAAATAACATTTTCTACTTATATGACCTGTCTTACTCCAAGATTCTTTTGTTATTTCATTTTTATGATTAACTGTACATTCCACTTTTAATCTTACTTGAATTTTTTCGTCCTTATCATAAAAAAGCAT
>CACAHE010000005.1 GCA_902532195.1 uncultured Pelagibacteraceae bacterium | reverse complement strand
CCAGTCCTTTTTATTGTTTTTAAAAATTGTTTTGGAATAATCATATCTGTATCAATATTAACAATTGGTAAATATGCAGGAATACTTTTTAATTTATTAAATTTTTTCATTTATTTTGATATTTTCTTACATCGTCTAAATTTCCAGAAATAGCAGCTGCCGCTGCCATTGCAGGGCTTACAAGATGAGTTCTTCCACCTCTTCCTTGTCTACCTTCAAAGTTTCTATTTGAAGTTGATGCACATCTTTCCTCAGGCTTTAATTTATCCGCATTCATTGCTAAACACATAGAACATCCTGGCTCCCTCCATTCAAAGCCAGATTTTTTAAATATTGTATCTAATCCTTCTTGTTCAGCTTGCTCTTTAACTAATCCAGAACCTGGAACAACCATAGCATTGATATGTTTTGCTATTTTTTTATCCTTAAGTATTTTTGCAGCTTCCCTTAAATCTTCTATTCTGCCATTTGTACAACTTCCGATAAATACCTTATCAATTTTAATATCTTTAATTGGGGTATCAGCTTTAAGTCCCATGTAACTTAAAGATCTTTCTATGGAATTTTTTTTATCTAAATCTTTTTCTCTCTCAGGATTAGGTACTTTACCATCAATTGTAACTACATCCTGAGGTGAAGTTCCCCAGGTTACCATTGGCACGATATCTTCTGCTTCTAAATTAATTTCTTTATCAAATTTAGCATCATCATCAGATTTAAGTTTATCCCAATATTCAACAGCTTTATTCCATTTGTCATTCTTTGGGGACATAGGTTTATTTTTTAAATATTTATAAATTTTTTCATCAGGCTGAATTAGTCCAGCTCTTGCTCCTCCTTCTATTGTCATATTACAAATTGTCATTCTCTGTTCTACACTTAAAGAAGATATTAGATTTCCAGAATATTCAATAACATAACCAGTTCCACCAGCTGTTCCTATTTTTCCAATAATTTGTAGTATTACATCTTTTGAAGTGACACCAAGAGATAATTTTCCATTTACATTTATTCTAAAGTTCTTTGATTTTTTTTGAACTAAAGTTTGTGTTGCTAATACATGCTCAACTTCTGATGTACCAATACCAAAAGCTAGAGCTCCAAATGCTCCATGAGTTGCGGTATGACTATCGCCACATACTATAATTGTTCCAGGCTGAGTAAATCCCTGCTCTGGTCCAATAATGTGAACAATGCCTTGTCTTTTATCATTCATACCAAACAATTCTATTCCAAATTCTTTACAATTAGTTTCTAATGTATCTACTTGTATTTTTGATTCTTGATCTGAAATTCCTTTTGATCTATCTGTTGTTGGAACATTATGATCGGCTACAGCTAAAGTTAACTTTGGCTGTCTTACTTTTCTATTCGAATTTCTTAAACCTTCAAAAGCCTGGGGACTTGTGACTTCATGAATTAAATGTCTATCAACAAAAAGTAGAGATGTTCCATCTTCTTGTTGGTGAACTAGATGTTCATTCCAAATCTTATCATAAATTGTATATGGCATTTAGAAAAAAATTATTTTTTCTTTTTAGAGCTTTCTTTTTTTACTTCAGTTTTTGAGGCCTCTTTAGAAACATCTTCTTTTTTACCTTTAACTTTTAAAGTTTCAGAAGTTTCTGATTCTACTTTTACTTTTTCTGGTAATTTTTTATCTTCAGCGGGTGCTAAATTTTCATCGCTAACTTGCTCAGATTTTACTTCTAATTCAATTCCAATTTTCTTTTTTATTTTTTCAGCTATTCTCGCAGATTTTCCTGTTCTATCTCTTAAATAATATAACTTAGCTCGTCTAACTTTCCCAGATCTAATAACCTTAATTGAATTTACTATTGGACTATATAAAGCAAATGTTCTTTCAACTCCTTCTCCAAATGAAATTTTCCTGACTGTGAAAGATGAATTTATATCTCTATTTTTTTTAGCAATACAAACTCCTTCGAAATACTGTATTCGATCTCTTTTGCCCTCAGTTATTTTAACGCCTACTTTCACAATATCTCCAGGAAAAAAATTTGGCAATTTTTTTTCTGCTGATATTTTTTTTACAATAGCTAGATTTATCTCTTCAATATTTTTCATGCTTAAACTTATCAATTTAATCCTTTTTATATTTTTGCCACAAATCTGGTCTTCGGTCGCGTGTTATAGCCTCAGATTGAGATAAACGCCAGTCTTTAATTTTAGCATGATCTCCTGATAAAAGTACTTCGGGTACACTTTTTTTCTCCCATATTTGAGGTTTTGTGTACTGGGGATATTCTAAAAGCCCATTTTCAAAACTTTCTTCTTCTATCGAATAATTGTTTCCAACAACTCCTGGAATTAATCTTAAAACAGCATCAAGAAAAATAAATACGGCAGTTTCTCCGCCAGATAATACAAAATCCCCGATACTTACTTCTTCTATATTTCTTGAGTCAATTACTCTTTGGTCAACTCCTTCAAAACTTCCACAAATTAAATTTATAACTGAAAGCTTAGATATTTTTTTTGCAATAGATTGGTTAAATAACTTACCTTTTGGACTAAAATAAATTATTTTTTCACCAGTTTTTAAATTTTTATCTAGTGAAGATCCGAGTACATCGGGTTTAATTAACATTCCAGAACCACCCCCATATGGAGTATCGTCCACAGTTTTATGTTTATCAGTTGTATAATCTCTAATATTTATAGTTTTTAAATCCCAAATATTTTCAGACATAGCTTTTCCATACAAACCTTTATTTAAAGGTCCGGGAAAAATTTCTGGATATAAAGTAAATACTCGAGCTAAAAACATTACTTTTTATTTTCCTCTTTTTTCTCTTCTGCCTTAGGTGCTTCTTTAGGTGTTTCAGCTTTTTTCTCTTCTGCCTTAGGTGCTTCTTTAGGTGTTTCAGCTTTTTCTTCTTTTTTTCTGTCTTTTTTTGGAACAGCTTTAAGTGGATTGTTGCTATTCTTTGGCATTGGAATAATTTTATTTTCACCTAGAATTCTAGCTACTCTAATTGTTGGTTGTGCACCTTGGCTAAGCCAATACTTAATTCTTTCGGATTCTAAACCGACTCTTTCTTTTTTTTCTTTTGGAAGCAATGGATTAAAAAAACCTAGTTTTTCTATAAATCTTCCATCCCTTGCAAATCTACTGTCTGCTACTACTATTTTATATATGGGCCTTTTCCTAGTTCCTCCCATTGATAATCTCATTTTTAACATCTTTACTCCTTTTTTATTTTAGTTGATTAAAAAGTTCTGGTGGAATTCCTTTCTCAGCCATACCCTTTGTATTTCCCTTTGACATCTTTTTCATCATTTCAGACATCATTTTAAATTGCTTTAACAATTTATTGATAGTGGCTATATCTGTGCCAGAGCCATTAGCAATTCTTTTTTTTCTTGATCCATCTATTATTTTAGGATTTTCTCTTTCTTTTTTTGTCATTGACAAAATTACTGCTTCGTTTTGAGTAATTATTTTTTCATCAACACCCGCATTATCCATTTGAGATTTAATTTTTGAAACTCCTGGTAAAAAAGACATTACACCTTCTATTCCACCCATTTTTTTCATTTGTTTCAATTGTGATAAATAATCTTCAAGAGAAAATTGACCTTTTTTTAATTTTTCTTCAGTTTTTTTTAATTTTTCTTGGTCTAAATCTTCTGATGCTTTCTCAACTAAACTTACAATATCTCCCATCCCCAGTATTCGATTTGCAATTCTATCTGGATGAAATGCTTCTAGATTATCAATTTTTTCTCCTACACCTAAAAATTTGATAGGGACATTTGATACATACTTCATACTTAAGGCTGCTCCACCTCTACCATCACCATCTGACCTAGTAAGAACTATCCCAGTAAGTTTAACTGTATTTTTAAACTCCTTTGCAACATTAGCTGCAACTTGGCCAGTTAATGAATCGGCAATTAGAAGTACCTCCGCAGGATTAATAATATTTTCAATTTGTTTTATTTCACTCATCATTTGTAAATCTATTTGTGTTCTGCCGGCAGTATCAAAGATTATAATTTCAGAACCATTTAAATTTGCAGCGTTTATAGCTCGATGGCAAATATCTGATGGCAACTGTCCTTCAATTATTGGTAGTGTATTTATATTATTTTGCTCACCTAATAATTTAAGTTGTTCTTGAGCTGCAGGCCTATAAATATCAAGACTTGCCATCATAACTTTTTTTTTATTATTTTTTTCTAAAAATTTTGCAATTTTTGCAGAAGTTGTTGTTTTGCCTGATCCCTGTAGACCAACCACCATTATTGGAACAGGTGGAACTTTATTTAAATTTATTTGTTGGTTACTATCACCTAAAAAAGAAACAATTTCATCATAGACTATTTTGACTACCATTTCTCCAGGAGATGTAGATCTAATTATTTCTTGACCAAGCATTTTTGGCTTAACTTTGTTAATAAATTCTTTTACTACTTCCAAAGTTACATCTGCTTCAAGTAAAGCTTGCCTAATACTTCGTAAGCCTTCTTCGACTTGCTTTTCATCTAGAGAAGGAGCCTTTTTTAATGAAGAAAAAATTTCCTCAAACTTATTTGTTAAATTTTCAAACATATTTTTTTCCAGCAGTTATCGCACCAGTGGGCGAACCCTCGCTGACTGGTGTCGATCTCTTTGTATCCAAAGACACCGCAAATTGCTGTATTTTGCGGAAACTGATGCAAATTATAATAGAGGTTCAAAAAGTCAATAAATAAGTTAAGTATTTAAATATATGGAATTTAAAGCTTATAAAATGGATGGTCTTGGCAATGATTTCGTCATCATTGACGAAAGATCAAAACATTTAGATTTAAATAAAGAACAAATAATTAAAATATGTGATCGAAATTTTATTGGATGTGATCAATTAATTTTTATTAAAAAAAATAGAAATACAGATGCTGGCTTAGAATTTTATAATTCTGATGGAAGCAAGTCTGGAGCTTGTGGGAATGGTACTAGATGTGTTGCATACTTTTTATCTAAAGAAAAAAATAAAAATGAAATTGAAGTATGGACATCTTCAGGAAATTTACAATCTAAAATTTATGAAGAAAAAATAGTAGAAACAAAAATTGGAATTCCAAAAACAAATTGGAATGAAATACCTTTAAGTAAAGAATTAGAAACAAAAAATTTAAAAATAAAAATTTTAGATGAAAAGAATAATGAATTTATTGGTGGAACTGCAGTTAATGTTGGAAATCCACATGTAATTTTTTTTATTAATGATATTGATATCTTTGACATAAAAAAATTAGGGCCCGAAATAGAAAATAGTAAATTATTTCCTGAAAGATGCAATGTTACCCTTGCAAAAATAATTAAGGATGATCATATAAAAATCAAAGTATGGGAGAGAGGAGCGGGCTTAACTAAAGCCTGTGGGACTGCAGCTTGTGCAACTGCCTACGCAGCTAAATTAAATGGTATGAAAAAATCGAAAATAAACATTGAATTTTCTTTAGGTATTTTATCAATCGAAATTGATTCAAAAAATACAATTTATATGAAAGGCCCAGTATCTGAAATAGAGGAAATAACAGTTAAAATTTAAATGGGAATATTAGATAAATTTAAATCTGGATTTAGGAAAAGTGCAACTAATTTTGCTGCAGGTTTGAAAGAAATAATAATTAAAAAAGAAATAGATGATAAAACATTAAATGAAATTGAAGAATTTTTGATTAGTTCAGATGTGGGGACCGATTCTGCTGAAGTAATAAGAGAGAAAATTTCTCAGAAAAAAATAGATCCTAATTTAAATATAATTGATGAAGTAAATAACATTTTAAAAGATTACATTGTTTCTCTTATGCAACCATTAGAGAAAAAAGATTTCTTTGAAAAAAAAAATTATTTAAATGTTATTCTGATTTCTGGCGTTAATGGTGTTGGTAAAACAACAACTATTGGAAAAATCGGAAAAAAATTTTTAGGTAATGGAAATAAAGTACTTTTTTCTGCATGTGATACTTTTAGAGCAGCAGCAATAGAACAATTAGAACAATGGGCAAATAGAATTAAAGTTGATATTATTAAATCTGCCGCAGGATCTGATCCAGCGTCAGTGGCTTATAAAGCTATAGAATATTCAAAAAATAATAAGATAAATACATTATTAATAGATACTGCAGGAAGATTACAAAATAAGAAAAACTTAATGGATGAATATAAAAAAATTGGAAATGTTTTAAAGAAACATGATCAAAATGCCCCTAATGAAGTAATTTTAATTTTAGATGCTACTTCTGGTCAAAATATTATTTCGCAAGTTGAAGAATTTAATAAAATTTTTTCACTTACTGGAATAATTATGACAAAACTTGATGGCACAGCAAAAGGTGGAATACTTATTGCACTTTCAAAAAAATATAAACTTCCAATAATTGGTCTAGGTCTTGGCGAAAAAGAGGATGATTTTGAAAGCTTTGATGCAGAAAAATTTGCGCATGCTTTTATTCAAAAAAATTAAATACTATTAAGAAATTTTCTTATTACATTTATTAAATCTTCATTAAAATCCATCATATGATCGTCGTATTTAGGAAAATATGAATACTTGGGCTGATTTGCTAATTCATATAACTTTTTACCCATCCAAAATGGAACTATATTATCTGCTTCACCATGCATAATTAAAACGGGAGATTTTATATTTTTAATTTTTTTGTCACTTTCATATTTATCTTTAAGAAGCAACTTTATAGGAAATATTGGGTACTTAGATTTGCCAGCAGCTACCATTGAAGTGAAGGGCGATTCTAAAATTACACCTGCAAAATTATTATTTTGAGCAATTTCAGTAGCTATACCTGTTCCTAACGACTCTCCATAAATTATAATATTTTCTAGACTAATTCCTTTATTTTTTAGCCAATCAACTCCACTCTTTGCATCATTATAAAGACCTTTTTCTGTTGGTTGACCTTTATTACCACTAAATCCTCTCCATGAAATAATTAAAAAATTTACATCCATATCATTAAAATGATTAATTTTGTGTATCCTATTTTCTAAAGATCCAGCGTTGCCATGTAAAAAAAGAATAGTTTTATATTTTTCTATATCTTTTTCATGATACCAAGCTAGTAGTTCAATGTTATCGTCATTTTTAATTTTAATTTTATCAATTGAAACTGTAAGTTTATCTCCAGAATAATTATTTTCTGTAGGATGATATAGTAAACTTCTTTGAGAGAAATATAATATAAATGTAATAATTAAGTAAATTAAAACTACTAAACTAACTATAGACCAGATATACATTTTTTTTTTATCCATTTTTATTATTCAATATAAAATATAAATAACACAGAACACAAATCACTAAATAAACAAAAAATGATATTTGAAAACTTTGAATTTCTTCTCTGCCTAAAAATTGAGATAAATCTATAATCAATCCGATTCCCCATTGCATTATGAAAGTACCTAAAAAAATAAGTAAATTAAATGATGTGAGTGATTTACCTGCTAAATTAGTTGAAAATCGCATGGCAACCGCAGGTTGGGCAAGCGTTAAAACAATTGAAGTAAATATATAGATTATAAAATGCATTGCTCCTGCATTTTCGCCTGAAACAATAATTGCAAGTAAAGATAAATAGCTGATTGGCAATCCAAATTTCATTAATTTCATTGTGTCTAAGCCTAACTTATTAATTTTAGGTAAAATATAACCCCAGACAAAAAATGCTATTAACATAGTTGTATTTATCCAAAAAAGTCCCGTTGCACTCTCTACAGGATCATAACCTGCAACTCTAATCATCCATGGACCAGCCCATAATGTTTGAACTGCCATGATACCTCCATAGTTAAATAATCCTAGTGGTATCGTGCTTCTAAAAAATTTATTTTTCCAAACATCTGATAATGATCCAATATTTTTTTGATCATTATTATCTTCTTCTTTTTTCCATGAAGGAATAAAAAATAATGTTAATATTATAACAAAAAATATTAAAAAACTTATTCCTCCAAAAATCCATCTCCAGCCAAAAATTGGTAATAAAACTTGAACAGGTAATGTTGAAAAAACAAATCCAGTAGAAGCTATCATCAACATCCATGAGTTTCCTCTTTGCTGATATTCATCTGCAAACCAAATTCTGTAACCGGTTAAAGGTCCCATTAAACATGCACTAACTCCAACTCCAATTAAAATTCTTGATATAAGTAAACCTGCAAAATTTTGAGCTAAAGCAAAAGCTACTGTACCAATTATTGCTATTAATAAAAATGAGGAAACAATTTTTTTTGGACCATGTTTATCAAGTAAATATCCAAGTGGTATTTGCATTGATGCAAATCCTAAAAAATATCCTCCAGCTAAAAGTCCTAAATCTCCAGCTAATAAATTAAACTCCGAAGTTAATAATGGTGATAAAGTTGCAGTAATTGCTCTTAACAGACAAGATAAAAAATATCCGCAAGCAAATACAAAAAATACTAAGACCGCTTTTTTAATCGGTAAAACATTTTTTTCCATTTATTTAAATTAGAAATTTAAAGATATATCTCGATGAATAGAGTTACAGCTTGCAACAAATTTAGCTTGTTCTTTTGTTAAACGGGATTGTAATCTTAAACCTATATTATTCTTAATAACTAAATTATATTTTTTAAGTTCTGGCATTAAATTTTGTGATGCATCTTTTCTCCACTTTACTTCTTTAGCAAATAAAGCAAATACTTCCGAACTTGTGTCTGAAATTTTATTTTCTTCTATTTCTTCACTATCAAGTAAAGAATATAAATCATCTAATCTATTTGCAAATTCTTCTGTACCTGAAATTTCCCCTAGTTTTTCAAAAAGGTTATCTATAAGTGAAATAGAATTTTCATAGTTTTTATTATTAATTTCATATTTTAAATTTTTTATTTCAGATGAAAGTTTTTGTAACTTTTCATGGTCTTGTATAAACATGGCTATTTGATCTAGGTTATCATATGCTTCATCAACATTTTTTTTATATCTTTTTGTTTGAGTATTTTTGGCTTTTTGAATAATTTCAAATTCTTTATTTCTAGACACCCAATTTTCTGGAATTTGTTTTCTTATTTCATCAATTTCTAAATTGTAGTCTTCAATTATAAGTTCGATTTTATTTTTTTTAGATAAATCATCTTTTTCCAAATTTCTGATTTCTGCTTTTGATTTTTCTATTTTTAATTCTATTTTTCTTATTTTTTTCTGTTTTTTTCTTACATTGAAATGAAGGTCTCTATAATCTTCAGCAAATAAGTTATAATCCTTCTCAGTTTTTTGAAGTTTTTTAACCAGTGCAAAAGTTCCAAGCGCATTTTCAAAATGTTCCTCAAAAATATCTAGTTTATCGTTAGGAAGATCTGAAGGAACCAGCTGCTCAAAACTTTTTATAGCAGCTATAATTTTTTGCTCTTCATTTTTATAAATATCAAATTTATATTCTTGTAAACAATGTTGAAGCTTAGGGTTCATTGGAGGCGGAGCCACATGAGATGTTAGGTATGTTCTAGCGGGTAAATAGTTTACTAAACTTGGATAAAAACCTACAATTGCAAGCCCTACTAATTGTAATACTATGAAAGGAACTACGCCTTTCCATATATTTAAAGTTGTAATAAATTTAGGAGCAACTCCTTTTAGATAAAATAATGCAAAACCAAATGGAGGAGTTAAAAATGAAGTTTGTAAATTTACCCCAATCATTACACCCAACCAAATTGCACTAACATTAGCTCCTGTTTCTGCCAATAATATTGGTGCAATAATAGGTACAACAACTACAGCAATTTCTATAAAATCAAGAAAGAAACCCAAAAGAAAAATTACTATCATAACAACAATAAATTGAGTCCAAAATCCTCCTGGTAAATCTTGTAAAAAATCTCTAACTAATTCTTCACCTCCAAAAGCTCTAAAACCTGAAGTTAACATCGCTGCACCTAAAAGAATTATAAATACCATCGAAGTAGTTACACAAGTTTCAGTAACAACTTCTTTTAAAACGTTATCAACTTTATAAGATCTCCAAAAGCTCCAAATTATACCTATTAAAAAAATTAAAGTAAAAAAACCTGTTATTAAAATTGCAGTTAAGTTTCTAGTTTCTATTGCTTTAATATTTAAATTATAATTATTTGAAATATAAAAAATTGGAATTAAAGCTAAAACAGATATTAGTAATGGATAATATGCATCCTTTTTACCTTGATGCAGACGATATCCAGCCATTATAGTCGCTCCTATCGCACCAATAGAACCAGCTTGGTTTACTGTTGCAATACCCATTAATATAGATCCAAGAACTGCAAATATTAATGCAAGTGGTGGGATTATTACCATTATAACTTTCATCCAAAATTTAAAATCAAATGTACCTTTAAATGGAACAGGAGGAGCTGCTTTTGGATTTAATCTTGCATATACAAATACATACAACATATACAAACCAACTAATACTAAACCAGGTAGTAATGCTCCAAGAAACATATCTCCAGCGCTAGTAGAGCCTACCCTAAACTCGCCAGGCATATTAAATTCACCTGTAATTAATTTATAGTCTGCCTGTCTCATTGTATTAGCTACATCAGCAGCACTAGCTAATTGGTCTGCAATTATAATTAAAACAATTGATGGAGGAATTATTTGTCCAAGTGTTCCGGATGAACAAACTATTCCACTTGCAAGACTTCTATCATATTTATTATTCAACATAGTAGGCAATGAAATCAAGCCCATTGCAATTACAGTTGCTCCAACTATTCCTGTAGTTGCTGCAAGTAATGCTCCAACAAAAATTACTGAAATTCCAAGTCCTCCTGGAATAGGACCAAACAATTGACCCATAGTTACCAAAAGATCTTCTGCAATTTTAGATTTTTGCAACATTATCCCCATAAAAATAAATAAAGGTATTGCAATCAAAGTATCAGTTTCTACATCCCAATAATTACTCCTGAAATTTGTAATCCCTGCGGTTAACCATTCTATTGGTCCATCAGTTGCGTAATATGCGCCCGCATCCCCTTCAAAAAGATATCCGAAGAAAGCTGCAGCACCTATTGAAATAATAGCTGAACCTGGTAATGCAAAAGCAACAGGAAAGCCTGATGCCAAAGCGACTATCATAATTAAAACAAGTAGAGATAAAAATAAATGTTCCATGTTTAACTTTTTAAAAGTTTGTAACTGCTACTCATAAAATAGCTTGTAAATTGAGTTAACATAGTTACTCCAAATACTGCTAAAAATACTGCCATTAAATAAAGTAGATATAAACCATTAGAACCTTGTTGTGTAATTTCAAAAGAAATAACAGGACCATTAATAATACTTGCTTTGCCACCCATTCCTAAAAATAAAATGATAAGACATAGTGGGATTCCTAGTAACAAAGATCCAATTGAATTTGTCCAAGCTTTTTTTCTTTCACTAAAGCCAGTATATAAAACATCAACTCTCACATGGCCTTCATGCATTAATGCATATGCACTAGCAAAAAGATAAAGGGCAGAATACCAGAAACGAACTAAATCACCCTGAAAAGCTTGTTCATACTCAAATATAAATCTTGATACAACGATGAAAAATTCACTAGCAACAACTAAAACAGCTAACCAAATAAAACCTACTGTTCTTGTAAAATATCCAATTACAAATGAAATTAATATTAAAGGAAAATGAACAAAAGTAATTCTAAAGGCTGGAATAACTAATTTAATTTTTAAAGTTTCACCAAAAATTGGCTCAACTAATTTTTCTACAACCATAAATGAAACTATTAAATCTGCAATTCCAACTATCAAAACTGCCCAAAAAGATGAACGAATAATATAACCGGTAAATTTAGTAAGAATTTTTGAGTCAGTTTCTAGAGTTTGTTTAATCGATCTTAGTACATAAAAAATTGATAATAATATTGAAGCAAAATACAAAAATAATTGTATATAGGCTGTTGTTAATAATGAACCTTCTAAAGGGTTAATTAATTTTTTAAATCCAAATAAACCATAATGAGCGAATAATTTTTTAACACCAGGCCATTCAAACCAAACTGTTAAAACATTGTTAATTAGGAAAATAAAAGTAATAGCTAGTATCGAATAACTAAATATTCTAATAATTATCGGTAAATTACTTTTTGAAACCATAAAATAAAAAATTTTTGTCTTATTAAAAAAGGGCCCTAAAAAGGGCCCTTAATTTTTAATTTTATCAAACTTTAAGTATTATAATCCTAAAGCTCTGTTTCTTTGAGCAATGTATGGTGAGTCTGACAAGTTTGTCCAAGCACCGATCTCTTTACGCGCTTTAACAAAAGCTTTATGCGTTCTAGCAGCAAGATCACTGTGTTGTTGAACTTCATCATAAACTTCAGCAGCACCTTTAGCAAAAGCATCATAAACTTTGTCATTAAACTTCTCAAGTTTAACACCATGATCGTTTATTAAACGACCTAATGCTGCACCATTTTTAGCATTGTACTCAGCCATGGTGATTTCGTCAGCCCAAGCACAAGCAGTTTTAATTATCATTTGGTCTGATTTTGATAAACTTGTAAACCATGATTTATTAACACCACATGCTAACATCGAACCAGGTTCGTGCATACCAGGATAGTAATAGTATTTAGCAGCTTCATGGAATTTCATAGCTTCGTCATTCCACGGACCTACCCATTCAGTTGCATCGATTGCACCTGAAACAAGGTTTTCATAAATTTGTCCACCAGGAAGTGAAATTGGAGAACCACCAAGTTTTCCAAGTACTTGTCCTCCTAATCCAGGCATACGCATTTTTAAACCTTTTAGGTCGTTAGCTGATCTAATTTTTTTGTTAAACCAACCGCCCATTTGAACTCCAGTGTTACCAGCTATGAAACTTTGAGTACCAAAGTCATCAGTTAGCTCATCCCAAAGTGCTTGTCCACCACCATGGTGAATCCAAGCATTGATTTCAGAATATGTGAAACCGAATGGGCACGCTGTAAAATATCCAAATGCTGGGTGTTTTTTAACCCAGTAGTAGTCAGCACCGTGATACATTTGTGAGTTTCCAGAAGCAACTTCATCAAATGAGTCAAATGCTTTAACTCTTTCGTTTGCAGCATAATAAGTAACTTGTATTCTTCCGTCACTCATATCGCTTAGTCTTTTTGCAAGTCTTTGTGCACCAGTACCTAAACCAGGAAAATCTCTTGGCCAAGTAGCTACCATTGCTGCTTCTACTCTGTCAGCAGCGACTGCCGGAGCAGCTAAAGATGATGCAGCTACAGCGGCAACACCAGTTGCTGCGGCAGCTTTAAAAAACTTACGTCTAGAAGGTGTTTTATTTACCTTCAATGATTTTTTTTCTTTAATCATTATCTCTCCTCTTAGTTAATTAACTTTAGAATATTTAATCACAAAAAAATTGATGAGTCTTAATAAAAGAACAATTATATTCAACTAGAAGTAGAACAATATTTATTTAAAAGTATTATTTTTGCTAGGAAAACTTCGCTTTAATACTTCGCTACGGTATTTTTTCACAGCTATTTTTATTTTAGATCTTAAATTTTCATAATTTTTTGCAAATTTTGGAGACTTGTCCAATAATCCAAGTAAATCTTCTGTAACTAATATTTGTCCATCACATTTATCAGAGGCACCAATTCCAATTACAGGTATTTTAGATATTTTATTTATTTTGTTAGCTAATTTTTTAGTCACAGATTCTAAAACTACAGAAAAAGATCCTGAAATTTCAACAGATTTAAGATCATAAATAATTTTTTTTTCTTCTTTTATAGATCTTCCCATAACTCTAAATTTTTTATTATTAGATATATTTTGAGGCTGTAAACCAATATGAGACATGACTGGAATATTGTTTTTTACTAAAATTTTAATTGATTTGCTAATATTGTGGCCACCTTCTAGTTTTAATGCATCACAATTAGTAAGTTTTTTTATTTTTTTTGCATTTTTAAGAGCTTTTGATGGTGATTTTTCATAAGTTCCTTTTGGCATATCAATTACCAGTATACTTTTTTTTATTCCCTTTCTTACGGCTCTTCCATGATTAATCATCATATCAAGTGAAACTTTTTTTGTAGTTTTTTCTCCATACACGACCATACCAAGTGAGTCCCCTACTAAAATAATATCACAAAAATCATCTAATATTTCAGCTGTATAAGTGTTGCTTGCTGTCAGACAAACTAAAGGTTTAATTTTTGATTTTTTTTTTAAAAGCAATTTATTTAATTTCATTCACAATATTTATACATTTGCCTGTTTTGAAAAATTCATCAATATTATCTATTGCAAGATTGGCCATTGCAAGCCTTGTATCTTTAGTTGCGCTACCTAAATGTGGAAGAATAAAAGCCTGTTTAAATTTTAAATATCCTTGATTCAAATTTGGTTCACCTTTATATACGTCTAATCCAACTGCATAAATTTTTCTTTTATCTAATGCATCAATTAATGCTTCATCATCTACAATATCTCCTCTAGCAACATTGGTTATAACAGCTCCCTTTGGAAAATATTCCAAATTTTTTTTATTTATTAAATTTTGAGTTTCTTTTGTGGCGGGGCAGCAAATTGACAAAACATCTGAAACTGAAAATAAGCTTTTAATTGATTCATGATAAGTGGCTCCCTGCTCTTTATCATCACTTAATTTACTTCTGTTATGATAATGAATTATCATTCCAAGAGATTTTGCAATTTTTGCTATTTTTTGTCCAATTCTTCCCATTCCAAGAATCCCTAGTCTAGAACCAGTTAATTGTTTGCCAATTAAATAATCAGCAGACCATTTCCAATTTGATGCTCTAGCATTTTCGACTCCTTCAGAAGCTCTTCTGCAAGCTCCAAGTATTAACAAAACTCCAATTTCAGCCGTAGCATCAGTTAGTACCTCAGGAGTATTTGTAACTGCTATACCTCTTTTTTTTGCTGCTTCTAAATCTATATTTCCAAAACCAACAGCAAAATTTGAAATTATTTTAATTGTCTCAGGAAGTTTGTTTATTGTTTGTTCATCCATTTTATCTGTTAAAGAACTTAAAATACCATCACAACCTTTACTCAATTCTAATAACTTATTTTGGCTATAAAGCTCATCATTTAAATTTAATTCAACTTTAAACTTTTTAGATGCTCTATCTTCATTTTCTCTTAATAGACGTCTTGTAATTAGTATCTTTTTCATTATTGGATTGATTAATTAGTTGAGATCAAAAACTTTACCAGGATTCATTATGTTGTTCGGATCAAGACTTCTCTTGATGGATTTCATTACAGGCAAATTATCTGGATGTTCTTTTAACAAGTAACCTTTTTTTTGAAGACCAATGCCATGTTCTCCAGTAATAGTCCCTTCAAGCTCTAAAGCTTTTTCTATTAATTTATCACTATATTCTTTAATAAGTTTTTGTTTTTCTTCATCATGGGGATCATACAAAATAATTGAATGAAAATTACCGTCACCAACATGTCCAACCATTGGAGCAATAAGGTTTTTATTTTTAACTTCTTTTTCTGCCCAAGATATACACTCTACAAGTTTTGAAATTGGAACACATATATCAGTAGAATATACTTTCATATTTTTACCGAGTGCTTTAACAGAATAATAAACATCATGTCTTGCTTTCCACAATAAATTTCTTTCTTCAATTGATTCTGCCCATTTAAACTCACTTCCTCCATTATTTTTTGACAACTCTTCAACAATTTTTATTGATTCTTTATTTGAATTCTCGCTACCATGAAATTCAAAAAAAAGAGTTGGCGATGCTTTAATATTCTTTAATTTAGAGTATTTAATACTTATTTCCATTTGCTCTTTATTCAACATCTCAATTCTCGCAATAGGGACTCCATATTGTATAATTTCTTGTGAAGTTAAAACTGCAGAGTCTAGATCAGGGAAATAGCAAACTGCACTCATTATACTTTCTGGAATTGGAGAAAGTCTTAATTGAACTTCTGTTATAATTCCTAAAGTTCCTTCAGAACCTATAAACAAATTTGTTAAATTATATCCAGCAGAAGATTTTTTTGATCGAGTTCCAGTTTTAATTATTTCTCCATTTGCTAAAACAACAGTTAATCCTGAAACTACAGTACGCATAGTTCCATACTTCACAGCCATAGTTCCAGATGCAGAAGTTGATGCCATACCACCTAAGGCTGCATCTGCTCCAGGATCAATTGGAAAAAAAACTCCATCCTCTCGTAAATACTCATTTAATTGTTTTCTAGTTACATTTGCTTGTACTCTACAATCAAAATCACTAGCATTAACGTTTAATACTTTATTCATTTTTTCCAAAGATATAGTTATCCCATTTTCATTTCCTACTACGTGCCCTTCTAAAGATGTTCCTGTACCAAATGGAACAACTGGAACTTTGTATTGATTGCATAATTTTAATATTTTAGAAACTTCCTCATTCGTTTCTGGAAAAACTACTGCTTGGGAAAGAACCGGATCATAAGTATCTTCACCTCGAGCATAGTTTGCCCTAGTTGATTCTGATAAAGAAAACCTTCCGTTAAAAATTTTTTTTAACTCAGTTTGGATTTGCTCGTTCATTTTATTTTAAGATAATATAGAAATTATATAAAAAAATACACTAATATTAGCTCAACATTTTTTTGATATTTTCTAAGGCTTGAGAGATATTATCCTCAGAAGCTGCAAAGCTAAACCTTACATAATCTTGGGAAGTTTTTCCAAATGCAGTTCCTGGAACAATTGCAACACCAGCTTCGTGCATGGCTTTTTTACAAAATTCTTCACCATTCATCCCAGTTCCTATAACCCTTGGATAAGCATAAAATGCACCTCCTGGCAAACTACATTCTACTCCTGGTAATTCGTTTAATCCTTTGTGAATTAAATTTCTTCTATTTGTAAATGCTTTCATCATCTCGTTGATAGAATCATCAGGTCCATCTAATGCTGCTATTCCTGCAAATTGGGTTGCAGCGTTAGTACAAGAAACACTGTTTATAAGCAGTTTATTTATATGTGAAACTAATTTTTCTGGAACTACACACCATCCTAGTCTCCAACCTGTCATCGAATATGCTTTACTCCATCCGTCTAAAATAATTAACCTATCTTCAAGTTCAGGATAATTAAAAAATGTCGGCATTTCTTTTCCATCAAAAATTTGTCTACTATAAATTTCATCACTTAGAATTGCTACATTTGGATATTTTTTTAATCCTTCTGCTAATACATCAATGGCAGCTTTTTCTACAAAACTTCCAGTTGGGTTATTTGGATTTATCAAAATTATCAATTTAGTTTTATCTGTTATCAGTGATAGAATTTTTTCTGGATCAAATTTTAAATC
Organism: uncultured Pelagibacteraceae bacterium; assembly: GCA_902532195.1. Lineage (GTDB taxonomy): Bacteria > Pseudomonadota > Alphaproteobacteria > Pelagibacterales > Pelagibacteraceae > Pelagibacter. Next base: position 68,474 of record CACAHE010000005.1, on the reverse strand, counting down.
TTTATCTTCTGTAAGATCATAAGGTACAGCAGTTGAGCCAGTATAATTAATCATAGACTCATAAATTGGAAATGCTGGTGTTGGATGAATTATTTCTGCGCCCGGTTCTCCAAAACATGAGATTGTGTAGTACATAGTAGGTTTTCCTCCTGGCACTATTAAAACTCTATCAGGACTTATATCTTTATTATAAAGTTTTTTAATTTTCCGCGTAACTGCTTGTCTACATTCTAACATTCCATTGGACAAAACATAGCCGTGGTGACCATCGTCTAAAGCTTTTTTTGCAGCTTCAACAACATGTTTGGGTGTTTTAAAATCAGGCTGACCTAATCCTAAATGAATCATTGGCTTACCCTGAGCTTCTAATTTTTTTGCCTCAGCTAATATGCTGAACGCAGCTTCTGTTCCTAGTCTATCAAGTGCTTTTGCAAGTTTTAATGCCAATTTTATTTCCTAAATTTTATTTTTGAATTATTAAGATCTTTTATATTTTTACAACCCATCAGCAACATATTTCTTTCTAGTTCGTTATACATATTTTGTAATACTCGTTCAACGCCAGCTTGACCACCAGCTGCTAAAGAAAATAGAAACATTTTGCCAAAACTACAAGCTTTTGCCCCTGCGGCAATTGCTTTCAGTACGTGAGTTCCTCTTCTGACTCCGCTATCAAGGATTATTTCTATTTTATCTCCTACAGCATCTGCTATTTCTTTAAGTTGATCAAATGGAGATACCGAACCATCTAACTGCCTTCCACCATGATTTGAAATAATTATTGCAGTACATCCTATATCAATTGCTTTTTTTGCATCTTCAACAGACATGACTCCTTTTAAAGCAAAAGGACCATTCCATTTTTTAATACAGTACTCTGCATCATTCCAATTCATTTTAGGATCATATTGCTCATTAACATAATCTATAACAGATTTAGTAATATTAGTTCCTTTGTCTGTTATATGTTTAACGTTTGCTAGTTCAAATTTTTTATTTATAAAATAGTTAAAAACCCATTTTGGTTTAATTCCAAATTCTATTAAACTTTTTAGTGTAAGTTTTGGTGGCGTTGTAAATCCAGTCCTATGATCTCTTTCTCTATTACCAGCAACTATAGTATCCACAGTTAAACACAAACCATCAAAATTAGCTCTTTTACACCTTTCAATTAAATCATCTGTTAATGATTTATCTTTATGTATGTATAGCTGAAAAAGTTTAGGACCGCTTGATACATTCGCAATTTCCTCAATCGAAGTTGTTGCCATTGTTGACATACCATACATAGTTCCAAATTTTTCAGCTGCTCGGGCAGATGCCTTATCTCCTTCGGGATCATATAATCTCTGCATTGCTGTTGGGGATAAAAAAATTGGCATATCAATTTTTCTTCCAAAAATTGTTGTTGATAAATCTGGCTTATCTATACCTGTGAGTACATTTGGAATTAGATCACATTTATCAAAAGCTTCTGTGTTTCTTTTTAAAGTAATTTCATCATCTGCTCCGCCGTCTATGTAATGAAATATTGGGGATGGTAAATTTTTTTTTGCTAATTTTCTAAAATCGTTAAAATTATGACAGTCATTTAAATTCATTTGTTTCTAAATCTTAAATTATTTCTATTTAAATCACTTATCTTAGCACATCCCATAAGTTTCATGTCTCTTTCAAGTTCTTTGCGATATTGATCTAAAGCCCTTTCAACTCCGGCCTGACCAGCTGCAGCTAAAGCATAAAGATATAGCCTTCCACCAGAACATGCTTTTGCGCCTAATGATAATGCTTTTAGAATATGGGTTCCTCTGTGAATTCCACCCTCACAAATTACATCAAGTTTATCACCGACAGCATCAACAATTTCAGCGAGTTGATCGAAAGGAGATCTTGATCCGTCAAGTTGTCTGCCACCATGGTTTGAAACCATTATACCTGTACATCCAATATCAACTGCTCTTTTAGCATCTTCAACGCTCATCACTCCTTTAAGTGCAAAATGGCCACCCCATTGGGAACAAAGTTTTTCAGCATCTTTCCAATTCATGGATTGATCTAACATTGTTGAAAAATAATTACCGATAGATGTATTGGTACTTGTGCCCTCTTTTACATAATCTTGAAGATGAGGTAATTCAAACTTACCTTTTGTTAAATAATTTATTCCCCACATAGGTTTTGTGGCAAAACTAAATAAACTTGATAAAGTTAATTTAGGTGGTGATGTAAAACCAGTCCTTAAATCTCTTTCACGATTCCCCCCAGTTATAGTATCTACAGTTAAAGCCATAACATCAAATTTAGCTGCTTTTGCTCGTTCTAAACAAGAGTCATTTAAACCTCTATCTTTATGAAAATAAAATTGAAACATCTTGGGAGTATCAATCATGGTAGATATTTCTTCTACACTTACGGTTGCAAGAGCTGAAACACCAAACATGGTATTAAATTTTTGAGCAGCTTTACCAACTGCTCTTTCACCATCGTAATGAAAAAGTCTTTGAAGAGCTGTAGGAGCTAGATAAAAAGGTAAATCTAGTTTTTTTCCAAATATTGTAGTTGATAAATCAACATTCTCAACTCCTCTTAAAACATTTGGTACTAAATCAACATCATCAAAAGCACTTGTGTTTCTAGCATAAGTTATTTCATCATCTGCAGCACCATCAATATAATGAAAAATAGGTGAAGGTAATTTTTTTTTTGCAAGTTTTCTAAAGTCATAAAAATTATGACAATCTGATAATTTCATAGAGTTTTAAAATTGTTTTATAAAATTAAACATATAGCTATTAGCACCTGGATTTTTATCTCCTAAGCTGGCGTTAGATATATGATTATAAGAAAATCCTAACTCACTATTATCAAATATATCAAAGGATAATTGAACTTCACTTTTAAATTCAAGTGCATGACCTAAATCTTTTCCATCACCTTCATCATAAATTCCTGGGGTAAAACTTGGAATGACATTCATTTTACCTATTTTATAATGAGTTTGTACACCTGTATAAAAATAGCTTGCATTATTTTCTGTTAAAATAAATCCGGTAATTGGTGATAAAGTGCCTAAAAAACTTTTTCTTTGAAGCGTCTCATTTTGATGTTGAAATCCTATTAATGCAGCTCTTTGGCCATCATCACTAAAATCAAACATACCAGAATACACATTTAGTTCATGCTCTTGATAAACTTCATTTATTTTCTCATCACCAAAAGCAGGTAAAGAAATAATAATTAATAATAAAAATTTTAAAAATATTTTTTTTACTTTCATGTATAAATTTCAGCTTTAATTTATTTAATATAAACTAATTTATAAACACTTTTCTAATTATTAATATACCTCCAAAAACAAATAAAATTACAGGAAATAACCATAAATAAACAGTTTTTTTATTGATTTCGGTATCATAAACAATCCATTGACCATATTTATTTTTTAAATAACTGTAGATTTCTTCTTCAGAATTTCCTTCTTGAATTTTTTTGTTTATTAAAATTTTTATACTATTGGCAAATTCAGATTGAGAGTCATAAACTGATTGGCCTTGACAAATAAGACATCTAAGATTTTTTGATATTTTATCGATTAATATAGAATTGTTATCTGCATATAAATTACTTTGAATTATGCAAATTATAAAAAAAATAATATATTTTAAAAGTTTCATTTGTTTATAATATCAATTATTTCTTCATAATTTGAAAATGTTAACTCACCAATAAATTTTCTAATAATATTTAATTTATCATCAATTATATACGTTTCTGGAACTCCGTAAGCACCCATATCTATAGAAATTATGCCATCTGGGTCTTCTAAAATTTTAAAAAAAGGATTTCCTAGCTCTTGAATAAAAACTTCTGCTTTAGATCTATCATCTTTGTAATTTAAACCAATTAAATTTATTTTTGAATCTTGAGATAATTTCATCAAGTAAATATGTTCATTTCTACAAGGCGCACACCAGGATGACCAAATGTTGATTATTGTAATTTTTTTATCATGGATTAAGTCTTTTATTTCAATTTCATTATCTGTAAATAAATCTTTTGCTGAAAATTCTTTTATTTTTTTATTTATTGTTGTCGCGGGTATATAAGATTTAGACTTAAATACTGCAGTATATAGTAGTACAAAAACAAAAATAATTAGGGAAATTAAAATAAAATAAAAAAAATTTTTTTTCATTTGATCTTTATTAGTCTAACGAATCCACCAAATATTATTAATAATGTCGAGACCCATATCCAAATCATAAATGGTTTTACTTGATATCTTACATTGAATATATTATTTTTTTTTAGAACACTAAATACTAAAAATTTATCTTCATAAAAGCTAGACTTAATATCTGCTTCACTTGTTATAATATTTGGCTGATTATAAATTCTTAATTCTGGTTTTAATAATATTAATTTTTTTTTATTATTTTCTATTTCAAAAGTGGCTATTACTGATTTGTAATTTTCTCTATTAAAAGTCTCTACCTTTTTAAATTTTATTATTTCATTATAAAATTTTACTTCTTCACCAATTTTCATATTTCCTGAAAATTCTTTAGATAAAATTCCATTTAAAACGATACTTAAAATTAAAATACTAAAACCAAAGTGTGAGATATTCTGTGATATATTTTTTCTTTTAAAAATTAAATCACCTATGGAGCTAATTAATAAATATAATGAAGAAATTATAAGAATAATAGTGAACAAGTTTTTTATTTTAAATTTTTCAGCAAATATAAAAGTAATAAAACAAAGAAATATAAATACAAAAAATTTATAAAAATTTACTTTTTTAAAATCATTTTTAATCCATTTTAAATTTGGTCCAATTGCCATAAAAATTAAAAATGGAATTAAAAAAGGAATTAATAATTTGTTGTAAAATGGTGGCCCCACTGAAATTTTTTCACTTGTTAATACTTCTAAAAAAATTGGATATGTAGTTCCAATAAATACAACAGCAAGGAAAAAAATCATAAACCAATTATTTACTAAAATAGAAGTTTCTCTGCTAAGCCAATATATTTTATTTTCTCGAACATTCTCTTCAGTTTGAAAAAAGAAAAAAATCAAAATCGATATTAAAATTAATATGAATAAAAACGTTAAAATAAACACGCCACGCCCAGGATCATTAGCAAAAGTATGAACTGAGTTTAAAATTCCAGATCTTACTAGAAATGTACCACTCATACTTAAAGAAAAAGTCGTTATGGATAAAATTATCGTCCAAGACTTCAATTCAGATCTTTTTTCCAAAACTAATATGGAATGCAATAAAGCTGTAAGGCAGAACCAAGGCATCAGTGAAACATTTTCTACAGGATCCCAAAACCAAAATCCTCCCCATCCGAGTTCATAATATGCCCAAATAGAACCTAGCATTATTCCTAAAGTCAAAAATATCCAACTTATAAATATCCATTTTTTTATATGCTGAGCCCAGAAATTATTAATATGTTTTGATACTAAAGCAGATAGAGATGCAGAAAAAATTATTGATGATCCAACATAACCTAAATATAAAATTGGAGGATGAATAGCCAGAGCTGGATCTTGTAATATTGGGTTTAGTCCTAAACCCTCGAGTGGTACAGGAAATATATAACTAAATGGATTAGAGGTAAATAAAACAAAAAGAAAAAATCCTAAAATTATTATTTGTTGGAATACTAAAGTATACAATCTATAAATTTTCGGTTGTTTTTTTGAATCAATAAAAAATAAAAAAATAAAGAGTGTTAAAACTAATAACCAGAGTAGAAGGCTTCCTTCATGATTTCCCCAGGTTCCAGATATTTTATAAAAAAGTGGTTTTGTGGTATGTGAATTATTATATACAGTTTCATTAGTAAAATTTGAAATAACAAATGAATAGATTAATGAGAAAAAACTAATTAATACTGAAAACAATTGTATAAACAATATCGAATAAATATTGTTAAGTTTAATTTTTATAAATCCATAAAGAATTAAAATTAAGTAAAAAATAAAAAAAATAGATAAAAATAATCCAAGTATTAATGAATAATTACCAATCTGTGTAATTAACATTTACTTTTTCTCCAATGCTTCTTTAACTTCAGGAGGAATATAATTTTCGTCGTGTTTAGCTAATATTTTTTTAGAAACTAAATAATTACGATCTCTTAAAATTCCTTCAGCTACCACTCCTTTTCCTTCAGCAAAAAGATTGGGTATTGCTCCAGTAAAACTCACAGTGATTTCATTTTTAAAATCTGTTATCACAAAACTAATATTATTTTCATAGGCTTTTATTGATCCTTCTTTTACCATGCCACCCACTCTTATTTTATTTTTATCTAATTCGCTTAAATTTTTAATTTCAGTAGGTGAAATAAAATAAACTATTTCATTTTCTAGTGACTTTAAAATTAGAATTAAAGATAAAATAATTGTTATAAGAAAAATTGATAAAAAAATTATTCTTAGTTTAACTTTCTTACCGACCATGTGTACCGAAGTTAAATTTTTGAAATAGAGCTATTGTTTAATATTTCTCTATATATTTTTTGATTTTTAGCAGAATTTACTTTATTGGCAGCAAGGTTTGCAAACTTTTGATTAAATTTTAGCTCCTCTTTTACCATCTGTATTTTTATAATTGTATACAGAGTTAGGAAACTTAACATTGTAAAAGAAAATGCTGACCAAACATATATTCCATAGCCATTCATATAAATAATGTCATTTATCATAATCTATCTAGACCTTTGTTTTTTATCTTTATCAGTTCTGTATTATATTTCATCAAAAATATTAAAATTGAGAAAAGAGCAAATGCCGCAGTCATAATTCCTAAAGGTATAAGCATTGATTGGTGAATTGAAGATCCATTTATTAAATTTATAGAAGAAGGTTGATGAAGAGTAGACCACCAATCTACTGAATATTTAATTATAGGCAGGTTTATCAATCCAACAATTGAAATTATTGAAGTAATATTATTTAAATCTTTTTTATTTTGAAAAATTCTCCAAGAAAGAATGTACAATAAATAAAACAAAGCCAAAATTAACATTGAAATAATTCTAGTATCCCAGGCCCACCAAGTACCCCAAGTTGGTTTTCCCCAAATTGATCCTGTAACTAATGCAATAATACTAAATAAAAAACCTGAAGGAGCTAAGCTTTTGGTAATTAATGGTAAATTTTTATTTTTAAAAATTAAAATTACAAATGATAAGACTCCAATTATTGAAAACAGTGATAGTGATAACCATGCCGAAGGAACATGAACATACATTATTCTGACAGAATGACTTTGGATATAATCTTCTGGTGATAATATTAATGCTTCTACTAATCCAATACTTAAAATTAATATAAAAATAAAAAAAACATATTTAGGTGCTTTAGAGGTTATTGAATAAATCTTTAACGGCTCAATATTTTTAAACATTTGTGAAATATATATAATATTTTTTTAGATTTTGAATTTATTTTTTGAAAGTCATTCCGATCAAGAATACTTTTGAGGGAGATATATTAGGGAAACATTGGTATCCTTGATCAGAATAATATAAATTTATAATTAGGATATGTCTAAGTTTTGAAATAAATGTGTTTAAATCAAGGCTTAGTATTAATTTGATGGTTTAAAATAGCCAGAACCTTTTTTACCAGAAAAAATTTCATTTATTAGAGGATGTTTTACTGGTTCCTCTGAGTCATCAGTTAAAAGATTTTGCTCTGATACATATGCTTCATATGTAACATCATCATTTTCTGCTAATAAATGATAAAAGGGTTGATCTTTTCTAGGTCTCACATTTTTTGGTATTGATTGATACCATTCTTCAGAATTATTAAATTCAAAATCAACATCATAAATTACACCTCTAAAGTCAAAGTGTTTATGTTTTACTATATCCCCAATTGAAAATTTTGCTTTTTGGATGCTCACAAGGTTTAATATGTGTATTTAAAATAAAAAATCAATAAAAAAATTTAATTGTAATATTAATTCTGCTAATATAATTAAGTGAATAAAAAATTTGTCAAATTTGTCACAGATTTTGGTCCTTTATTAGTTTTTTTACTAATTTATTACAATAGTGATAAAAATTTAAAAATTGCCATTCCTCCATTTATAGTTGCAACAATAATTGCTTTGATAATAGTTTGGGTATTAGAAAAAAAAATTCCAATGGTTCCTTTAATTGGTGGAATTTTAATTACATTGTTTGGGGGATTAACCATATACTTTGATAACCCCGTGTTTATTTATATTAAACCAACAATTATTAATATATTATTTGGATTAGCTTTACTTTTTGGAAAATATTTCACAAATGAACCAGTTCTTAAAAAAATTTTAGGTAATGCATTACCATTGTCTGATGAAGGCTGGCTAAAACTAAATTCAAGATGGATGTACTTTTTTTTCAGTTTAGCTATTTTGAATGAACTAGTTTGGAGAACTCAATCAGAAGAATTCTGGGTAAATTTTAAGGTTTGGGGTATGTTACCTATAACTTTTATATTTACAGCTTTTCAAGTAGGATTAATTAATAAATACAAATTAAATGAATAGAAATTTAAAACTAATAATAAACAATAATTATAATGGTGAGAAAACTAATTTCTTTGAAAAAAATGAATTAAAAATAATATTAAATTTGTATGCTAAAATGGTTTCCTTAGGATCATGGAGAGACTACGGTTTAAATATTTCCAGCAGACAAATTGGTTTTAGCGTTTTTAAGAATTCTACAGAAAATGCCACATACAAAATATGCAAAAACTTTAAACCAAAAAATAATAATTTAAAATATTTAATTACAGACTCTAAGGGAAAAGTTTTTAAAAATTCAGATAACCTTGAATTATTATTAAAAAATACTAACTGGAAACAATTGTAAAAGTATTTATCTTCTTTGTCCGAATAGTCTTAAAAGCATTATAAATAAATTTATAAAGTCTAAATATAATGTTAATGCACCCATAACAGCCTTTTTACCCATTAACTCGCCTGTATCACTTGCTGAGTACATTTTTTTAATTTTTTGAGTATCGTAAGCAGTTAAACCAACAAATATTAATACTCCTAATATTGAAATCACAAAATGCATCATTGATGATTTCAAAAATATATTGACTAGTGATGCAATTATAATTCCAATTAATCCCATCATTAAAAATGAACCTAGTTTGGTTAAATCTCTTTTAGTTGTATACCCGTAAATGCTCATAGCTCCAAATGTAGCTGAGGTTATAAAAAAAACTCTTGCAACACTTTTCCCTGTAAATTGAACTAGTATCCACGAAAGTGATAGACCCATTAAACTAGCAAAAATCCAAAAAACTGTCTGAGCTTTCGATGCGCTCATTTTATTTATCCCAAAACTCATATAAAAAACAATTCCAAGTGGAGCCAACATTATTAGCCATTTTAAACCTGAGAAAAAAACTGCATTACCTAAAGATGTAAATGCCACAATACTTCCCACATCATTGGTTTCAACAGACAATCTAAATGTTAAAACTGAAATGATACCTGTTATTAAAATACCTGTCGCCATGTAATTATAAACTTTTAACATGTAGGCTCTTAAACCTTCATCCATTACAACAGTTGATTGTTGGGCAGCTTTTACTTTATTGAGTATATTTTCTTTATTGAATTCCATATTATTTATATAATAGCCTTTTACTATTTATTCAAGATATCATAAAAACCTTAAAAAATATTTAATATTCAATGAATTATAGAAAACTAGGAAATACTAACCTTGATGTAAGTACTATTTGTTTAGGTACTATGACTTGGGGAGAACAAAATACTCAAAATCAAGCATTTGAACAAATGGATTATTCTTTAGAAAGTGGAGTTAATTTTTGGGATACCGCTGAACTCTATGCTGTGCCTCCAAAAGAGGAAACTTTTGGCCACACAGAAATAATAATTGGAAATTGGATACAAACGAGAAAAAAGAGAGACAAAATAATTTTAGCTACCAAAGTTGCAGGACCAGCAAGAAATTATTTGAGAAAAGGAAAAAATAGTTTTGTAGGATTAAATTTGGAAAACGCTTTAAACGATAGTCTGAAGAGACTAAAGACTGATTACATAGATCTTTACCAATTACATTGGCCTGAAAGAAATGTAAATAATTTTGGTACACTAGGTTATGAACATAAAGAAAAAGAATGGAATAAATTTGAAGATGTTTTAATAAATTTAAAAAAATTTATAGATCAAGGTAAGATAAGATACGTAGGTTTATCAAATGAAACTCCCTGGGGAGTGATGAATTATATTAAATTAGCAAATGATAAAAAACTTCCAAGAATGATGTCTATACAAAATCCTTATAGCTTATTAAATAGAACCTATGAAATTGGATTATCCGAGATTTCTATTAGAGAAAACATAGGATGCCTAGCTTATTCTCCGTTAGCGAGTGGATATTTAAGTGGCAAATATAGAAATAATAGCTTTCCAAAAGACTCTAGAATGGAGAGAGATTTTGATTTTTGGAAATATAGATATAATACACCAAATTTAGATAATGCTGTAGATGAATATTATAAAATAAGTAACAAATACAATCTGAATATGAGTCAGATGTCTATAAAATTTTGTGAGATGCAAGAATTTATAACAAGTGTAATAATTGGAGCTACAACTATGGAACAGTTGAAAACTGATATAGAAAGTGTAAATGTAAATTTATCAAATGAAGTAATAAAAGAAATTAATAATGTACAAAAAATATATCCAAATCCATGTCCTTAAAAAATAAATTAATCGTAAAATCAATATTACTGTTTTTTCTTAGTACACTTTTAGCTCATTCAGAAGAAATAAAAAAAGTAGGCAAGTTTAAAGATTGGGAAGTTGTGGTTTTAACAAATGAAAACGAGAAAATTTGTTTTGCTCAATCAGTGCCAGTTCTACAATCACCTAAAAAACACTCTCGCGAAGCAAGACTCTTTATAAGTTTTAGACCATATATTAAAATAAGTGACGAAATCAGTACCACTTCTGGATATGAATATAATAAGCAAAATGCTATCACAGCAAAGTCGGGTAAATCAAAATTTAAATTCGATATTTCTCAAGAAAACTTTGCTTGGATTGCTAGCAACAAAATAGAAAAAAAAATGATAAAAGCTATGAAGAGAGGAACAAGAATAATGGTTACAGGTTATAATAAATCAGGTTCTCAAACAATAGATCACTATTCTCTTATGGGCTTTACAAAAGCATACAATTCTGCAAAAAAAAACTGTACTTAAAATCATACTTTAAATGAATTTTAAAAAAAAAATTGTACTCGCCTATTCTGGTGGGTTAGATACTTCTATAATTTTAAAATGGTTACAGAAAAATTATAAAGCAGAAATAATCACTTACACAGCAGATATTGGACAAAAAGTTAATAAAAAAAAAATTATTAATAATGCAAAAAAACTTGGAGTAAAAAAAATAATTATAAATGATCTAAAAAATGTATTTGTAAAAGAATATATATTTCCTATGATAAGAGGACATGCTATTTATGAAGGGGTATATTTGCTTGGTACTTCAATAGCAAGACCTTTAATTGCCAAAGATCAAATACAAATTGCAAAAAAATATAAAGCGTATGCAGTTTCTCACGGTTCAACCGGAAAAGGTAATGACCAAGTTAGATTTGAATTGGGATATCATTATTTTGGACCTAAAATAAAAATCATAGCACCGTGGAGACTTTGGAAACTTAAATCAAGATCAGATTTAATAAGATATGCAAAGAAACATAAAATAATAATTCCTAAAGACAAAAAAGGTGAAACTCCTTTTTCAGTAGATGACAATTTATTTCATACATCTACTGAAGGTAAAATTTTAGAAAATCCTAAAAATTCTGCCCCAGAATATATTTTTCAAAGAACTATATCTCCTGAAAAAGCCCCCAATAAAGCAACATTCGTTACTATAGGTTTTAAAAATAGCAATCCTACATCAGTAAATAAACAAAAATTATCTCCTGCAAAATTATTATCCAAATTAAATAATATTGCGGGCAAAAATGGAATTGGAAGAGTTGATTTAGTTGAAAATAGATTCATAGGAATAAAATCTAGAGGTATTTATGAAACACCAGGTGGAACTTTGTTAATTAATGCACATAGAGCAATTGAATCTGTAACTTTAGATAAAGAAACAATGCACAAAAAAGATAATATAATGCCAAGATACGCGGAACTTATCTATAATGGATACTGGTATTCAAAAGAAAGATTTAAATTACAAAAAATAGTTGATTTAAAAAAAAAACAAGTAAATGGGTCTATAAAGTTAAAGTTATATAAAGGAAATATAACTATAATATCCAGAAAAACAAAAAGTACTGCTTATTCAATGAAAAAAGTCTCATTTGAAGAAAATAAAACATTTAATAAGTTAAATGTGGAAAGATTTATAAATTTTCATAAAAAAAAACTAAAGTAATTTTCTAATGCAAAAAAAATTGGACAAAAAAAATTTTTTAACAGGAGTAGAAAATTTTAAAAAAGGAAATTTCCATGAAGCTAAAAATAATTTTGAAGAAGCATTATTAATTCATCCTGAAAATTTATCTATTTTAGAAAATTTAGCATTAACTCACTATAATCTAAAGAATCTGCAAGATTGTGAAATAATATTAAAAAAAATTTTAAAACTAGATAATAAACAGAAAAAAATTCTTAACTTTCTTTTAAAAATTTTAAGAGAACAAGATAAAGTAGAAGAGTTAAAAAAGTATATTGAAGAAGGATTAAACAACAAAATTATAGATAATAAATTTTCAATTATTAAAAATATTATCTTTCCTTTTATAAACGAAAGTAATGATGAAATCAAAAATTGTAGAGATAATACAAATAAGTACTTAGACAATTTTTTAAATTCTGAAAAAAAAATACAATTAAATATAGATAATCAATCAATCGATCCACCAATTTTTAATTATTCTTATGATCAATTTGATAATCTTGAATTAAATAAGAAGTTCATAGCTCTTTTTAAAAAAATTTATCCCGAATTAAATAAAAAAATTGATTATTCCCAAAAAAAAAATAAAAAAATTAAAATTGGTTTTATATCTGAATACTTTACAAATCACACAATAGCTAAACTATTTAAAGGAAGTATCTTTGAGTTGGATCAAAATAAATTTGAAATATTTATATTTCATTCTCATAAAACAAAAAAAGGTAAAATTTTTTCAGAATTTTTAGAAAAAGAAATAAATTCAAATTTAAAAAATATTATTTTGCCTAAATTATTTAATGAAAAAGTAGAAATAATAAAAAAAACGAATTTAGACATTGTTTTTTACCCAGATATTGGAATGTCTTCAGAATTATATTTTTTAACATTTTTAAGATTTGCTAAATATCAAATAGCATCACTTGGACACCCTGTAAGTACTGGAAATTCTAATATTGATTTTTTTATTTCTTTTAAAAAAATAGAGATAGAAAATGCACAAAAATTTTATTCAGAAAAATTAATATTATTTGAAAATTTACCTTATTATTATAAACCTGAAATACCTTTAAAATTAGATGAAGATGAAATAAATAAACAAAATATTTATTCGTGTCCTCAAACTTTGTTTAAGATACATCCTGACTTTGACCAAATTTTAAAACAGATTTTAATAAAAGACAGAAAGGCAAAAATTTATTTCATTAAAGACAGTAATAAATCTTTATTCAAAAAATTAATTTCAAGGTTTAATAGAAACATAGGCACAAATATTGATAGAATTATATTTAATGAAACTATGTCTTTTGAAAATTATTTAAATCACTGCGGATCCTCATCTGTTCTTTTAGATCCAATTATTTATGGAGGCGGTAATAGTTTTTATGAAGCAATGATTTATGGAACTCCAGTAGTAACTTTACCTGGTTCCCACTTAAAAAATAGAGTAACTCTAGGTGCTTACAAGCAAATGGAACTTGAGAATGCTCCAATAGTCTCATCAAATGAAGAATATGTTGATAAGGCTATAGAAATTGCAAATCTTTCGCCAAAAAAACTTGTTGAGTTAAAATCGAAATTTAAAAATGCTGCATTTAAAAAACTATTTGAAAATAAAAATTATATAAATGAGTTAGAAGAATTTTTAATAAGTTTATTTTGATTTAATTATAAATTTTTTTAAAACAGTTAATTGTATTTTTTAAAAGACAGGCAATAGTCATGGGCCCAACACCGCCTGGTACTGGAGTTAATGCTTTTGCAACTTTTGAAACTTCATCAAATGCGACATCTCCAACAATACCCTTGTCTGTCTTATTTATTCCTACATCAATTACGATACTATCTTTTTTAACCCAATCACCTTTTACTAGCTCTGGAATTCCAACTGCCGCTACAATTATATCTGCTTTTAAACATTCAGACTTAAGATCTTTTGTTTTTGAATGTGTAATTGTTACAGTGCAGTTTTCTTTTAAAAGAAGTTGAGTCATTGGTTTTCCATTTAAATTAGATCTACCAATAACTACTGCTTTTTTACCACTTAAATTTTTTTCATATTTTTTAATTAATAGGTAACAGCCTAATGGAGTACATGGAACTATGCTTTCATAACCTGAAGAAAGATTTCCAACATTATGAGGGTGAAATCCATCTACATCTTTATTTGGTGAAATTGTTCCTATAACCTTTTTTTTATCTATATGTTTTGGTAATGGCAATTGGACTAAAATTCCTGATACTGAATTATCTTTATTAAGTTCACTAATTTTATCCAATACTGATTTCTCATCAATGCTATCAGGATATTTTATAATTTCAGATTTTAAACCAACTTCAATTGCTGCCTTTTCTTTCATTCTTACATAAATCTGGCTTGGGGCTAAATCACCAATTAAAATTACAGTCAATCCTGGGACTTGATTTTTTTCTTTTTTAATTTGAGAAACTTCTTTTTTTAACTTTTCTCTAATTTCTGCTGCTTCTTTTTTTCCGTCTATTAAAATCATTATTTATAATTAAGTATAGGGGTATATATACTTAAACATAAAAATATTCAAAGCCTCAATGAGCACTAACAAAATTATTGGTGAAATGTCAAAAGCTCCTAGATTAGGTAAAAACCTTCTAATTTTATTTAAAATAGGATCTGTTAATCTGTAAGTAAAATCTAAAACATTATAAACAAATGCATTGTTGGTATTAAGGACGTTAAAGGCTATGAGCCAACTAATTATTACATTAGCAATAACTATCCACCAATAAAACTTTAAAAACGACATTACTATAAAATAAAAAATTGCTATCATTTTTTTTCAACATAAATAGACTGGCTAGGAAATGCAAATGAGGCTTCATTTTTTTCAACAATTTGTTTAATTTGAATTGCAAGCCTCTCTTTGACAGCCAACCATTCATCCCAGTCATCTGTTTTAGTAAAACATCGAATATACATATCAATAGAGCTTTCGGCAAAGCTATCCACTCTTACTGCATATCCAAGTTCAGGTTTATAATCTTCGTGTTTTTTTATGTAATCTTCAATTTCATTTCTAATTGTTTTAAGTTGATCAATTGTTGAGTCGTACTGTAGATTAATAGTCCAACTAATAATCCAATTAGTTGTCTGACTTATATTGATTACTGCATTTTCTGCGAATTGAAAATTTGGAATTATAGCAATTGATTTATCAAATTTTCTTATAACAGTTGATCTAAATCCAATTTTTTCAACTATACCTTCAATAATTCCTTCGACAAGTATCCAGTCACCAATTTTAAATCTTTTTTCAACTAAAACTAATATTCCAGAAATTAAATTTTTAAATAAATCTTGAGCACCTAATGCAACTGCAACTCCAAATAGACCTAGGCCTGCAATTATAGGTCCAATCTTTATTCCCCAAAGTTCAAGAACAGCAGCCAAGCCTAAAATAAATATTAAAATTTTTAAAGATTTAATTATCCAACCAATAAGTTCTCTGGTTAAAATTTTATTTAGACCACTCAGTATATAAGAAATAGGTTCGATAACTTGATGAATAACCCAAAATATAAAAATAGTTATTAATGTTCTATTTATGGTATCAACAATGGCTCTATTATCTTCAGAAAATGAAATATAGTAACTTGCTATAAAAAATCCAAAAACTATTGGTAAAAATCTTGCTGGTCCTTCCATGGCATAAACAAAAGAATCATCAAGTTTATTTGTTGTTTTTTTTGCAATGGCTTCTAGTCTTTTAATAATTACTTTACTAATAATTCCACGAAAAATTAGAAATATAAAAAATATTCCAATACCAATTAATATTTCAAATATGTTTACACCAAGAATTCCTTTTTCCCAGACTGATAAAAATAAATCTTTAAAATTATTAAATATTTCCATAATTAAATTTTATATAACAAATATTCTTCTTCACCAGGATTAAATATAAAAATTTTCTTCCATTTAATCAAATTCAATACAGAAGATGTTTTTTCACCTATACACATTAAATTTGTATTCATCCAGCAGTCTACTAGCTGATATTTTTTTATTATATTTAAGAAACTTTTTGCGCTATTTTGAGAATATATGAAAACTATCTCAGGCATTGATGATTTTAAAGCATTTATAAATTTTATATCTAAATCTTCTACTGGTAATACGGAATAGTTTATTAATCTTTTTATAGAATACCCTTCAGAAATCAATTCCTTATCTAGATTAAAAGATATGGTTTCACCACTTACATATAAAAGTTTTCCTTTTTTTTTATCAAAAGTTTGTAAAATTATTTCTTTTAAATTATTTACATTTCCTTCTGCTGTATAAATATTTTGAAAACCATTATTTTTTGCTACTTTTTCAGTTAACAATCCTACACAATAACAAAAAATACTTTTATCTATTTTTTTTGTATCTAAATTTTTTATAGCGTTAGAACTAGTAAAAATTATTCCGTTAAATTCTTTAAAATTTTCTTCAGGATAATTCTTATGTTCTATTTTTATTACTGGCATGTGCGAAATATTATGACCTAAAGATTTAAATTTAATAATTAATTCTTTACAGTCTTCAATTGGTCTAGTTAACAATATATGCATAATTATCTTTTGTAATTTCCTTTAGATTTTTTTTTTAAAATATTTCCTACTTCTTCACCTAATTGTTTAGCAAAATTAATTTTATTTATTAAACTACAATAATATCTTTTTTTACCATCAATTGAAAAAAGCTCAGCAACTAAATTTAAGTTTTGCTCTTCTATAAACGAAAATGCACCAATAGCTGTATTGCAATCGCCCTCTAGTATTTTTAAAACTTCTCTTTCGGCTGTTGCACAAATATTTGTTGTTTCATGATTAACTTTTTTTAATAATTCTATCATTTCTAAATCGTCAGCTCTACATTGGATCGCTATAATTCCTTGTCCTATACTAGGTATAATTTCATTTACAGAAAATTCTTGTGAAACATGCTGTTTTAGATTTAGTGAGTCAACTCCAGCTTTAGATAAAATTATTGCATCATATAAGCCATCATTTACTTTGTTAATTCTTGTATCAACATTTCCTCTTATTAATTTATAAAATAAATCACTTCTTATATTTTTTAATTGATATTCTCTTCTAAATGAAGAAGTTCCAACTATAGATTTAGGTTTAAGTTTATTTAATGTTAGATTGTTTTTACTAATTAATACCTCATTAGGAAAATTTCTTTTTAGATAGCAGTTAGTTATTAATCCATTCGTTTCAGCAGAAGGCATGTCTTTTAAAGCATGCACGGCTAGATCAATATTTTTTTCAATAAGTTCTATTTCTATTTTTTTTGAAAATAATCCTTTGCCACCTATTTCTGAAAGTCTATCTTTTTGATTAATGTCACCCTCTGTTATAATTTTTTTAATTTCTATTGTATTAGAATATATTTTAGAAATTTCTTCTTTAGCTCTATATGCATAAATTAAAGCTAATTTACTACCCCTAGAACCGATAATTATCTTTTTTCTTTTCATAAAACTTATTTATAATTCATACTTATAGTTTAATTGTATAGATTAAATAAATTATTTTATGAAAAAAAAAGCCATAATTCTTGGAATAGAATCCAGTTGTGATGAAACAGCTGTATCTTTAATTCAGGAGGATAGCGGTGAAAAACCAAAAATATTATCAAATGTAGTTTCAAGTCAATTTGACATTCATAAAGAATTTGGTGGAGTTGTTCCAGAATTGGCTGCTAGGGCACATGTTGAAAAAATAGATTTGATTGCAAACAAAGCAATTAAAGACAGTAAAATAAGTTTAAATCAAATTTCTGCTGTTGCAGCAACATCCGGACCAGGTTTAATTGTTTGTTTAACTATAGGTCTTAGTTTTGGAAAAACTATAGCATATTCTCTTGGTATACCATTTATTGGAGTTAATCATTTAGAAGGTCATGCGCTTAGTCCAAAATTAAATTCAAAACTAGAATATCCTTATCTGTTACTATTAATTTCTGGAGGTCACAGTCAATATTTAAGTGTAGGAGGTTTGGGAAATTACAAAAGATTAGGCACAACAATTGATGATGCTCTTGGTGAAGCATTTGACAAAACTGCAAAACTTATAGGAATTGGTATTCCAGGAGGGCCAGGGTTAGAAAAATTTGCTAAAAAAGGAAATCCAAATAAATTTGATCTTCCAAAACCAATAATTAATAAAGGTGGTTGCAATTTATCTTTTGCGGGTCTTAAAACAGCAATTTTAAGAATTACAAAAGATATTAAGTCTGAACAAGATAAATTTGATTTAGCCGCTTCATTTCAAAAAACAATTGAAGAAATTTTATATGTTAAAACAATTAAAGCTTTTGATGAATATAAAAAAATTCATGGAGAACAGAAAAAAAAATTTGTTGTAGCGGGTGGTGTAGCAGCAAATGAAAGTATAAGAAAAAAACTTATTAAAGTAAGTAAAGAAAATAATTTTGAACCTATATTTCCTGATCCTTCATTATGCGGTGATAATGCCGCTATGATTGCAATGGTTGGTTTAGAAAAATATAAAATCAAAAAATTTGATAAATTTGATTTACCTGCAACCCCAAGATTATCTCTAGATGAAAGTGCAAAATTTTTAAAAGGTCCTGGTGTAAAACTTTAGTATTATCTAAATTTTGGGCCTGTCATCCAAACAGCCAAAGTTGATCTTGAGCCAGAAATTAATTTATCAACTCTATGATTTGTAAATGATGGAAAAACAATTGCGCTACCAGGTTCTCTAAACTCTGAACATTTTACTTCTTCGCCTTTAAATAAATATAAATCACCTCCTTCAAATTTTTCCTCTGATAGATTTAATAAACAGGTTAATTTTATATCTCTTATTGGTGATTTAGATTCAGCATCGACATGCCAACTGTATTCAGTTCCAACACTATATAAATTATAATTTATTATAGTTCGTGAACTCAGTTGAAATAAATCAAAACCAAATTTTGAATTATTTACAGTAAAGCAATAATCCAAAAAAGGTAAAATTAATCTTTGAATTGATCCGAGATATAAAAATTTAACATTCGAACTTTTTTTTGCACCAGTTGCCAAAAAATCACTACCAGAAATAAAATTTTTTTGTACTAGTTCATTAATTTCTTTGATTTGATTCTGATTAAACAGATTTTTAGCAAATGAATAGGTTGTTTCTCTCATATATTTATTTTGATAATTTTTATAATAAATTATATTAAATTAAATGCAATATTGGCTACTAAAATCAGAACCAAATGTTTGGTCAATTAATCAACAAAAAAAAATGGGTCTTAAAGGAGCTGCTTGGGATGGTGTAAGAAATTATCAAGCAAAAAATTATTTGAGCAAAATGAAAAAAGGTGACTATTGTTTTTTTTATCACTCAAATATAGGAAAAGAAATTGTAGGAATAGTAGAAGTAATTAGAGAAGCATTTATTGATCCATCAGATAAAAAAAAGAAATTTTTGGCTATTAAAGTAAGATTTAAAAAAAGATTTAAAAAACCAGTTTCCTTAAAAAATATTAAGAAAAATAATAGTCTTAAGCATTTACTGCTAATAAAACAGTCAAGATTATCGGTTATGCCTATAGATACTAAAAGCTGGAAAATTATTTTGAAGATGGGTAATATTACAATATAAATTTATGCCTAAAAAAAAGAAAAAAAAAGGAAAAAAAAAATCTAAAATTAGAAATAGAAAAACTAAATCTAGGGTTAGAAATAGAAAAGCTAAATCTAGGATTAGAAAAAATAAAGCAAAATTAAAAAAAAGAAAAAAAAATTTAAATACTGAAAAAGAACTAATCTATAAAACAAAAAAAGATTGGATTAATAAAGCCCAAGTAAATAAATCACAATACGAAAAAAAATATCAATCATCTATAAAAGATAATGAAGGTTTCTGGCGAAAAGAAGGAAAAAGAATTACATGGATAAAGCCTTATAATAAAATTAAAGATGTAAAATATAGTAAAACAGATGTACATATAAAATGGTTTTATGATGGTACTTTGAATGCATCAGCAAATTGCATTGATAGACATTTAAAAAAAAATAAAGATAAAACTGCAATATTATGGGTTGGTGATGATCCAAAAGTCCACAAAAAAATATCATACAAACAATTACATCAAGAAGTTTCCAAAACCGCGAATGGTTTAAAAGAATTAGGAGTACAAAAGGGAGACAGAGTTACAATTTATTTAACAATGATACCCGAATTAGCATATACAATGCTCGCATGCGCAAGAATAGGTGCTATTCATTCAATTATTTTTGGAGGATTTTCTGCAGAAAGTATAGCCGGAAGAATTAATGATTGTAAATCAGATTATGTTGTTACGGCAGATGAAGGCGTAAGAGGTGGAAAAATAATTCCTTTAAAATCAACTACTGACGAGGCTTTAATTCATTGTCCAAATGTAAAAAAATGTATTGTTATAAAAAGAACTGGAAATAGAATTAATTGGGACGAAAGTAGAGATGTTTGGTATCACGAAATGATAAAAAAAGTTTCTTCTAATTGCGAACCTGAAGAAATGGGTGCTGAAGATCCTTTGTTTATTCTTTATACTTCTGGATCTACTGGAAAACCAAAGGGTGTTCTACACACTACTGGCGGTTATATGGTTTATGCATCAATGACACATCAATATATATTTAACTATAAACCAAAAGATGTTTATTTTTGTAGTGCGGACATAGGATGGGTAACTGGACATAGTTATATTATTTATGGTCCTCTTGCCAATGGCGCTACAACAATAATGTTTGAAGGAATACCTACTTATCCTGATAATTCTAGATGGTGGCAGATTGTCGATAAATATAAAGTTAATATTTTTTATACTGCTCCAACTGCAATAAGAGCATTAATGAAAGAGGGTGAAGGTCCAGTTAAAAAAACATCAAGAAAATCTTTAAAATTACTCGGTACTGTTGGTGAACCAATAAATCCAGAAGCATGGCAATGGTATTATAAGGTTGTTGGCGATAGTAGATGTCCAATAGTTGATACTTGGTGGCAAACTGAAACTGGAGGAATACTTATTAGTCCACAAACTGGTGCTATAGATCTAAAACCAGGATCTGCAACAAAACCTTTTTATGGAATAAAGCCAGTTATTGTTGATAAAGATGGTAAAGTCTTAAAAGGTGAAGCACAAGGTAGATTATGTATTGCTCAATCTTGGCCTGGGCAAATGAGGACAGTCTATGGGGATCATAATAGATTTATAGAAACTTATTTTTCTCAATTTGATGGTAAATATTTTACTGGAGATGGATGTAAAAGAGATAAAGATGGATATTATTGGATTACTGGTAGAGTTGATGATGTAATTATTGTATCTGGTCATAATCTAGGAACAGCAGAAATCGAAAGTGCCTTTGTTGCTCATCCAAAAGTAGCTGAAGCAGCTGTTGTAGGTTACCCACATGATATAAAAGGAAACGGATTATATTGCTATGTAACGTTAAATGCTGGAGAAGATCCAAATGGAGAACTTGAAAGAGATTTAAAACATTGGGTTAGAAGACAAATAGGACCGATAGCTACACCAGATTTTATACAATTTGCTCCAGGGCTTCCAAAAACTAGATCAGGAAAAATTATGAGAAGAATTTTAAGAAAGATAGCCGCCAATCAACATGATCAATTAGGTGATACAACTACTCTTGCTGATCCAAGTGTAGTTGGCAGTTTAGTTGAAAATAGAAAAAATATTTAAAAGTTAATTAAGTCTTTAAATTCTTTTTGTATATTATCCCATTTTAATATCATAGAATTTAAAACAATTTTTTTATCTAAAGTTTTTAATTCTTCAGCGATGGGTGACCACTCGTACAGAGCAATGGCACTATTATTAAAAGGTAAATCTTTATAATATTTTATCCAATCAATATTTTTAAATCTTTGTTCAAATTCTTTTGATGAACTTTCGACAACATCTTGAGGTATGTTATTTTTTTTTTCTTCTTTTAAAATATCATAAAAAATTTCTTTTGCTTTTTCAGTATCATGTAAGTTACTAATATCTTTTAAGTAAGATATAGAATAAAATATTAAATCCTGAAGTGAAACAAGATAGATATTCCATTTTGCTTTATTGATTGATCCTAAAAAAATTTCATCTTCAAACATCAATACATACTTTGCTCCCATCCTTGTTTTTAAATACCCATATAAAGTAACCTGACTAACCCAAGCTGATTTTTCTTTAATGAAATGTTTTAAATCCTCATAATTATTAATTTTCTTTTTTGGTCTAAAATATTTCAACACTGGAGAGAAATAATCGACTAAATATTTTAGTTTTAGATCCTTCAATTTTAGCTTATATTTAATGCCCATATTCAAATAAATTTAATATTTTCTTAATAAATAAGCGTTTTTTAACTCTTCCAATATGTTTTCGATCATGTATGGTTCCTTCTTTTAACCTATAGGGAGGGAAAAAAATGTCAAACAAAGAAAAACACTGGGAAAAAACCAGAGGACTAATGGTGTTAACCTTAGTTATTTGGTTTGTTTTCGGTTATCTAATCTTCATGTTTGGTTCAAGCTTAAACGAAGGATCTTTTTTAGGATATCCTTTAGCGTATTACATGTGTGCGCAGGGATCTATCATAGCCTTTGTTGTATTAATTTTCTGGTTTGCAAATAAACAAGAGAAAATTGATGAAGAGTTTGGCTTCCAAGAACGAGGGGAGGATGACTAATGTTTAAAGGAAACTTTGTACAAAACTTACCTAAAATTTACGGAACATATACAGGCGGGTTCATAGTATTCATTATATTGATGGCTATTGCTGAACAAGCAGGTATGACCGCAAAAACAATAGGTATTTTATTTGTAGCTTTTACAGTTTGTATATATGCATTCATTGGATATCTATCTAGAACTGTACAAGTAGATGCGTATTACGTCGCTGGAAGACAAGTACCAACAGTATTTAACGGAATGGCTACTGCTGCTGACTGGATGTCAGGAGCATCGTTCGTTGCAATGGCAGGTGGTATTTATTTTGGTGGCTATACTTATATGGCTTTCTTAGTTGGATGGACTGGTGGTTACGTATTAGTATCATCATTGCTAGCACCATATTTAAGAAAGTTTGGTTGTTACACTGTGCCAGATTTCATTGGAACTAGATACGGCGGAAACCTTGCAAGGTTCTGTGCTGTGGTAGTATTATCTTTGGCTTCTTTTACATATGTGACAGCTCAAATTAACGCAACAGGAACTATTGCTTCTAGAGCACTTGGTATACCATTTGAAGCAGGTGTTTGGGTTGGATTGATAAGTATTTTATTATGTTCAATGTTAGGTGGAATGAGAGCAGTTACTTGGACGCAAGTTGCTCAGTACATCGTATTGATCATTGCATACTTAATTCCAATTTTCTGGATCGGTAGTAAAATGGGCAATCCATTTCCTCATTTAATGTTAGGAGATGAAGTTGCAAGACTAGGTGATCTTGAAGCGCAATTTGGTTTGGTCAAAAACTCTGCAGCAGATATTAAATCTGCAGGTGTTCCAGGCGGATTAAAATCTATCGCTGTAGCACACTCAGCTGTGCCAGATGGTGGAATGGCTGCTTGGAAATTTATTTCATTAGCTTTATGTATGATGGTGGGAACTGCTTCTTTACCACATATTTTAATGAGATACTTTACAACGCCTAGCGTAAAAGCTGCTAGAAAATCAGTTGCATGGTCACTGTTCTTTATTGCAATACTTTATACTTCGGCACCAATGTTAGCTACATTATCTAAGCTATCATTAATGGATCCAACTCTAGCTACTGGAATTATTGGAAAACCAATCGCTGATGTAATGTCAATAGAGTGGGTTAACCAATGGGTAAATGTTAAACAAGCCTTTATAGCAGACTTTAATGGAGATGGAATTCTTCAATTAAATGAATGGTTCATGAGAGGTGACGTGGTTGTTTTATCAACTCCTGAAGTTGCTGGACTGCCTTATGTTATTTCTGGACTAGTTGCTGCTGGAGGAATGGCTGCTGCGATGTCAACTGCAGATGGTCTAATTCTTGCAATCGCTAATGCTTTGTCACATGATGTTTACTACAAAATCATTGATCCAAAAGCAGATGTAAGAAAAAGACTTTTAGTTGCAAGAGCACTTTTAATAGTAATCGGTGCTGCTGGAGCATATATTGCATCAATGAGGATCACTAGTATCTTAGGTGCAGTTGCTTGGGCTTTTGACTTTGCAATGTCTGGTCTGTTCTTCCCATTAATACTCGGAGTGTGGTGGAAGAGAGCAACTAGAGAAGGAGCAATCGCAGGTATGATTGCAGGTCTTGCAACAGGAACAGCTTGGCTAGTCTACGTTTATCCTAAGTTTATGGACCAAAAATGGTTAGTAGATGCAACAGGTATAGACCACTTACGTTTTGGTATTCCTGGGGCTATTGTATGTTTAGTTGTTATGGTTGTTGTTAGTTTAATGACTAAAGAGCCTGATAGTGCTACTCAAAAAATGGTAGACGAAGTTCGTATACCTAGTGGTAAAACTATTCTTGGTAAACAACACTAAATAAATTATTATTTGGGGGCGTTAATTCGCCCCCATTTATTTCAAACAAAATGTCTATTTATATTTTAATTATTGATTATATTTTAGGTGTCATTATGTGGACTCTCATAGGTCGCTCAGCGATGAATATTTTTCAAAGAGAAGACTCTGAATTCTTTTTTATGAGAATTTTCGTAAAATATACTAATCCTATCATAAAATTATTTAAATTTATTACTCCAAGCTTCATAATTGGACCAATAGTACCCTTATATGTTGCCTGGTTTTTTTATATGTTTAGATTTTATTTAATGCCTTATTTATTGGGGTATTCTGTGATGGGAATGCTATCTTTTCCATTAGAAAGCGAGATTGCAGCAGAAATTTATCGTCTTTTTAGTAGAAATTAATTCAAAAAAAAAACAAAAATTGATACTAGTAATTAGTTATCAATGAAAAAAATACAAATATCTCCTTCAATTCTTTCAGCTGATTTTAGTCAGCTAGGCAATGAAATAAAAAGACTTGAATCGGGTGGTGCGGATTTAATTCATGTAGATGTAATGGATGGACACTTTGTTCCAAATTTAACAATTGGACCTCCAGTAATTAAAGCACTAAGAAATTATACAAAATTACCTTTTGATGTTCATTTGATGATTTCGCCTGTACATAAATATATTAAAGATTTTGCTAATGCGGGTGCTGATATTATTACAATTCATCCCGAAGCAACTACAAACCTGGCAAGTTCTATAAAACATATAAAAGAATTAAAAAAAAAAGTTGGTCTATCATTAAACCCGGACACAGAATTAAAAGTTATTAATGATTACTTAGATCAAATTGATTTAGTTCTTATAATGAGCGTATATCCAGGATTTGGTGGTCAAAAGTTTATGCCTGAAGTTTTGAGTAAGATCAAAGAAGTTAAGGAAATTAAAAAAAAAAAAAGTTATAAGTTTGATATTGAAGTTGATGGTGGAATAAATTTTTCAAATTATCAGTCAGTAATTGAAGCTGGGGCAAATATTCTTGTATCAGGCACAACTATTTTTAAAGAAAATAAAGGAAACTTAAAGAAAAATATAGAAATTTTAAAAACAATTTAAAAATGGTACTTAAAAATTCCTTTAATTTTATTAGTGAATTTTCAAGCTATCTATTTAACCAAATAAGAAAAATTTATTTAAACTCATCTTTTTATAACAAAAAAATATCAAAAATTGAGCAGGCAACTTTTGAATATAAGCCAAGCCAGAGTTTGTTGGGATGTTTAATAAATTATAATAAAAAAAAAGAAAAAATTGAAGATTTTTATATAAATTCAATTTGGAATAATAAAAATTTAAATAAAAAAGATTATATAAAATTACATAATTTTTTTTGGTTATTCACTGTTGATTTAAAATCATCAAAAAAAATAATTCAATCAATAATTTTAAATTGGATTGACAATAATGAAAATTATAATCTTAAAAACTGGGAAATAGATATTCTTTCAAAAAGAATAATAGCATGGATTTCTAATTCTAGACTAACATACGAAGAAAGTAGTAAAGAATATAAATTAAAATTTAATTTTTTAGTTAAAAAACAAATAAACCACTTAATTAATGAAATAAATAGATCAGATTCAATAGATGATAAAATGATTGGTTGTTCAGCAATAATTTTAGCTGGACTCTCATATAATGATCCAAAATTCTTGAATTATGGATTAATACTTTTAAAAAAAATAATTAAATATTCATTAGATTCAGAATTTTTTCCTAAATCAAGAAACATTAGACAGCTAATCTTTTATTTAAAATATTTAATATTAATAAGAGAATTTTTGATTGAATCGCAAAGTGAACTCCCAGATTATCTTGATGAAACAATATTTCATTTAGGACAGGCTTATAATTTTTTATGGCAAACATCTGAAAAAATATCATTATTTAATGGAAATAATGACACTGAATATTATGAATTAGATAATTACTTAAAATCTCATGGATACAAATTCAAAAATAATGCTCAAGAAATAGGCGGTTATGTAATTTTAAAAAACAAAAACATAAATATTTCAATGGATATGGGTCTTCCTCCTGAAAAAAAATTTTCAAATAGTTATCAATCAGGCGTTTTATCTTTTGAAATCTTATACAATGGAAAAAAATTAATTTCTAATTCTGGATATTTTCAAGACACCAAACATCAATTAAACAAAATATCAAAATCTTCAGCTGCTCATTCAACATTAATTTTAGATAATACTTCAGTTTGTAGTTTTAAAAAAGATTCTAAAGGAAATAATTTAATTGAAAATAGCTTCAAACTATTGAACAAAAAAATAGTAAAAGAAAACAATAATTGGATCTTAAGAGCTGCTCATGATGGATATCAAAAAAAATATGGAGTTATTCATGAAAGAGAAATAGTATTTGTTCCTGAAATTAATAAATTTATTGGTAAAGATAAATTAATAAAAAAAAGAAATTTTAAATCAAGCAACTTTGAAATAAGGTTTCATTTGAGCCCAGGAATTAAAGTAACAAAAACTCAAGATGGAATTTCAGCTCTAATTGAGTTAGATAATTCAGGGTGGAGATTTTTTTGCAAAGATTGTGCTATCGATATTGAAACAGGATTATTTTTTGGTAAAAAAAATTCTTATCTCGAAAATCAAAATATTTTTGTTACCGGTGTAACTACTAATGAAGATCAAGTAATAAATTGGGAAATATTAAAGATATAATTATGAAAATTAAAACAGCAATTATTTCAGTATTTGATAAGAAAAATATTAATTTTATTTTAAGCACGTTAACGGAATTAAATGTAAAAATAATTAGTTCTGGTGGTACTTATAAAAAAATAAGAAACTTAGGATATAAATGCCAAGAAGTTTCCAAATTTACTAATTCGAAAGAAATATTAAATGGTAGAGTTAAAACATTGCATCCGAAAATTTATAGTGGAATACTAAGTAAAAGAAATAATAAATCTCACATTAAAGAACTCAGTAAAAATAAATTTATGGAAATAGATTTAGTTATATCAAATTTTTACCCATTTGAAGAAACTATTAAAAAAAACAAACAATCTGAAATAATAGAAAATATTGATGTAGGTGGACCTTCTATGGTAAGAGCTGCAGCAAAAAATTATAATTTTGTAACAGTTATCTCAAACCCCAATCAATATAATCGTTTAATAAATGAGTTAAAAAAAAATAAAGGAAAAACAACATTAAAATTTAGAAAACAATTATCTTTTGAAGCTTTTTTAGAAACAGGATACTATGATTCAGTTATTTCAAATTATTTTAACAAATTTTCAAAAAATCAATTTACTGAAAAAAAAATATTTCATGGAAAATTGCTTGAGAATTTAAGATATGGAGAAAATCCTCATCAAAAAGGTGCTATATATAACTCAAATAATGAAACAAAAATAAAACAAATTAGTGGAAAAAAATTAAGCTATAATAATTACAATGACATTTTTTCTGCATTAAAAATTTGTGAATCTTTGCCAAAAAATTTAGGTACTGTAATCATAAAACATTCAAATCCATGTGGAGTATCAATTGAAAAAAATAAGTTACTTAGTTTTAAAAAAGCAGTTCTATGTGATCCAATTAGTGCATACGGAGGAATAGTATCTTTTAACTTTAAAATTAATAAAAAAATTGCACTGGAATTTAATAAAATATTTTTTGAAGTGATTGTTGCTAAAGGATTCGAAAAAAAATCACTAAAAATCTTAAAAAAGAAAAAAAACTTAAGGATTATTGAATCTAGAAATATAAATAAAAATAGTTTTGTTAATATTTCTCATAATTTTAATTCAATGTTGTTGCAAGAAGCAGATACAAAAGTTTTTTCAAAAAAAAATTTTCAAATAGTTTCTAAAAAAAAACCAACTAAAAAATTATTTGATAGTTTAATATTTGCATTTAATGTTTGTAGATTTGTAAATTCTAACGCTATAGTTCTTGCACAAAATGAATCAATAATAGGAATTGGATCAGGTCAAACAAGTAGACTTGACAGTTGTGAAGTTGCTATAAATAAAATGAAAAAATTTCAAAACATAAATATTAAGGATGAAGTTGTTGCTGCATCTGATGCTTTTTTCCCTTTTGTTGATGGTATAGAAACTTTAGTACAGTCTGGTGTTAAGGCGATCATACAACCATCAGGATCAATAAATGATAAGAAAATTATAAAATTTGCTAATGATACTGGAACTATATTAGTATTTTCAAAAACTAGACACTTTAAGCATTAATTTATTGCATCTACTTTTGCTGCTAAAACAAAATCACTTTCATGTAATCCTTTAATTGCATGAGTAAAAATTTTTATTTTAGCATACCCCCAACCAAACCATATATCTGGATGATGCCCTTCTATTTCTGCAATCTCACCTACTTTATTTACAAATTTTTGACTTTCTAAAAAATTTTTAAATTTATACTCTTTTATCAGGTAATAAATTTTATTTTCATCTGATTTTACTTCCCATCCATCTACCATTTTTAAATATTTATGAATTTCTGATATATCAAATCCAGGTATTCCACCTTCACAAGGTATACATTTCTTATCTTTAAGTTCTATCATAAATTTTAACTAAACTGAAATTTCTATAGTGTCAAATAATTCTTTATAAAATTCGAATGATCTATAAAATTTATCTGTTCCATGAAGACCTTTTGCTTTTGACATATTTCCAAAAGATTCTATTGCAAAATCATGACAATCGTCAATGGACGGTAACATTTCTGGATAATTATGTCTAATTTGTTCAGTAAAAAACCAGTCTTCAATATCTGAATTAATTATTTTTTTTTTAGACAATTCAATCATTTTTTTTTTATTTCTTAAACTAAATCCTCCATTGATAATAAACTTATCTTTATCTTCAAAATTCACAGATACAGGGCCAATCATTGCATATTTAGAATATTTTTCGTTAATTTCTTTATCACTTATAGATCTCAAAAAAATCGTATCCGATTGAAAAATTAAAATATTTTCTCCTGGTATTTTTTGCCAAAATTTATGATCAATAAGAATTTTTGAATATTCTTTTATAGATATACTAGGTTTATTTACTTCAAGTTTAAAAAATTTTATACCTAAAATACTTTCAATATTCTCAAGATTATTTTTTGTACTTGCTATCATTAAGTTAAAATTTGGCAATTTATCAATTGCATTTTTTATTACTGAAATAAAATTTAAAGATAATCTTGTTTCAAATACAAACATAGTATTATTATTTTTTTCATTCTGTTTATAATCAACAGTTTTGTTTAAGTATTTATTTAAAAATAATTGACAGTTATATTCCATTATTCTTTATTAAGTGTTGACTTAAGTTCATTTAATAAATTTTTTTTTTTGTCTGGGTCACCTTTTCTAAAATCTTTATGATTAAAATTAATCCCTTGATTTTTAACTGGTAAGTTTTTTTTGCAAAGTTTACTATCTATATTATAACAAACTATACTTTCAAAAAAATTTATTGAAAAAATACTGCTAAAGTAAGGATCGTGTTTTTCACCAATATTAGGAAATCTGTAATTTATATAATCAATTGTATTTTTAGAAAAATTTATAAATGACTCTTTGCTTGGGTTATTAAATTCTTTCATGTAGCTAGCATGCGTATCTTCAACTATTATCATGCCTGGATCGTTGATATACCTAATACATTCGTTTAGTGTTACAATTTGTTGTTCATTTGTATGACCACCGTCGTCTAAAACGATATCAACATTTCCTACTTTTTTAAAAAAATCTTTCCAAAAATTTTTATCTGACTGATCACCTACAAAAATTTCAAAACCATCTTTTTCGAATTTTTTTACTTCAGGATTTAAATCTATTCCTATTATTCTAGCTTTATCTCCAAAATAATCTCTCCACATCGTTAGAGAACCACCGTTTAATATTCCAACTTCAACAAAAGTAAATTTTTTTTCTATATATTTACTTAGTAAATGATCATAAACATCAAAATAATTTATATGCTTATTAGAAAAATATTTACTTTTTATAAATGAGTTAATTATTTTTTTATCCATTTTTTGGAGCGGGCAATGGGACTTGAACCCACGACCTTCTCGTTGGCAACGAGACGCTCTACCACTGAGCTATACCCGCTTATTAAATTTAATTATAATTAGCGGTTTTTATAAATACAATCAATATAAAATCTTAATTTTGAATTCTGCATTCATATACTTTATATAAGAATACTTATTAAATTATTTATGATTATATGGATAGCCTCATACCCAAAAAGTGGCAATACCTGGGTTAGATCTTTAATTTCATCCTATTACTTTTCTGATGATGGAAAATTTGATTTTAATTTATTAAAATATATTGATCAATATCCTCAACAAAAATATTTTAGTCATGAAATTACAAAACCAGGAGAAATAAGTAATTATTGGGAAAGCTCCCAAAAAAAAATTACTGAAAGAAAAAAAATTATTTTTTTTAAAACTCACAATTCATTAACATCTTTGAATGGTAAAAATTTTACCTCTCCAATTTATACATTGGGTGGCATTTATATAATTAGAGATCCCAGGAATTTAGTTACATCTTTAAAAAATCATTATAATTTAGATTATAATCAAGCAATCGATTTTATGAATAATGAAAGAAAATATATATATGATGACAGATCCCAAGGAAACTATGCAGCATTTCACTTTTTAAGCTCATGGTCTAATCACTATAAATCATGGATCATGAATAAAATGTTTAAAGTTTTTGTTGTTAAGTATGAAGATCTTGAAAATAAAACTTTTGAAACAGTAAATAATATTTTTTCATTTTTAAATTTGTTAACTGGAGAAAAAAAGGAATTAGATAAAAATAAAATTATGAACTGCATAAAAACTACAAACTTTGAAGTTTTAAAGAAAAAAGAGGAGGAATTAGGATTTATAGAAAATATAAGTTTGAATTATAATAAAAAAATCAATTTTTTCTATTTGGGATCTAAAAATAAATGGGAAAATATACTTTCATCTGAAATAAAAAATAAAACTAACAAATTATTTAAAAATGATTTAAAATATTTTAATTATTAATTATAAATAAATGAATTTACCAAACAAAATTCCAGTTTTTCCATTATCGAATTTTATTATTTTTCCTAAAACTAGCGTGCCTTTAAATATTTTTGAACCTAGATATATACAAATGGTAGATGATGCGATGAAAGGCGATAGAATAATTGGAATGGTACAACCAAAAAAAAATGATTCTTCAATACCAGCTCTATATAAAATTGGATGTGCCGGTAAAATCTCCAGTTTTAATGAAACTGAAGATGGAAGATATTTAATTGTCTTAAACGGTTTAAGCAGATTTAAAATCGAAAAAGAAATAGATACCGCTAAAAAATACAGAGAATGCAATATAAATTTTAATGAATATTCTAATGATTTAATTAATGAAAAAAAATCAATTAATTTTTCAGATCTAGAACTTATATTCAAAAATTTTAAGTATCTGTTCGATAAAATGGGTTATTTAATAAATTGGAAAGAGCTTGAAAAAGAAAGTTTAGACAAAACAATTAATGGATTGTCTATGGCCGCTCCTTTTTCTTCAGAAGAAAAACAAATTTTGTTGGAAACAAAAAATATTACAGAAAGAAAAATAAAATTAGAAGAAATTTTAAAAACATATGTATTAGACAATTTCAGCAATACTACAATTCAATAAATATTAAATCCACTATTCGCAAATTTAGTTACATACTTTTTAAATAAACTATTTTTGTCAAATGTTTTAAGTATTTTCTTTGAATAACTTTTTTGGATATCAATTCTAAAAAACTCATGAATAAAATCAATTCCAGCTGAAAAAATATAGTTTAAATGTTTTGTTTTTAATTCAAATTCTAACAAAACTGATTTATCTAATGGTAGTCCTAAATTTATATTGTGATCAATTATTTTAAGAAAAATTTTAATGTCCCTTATAGTCATATTAAAGCCTTGTCCTGCCAAAGGATGAATTGAGTGTAAATTATCACCAAAACAAAGTATATTTTTATAAAAATAATTTCTATTTATAGAAAGTTTTAACTTGAATTTTTCAAATTTAGAAAAATTTTTAATTTTATAACTCTGATTGTATTTTAAAACTAAATTTTTAATTTGATTTTCTGTATAATTTTTATAATTGTGAATTGAATAAACTATAGAAGTTTTTGTTTTAGAAATAGGTAAAAAAGCCAAGGGTCCTTGATTAGTAAAAACTTGCACAGCTTCATTATTTTTACATTTTTGATGATCTATAAATGTTGTTGCGGCTTCTCCCTTATAATCTTTTAATATTCTTTTAAAAAAAATTTTGTTATTTATTAAATTTTTTTTTTCAGAATTAATAACAAGATCAAATTTATTTTTCTTTATGATTTTTTGATAAAATGATTGATTTTTTATTTTAATTTTTTTAAAATTTTTTTTTTGTAATAATTTTTTTTCAAGAATTTTATAGAGTTCAAAATTTTTTACCATAAAAAACATTTCTTTTTCTTTTTCACCAAAACTTAATAATTTATTATTTTTTTCAGAAAAAATTTTAATAGTTTTAATTGGCCAACTAAATTTATCAATTTTGATAATATTATTTTGAAAAAAATCAAAATTTTCTTTAGATATTCCAATTGTTCTATTATTGCTTATTTTTCTACTTGTAGAGCTATAATACAATGAAACATTAATATTTTTTTCAGTCAAGCATTTAGCCAATGCTAAATTTGTTAAACCATCACCAATTAAACATATATTCATAAATAAATTTTAATTTTAACAATAAATATTAAATGATACAAAGTTACAAATTAGATTCATAATAAAATGAATATTAACAATATTTTAAATAAAACGTTTGATTTTATTGTAAAAAGAACAGCAGAGCTGACAGGTATTTTGTTGGTATTTATATCAATTTTTTTGGTAATTTCATTACTTAGTTATTCCCCTGAAGATCCAAACTTTATTTTTTCTAAAGATACGGAAATTAAAAATTTACTTGGGTTTAAAGGTAGTTTTATTTCAGATATTTTTTATCAATCGATTGGAATGGCTTCATTTTTTATTCCAATAACTATTTTGTTCACTGGATTTAATTTATTTAGAAATAAGAAATTTTTAATAATTCTTGAAAATTTATTTTA
This sequence comes from uncultured Pelagibacteraceae bacterium, assembly GCA_902532195.1. Lineage (GTDB taxonomy): Bacteria > Pseudomonadota > Alphaproteobacteria > Pelagibacterales > Pelagibacteraceae > Pelagibacter. Next base: position 34,215 of record CACAHE010000005.1, on the reverse strand, counting down.
TATGGTAATTTATAGTCTTTTAATTTCACTTTTTTTTTCAACTTATTATAATAATTCTTTTTTACTTGCAATTAATGGCAATGGTGGTTTTGTAGGAAAATTTTTAAGTGGTACTATAATTTCTAACTTAATTAATTTAAATAAAGAAATATTTTATTATATATTATTAGTTTTATCATTTATATTTTTTTTAATTAGTATTAATTTTAAAATAAAAAATTTTATTATTTTTTGCAAAAATATTATTGGAAAGATTAGTACAAAAGATAATTTTAATAACAAAAAAATTGATGGTAATTTAAATCAATTAAATGATAATTATGATGAAAGTAAAACGTTAGTTCAAGAAAATCTACCGTTTTCCCAAAATATTAAATCATCAATAAATAATGAAAAAAAATTCTTATTACCTTCATTAAATTTTTTAAAACTTCCAACAAAAAAAGAAAGATCAATTGTATCTGAACAGAAAATTGACGAGAATACTTTAGAAAAAATTTTAATGGATTTTGGTGTAGAGGGAAAAATAAAGAAAATAAATAAAGGTCCAGTAGTTACTCTTAATGAATTTGAACCTGCACCTGGTGTCAAGGTTTCTAAAATAATTAATTTATCTGACGATATAGCAAGAAATACAAGTTCTGAGTCTGCAAGAATATCAACTATTCCTGGAAGGAATACAGTGGGTATTGAGATACCAAATTTAAGCAGAGAAAATGTTTATCTAAGTGAAATTATCTCTAGTAAAAATTTTTTAAACAAGGAAATAAAGCTGCCCATTGCTCTTGGAAAAAATATTTCTGGTATGCCTATAATTAGTGACTTAACATCTATGCCACATTTATTAATTGCGGGAACAACAGGTTCTGGAAAATCTGTATGCATAAACACAATAATACTTTCTTTATTATATAAACATTCACCTGATAGATGTAAGTTTATTTTAATTGATCCAAAAATGTTAGAGCTGTCTACTTACGAAGCTATACCTCATCTACTATGTCCAGTAATTACTGAAGCAAAACGAGCTGCATCTGTATTGGGATGGGTAGTTAAAGAAATGGAAAATAGATACAGATTAATGACCAAAGTGGGAGTTAGAAATATTGATGGATACAATTCTAAACATAAGCTTCCTATGCCCTACATAGTAGTAATGGTAGATGAAATGTCAGATTTAATGCTTGTAGCTGGAAAAGAAATAGAGGGATATATTCAAAAACTTTCTCAAATGGCTAGGGCTGCAGGAATACATATTATAATGGCAACCCAGAGACCTAGTGTTGACGTTATAACTGGAACAATTAAAGCAAACTTCCCTACAAGAATTTCATTCCAAGTTACATCAAAAATAGATAGTAGAACAATTTTGGGTGAACAGGGAGCTGAACAACTTCTAGGAAAAGGTGACATGCTTTTCATGTCATCTGCTAATAAAATTATAAGAATTCATGCACCTTATGTTTCTGAAACTGAAATAGATAAGATAAATAACTATTTAAGATCTCAAGGTGAACCTAAATATGTTGATGAAATTTTAAGCTATGCTGATGATATAGATTCAAACTTTAACGAAAATGAAGATACTAATAAAGATGAACTTTATCAGAAAGCTCTTGAAATTATAAAAATTGAAGGTAAAGCATCAACTTCATTTTTACAAAGAAAACTTCAAATAGGATATAACAGAGCTGCAAGAATTATTGATATGATGGAAGCTAATGGTGAAGTTAGCAAAGCAAATCACGTGGGAAAAAGAGAAGTTCTTAAATGAAAAAAATAATTTTTTTTTTTGTTATCGTGCTTAACTTTTTTGTTTCAGCTGATGCATCAATCAAAAGTCAAATAATAAAGAATTTCAAAAGAATTGATAATATAAGTTTCAATTTTAAACAGACTATTGGTGAAAAAAAAGAAGAGGGCAATTGTATCATCAAGTATCCAAAAAAAATTTATTGTAAGTACAACAATTTTAAAAAAAAAATCATTGTTTCTAATGGAAAATCATTGGTAATAAAAAATAGAGCTACAAACCAATATTTCAGATATCCATTAAAAAAAACTCCATTAAATATTTTATTAAACAAAGAATATATAATTGAACAAATGCAAAATCTTGAAGGGAAAATAATTAATGATAAATATTTTAATTTTTCATTAAAAAATCAAGAAAGTGAAATTAATATTTTTTTTGATAAAGACTCTTATGAATTAATTGGATGGCAAACAGAAGATATTTATCAAAATTTGGTTGTAACATTTATCTATAATATAAAAAAGAATGGTAAAATTAATAAAAAATATTTTCAATTGCCTCCTTTGAATTAGTCTTCATATAAACTTAAATTTTCAGATTTAAAAATTTTCATCCCTCTAGATAAATAATTTTTCAATGCATGCTTGTGATCAAGAGAACAAGTATGTAGCCAGACTCTTTTTGTATTTAATTTAAAGGCATTTTTTATTGCTTCGCTTAATAAATAACCTCCAAATTTTTTTCCAATATATTCCTCTAGTATTCCAAAATAAGCTATCTCATAATCAGATTTTTCTTTATTAAATATTTGCTCATAAAAACCCACAAGATTATTTTCTTCTTTAAGAACATATGTATTAACATTGTTATTATTTAAGTAATTAATCCATTTATCATCATTCCAAGTTAATCGATCTATCCAGTTTAATTTTTTGCCAATTTGCTTGTAGAAAAACTTATTTAATTGAAAATCTTTAGGATTTACTAATTCTATTCTTAGCTTATTTGATGGCTTGGGCAACTCGGAAAGATCTTCTAAAGATCTTATTTCTAAATAATTTCTTTCTACGTTTTTCACTCAACCATTTTACCAACTTTTTCACCACCAAATAAATGAAAATGTAGATGTGGTACTTCTTGTCCACCATGTTCACTTATATTTGCTAGAGCTCTGTAACCTTTACCAACTTTAGCAGAGATACCTAATTTTTCAGCCACTGTAGTAATTCCCTTTAATAGGCCTACCATTTCCTCTGCTGTCGCCTTTGAATTAAAGTCATCAAGGTTTACATACTTGCCCTTAGGTATAACTAAGGCATGAATTTTTTTTTTTGGATTTATGTCATAAAAAGATAAAATAAATTCATCCTCATATATTTTTTCACATGGAATTTCTCCTCTTAAAATTTTTGCAAAAATATTATTATTGTCGTATATCATTTTTTTCTTTTTTTAAGTTCCAACATTACATCTTCAATTTTTATCTCGTTTGCTTCAAGGTACATTATTAAATGATAAAAAACATCAGCCGCTTCATGAGTTTTATTTGTGTTTTTTTCCACAGCCTCTATTAGTTCATTAATTTCTTCCAATACTTTATCTTTGCTAAAAGATTTATCTGAAAGCAATTTATTTGTATAAGAACCTTCTACAGGTGTATTTTTTCTTTCTCTTGCTAAATTAAATAAATTTTCAAGTGTACTTAACATATCAAATTCTAACAGGTATTCCTTTTGAGTCCAAATATTCCTTTGCTTGTTTAACAGAATATTTTCCATAATGAAATATAGATGCAGCTAAAACTGCACTAGCATTTCCTAATTTAATGCCATCTACAAGATGGTCGAGGTTGCCTACTCCTCCTGAAGCAATAACTGGAATATTTATTTTAGAAGATATATTTGACATTAAATCAATATCGTAACCAATTTCAGTTCCATCTCTATCCATTGAAGTTACTAATAATTCACCAGCTCCACTATTTTCCATACTTTTTGCAAATTCTATTGCATCTATTCCAGTATTATTTCTTCCTCCGTGAGTAAATACTTCCCATTTATCTCCATTTTTTTTTGCATCTATTGCAACCACAATGCACTGTGATCCAAACTTTTTTGAACTTTGAACAACAACTTCTGAATTTTGAACTGCAGCTGTATTAATAGAAACTTTATCAGCTCCACAATTTAATAATTTACTTATATCCTCAACACTTCTAACTCCTCCACCAACTGTTAGAGGTACAAAACATTTTTTGGAAGTATCTTTCACTACATTGTAAATAGTATCTCTATTTTCATTTGAGGCCGTTATATCTAAAAAACATATTTCATCAGCTCCACCATCGCTATAAATTTTTGCTTGTTCCACTGGATCGCCTGCATCCTTCAAGTCTACAAAGTTAATGCCTTTAACAACACGACCATTTTTAACATCTAGACAAGGTATTATTCTATGTTTAAGCATCTATTTCCTTTTCTAGTTCTTCTAATTTAATATCTCCATCGTAAATAGCCTTTCCGACTATTACACCTTCAATATTTTTTAAACTCTTTGCTTTTTTAATATCATCAATTGAAGAAACTCCTCCAGATATAATTACTGGACAGTTCGATGTCTCAGCTACTTTCACTGTTTCCTCAAAATTTGGGCTTTTTTTAGTACCATCTCGATTTATGTCGGTATATATTAATCTACTAGCACCATAATCATTTACCTCTTTTAAAAAATCTAAAGTTAATTTATTAGAATTTTCTTTCCAACCAGATAGTGACAAATATCCATCTTTTGCATCTAAAGCTAAAGCAATTTTATTTGGAAATTTTTCACATGCTTCTTTTAAAAAGTTTTTATCTTTTATAGCAGCACTTCCTAAAATTACTTTTTCAACACCAATATCAGTATATTTTTTAATACTTTCAAAGCTTCTAACTCCACCACCAATTTCAACTTTAATATCAAATTTACTTACTATTTCTTGGATAATATCCAAATTAACTATCTCACCAGTTAAAGCGCCATCTAAATCAACTATGTGTAAATTTTTAAAACCATGATCTTTATATTTGCTAGCTTGATCAACGGGAGATATTTCATATTCAGTTTTATTATCAAAGTCTCCTTTAACTAATCTCACACATTTCTTGTCTTTAATATCTATGGCTGGAAATATTTTCATATTATAAATTTGTTAAATACTAAAATTTTTTACTTGCTTCTTTACATGAAATATTACCATTTAAATCTAAATATTTTTTTAGAATTAAGTGAGAATTCCGTCTTTTAAGGTTTTTGTTGAGAAAATTTTTTAAAAAAAATTCATTACTGAGATCGGTAGTCGAATCCCAACTCCCTTTTCCTGAATATCTATCAACGTGATAAAACATAACCACCCATGTTAATGGATCTTCATTTACCGCTATGCTTTCATGCCATTCTATAATTGTATCTGTAGCCCAATTTAAATAACCACCATCTTCATCGGTATTTAAAGGCCATGATTTTGTTGCAAATTTTTTATCATTATGAAACAAATCACAAGTAATTTCTGATTTAAAGTTAACCTCAAATCCCCATGCTAAACTTAAATGAAGTTTAAAAAAAACAAAAAATTAGAAAATAAAGAATTAGTTTCTTCATAATTATAAGTTTATAAAATTTTTAATAATTTGTAATCCTAATTTATCACTCTTTTCCGGGTGAAATTGGGTTCCAAATATATTTTCTTTTTCAACACCACAAACAACATTTGATGAATAATCTGTAGTAGCTGAAATTATACTTTTATCATTTGGTATAAATTCATAACTGTGAACAAAATACATATGTGAATTATTTTCTATATCTTTAAAAATTTTACTGTCTTTAACAATATTAATTTGGTTCCAACCAATATGAGGAAGTTTATATTTTCCATTTTGATTATTTATTTTTGATACTTTTCCTGAAATCCAGCCTAATCCTTTAGTTTCTGTTTCTTCATAACCAATATCGGCAAACATTTGTAATCCAACACAAATTCCTAGAAGAGGTTTTTTATTATTAATTGCAAATTGATTTAAAGTCTCAACTAAGCCATTAATATTGTTAAGAGCATCTACGCAATTTTTAAACGAACCCTGCCCTGGCAAAACAACTTTATCACTTGATTTAATTTTATTAAGATCTGAGGTTACTTCTATTTTAACTTTATTTTTAGCTACTTCCTTAAAAGAATTTATTACAGAACTAATATTGCCTGATTTATAATCAACAATTGTTATATTCATTAATTTTTATAACGAACCTTTTGTGGAAGGTATTACATTTTTATTTCTGGAATCAATTTCTAAAGCGGTTCTTAAAGATCTAGCCAATCCTTTAAAACAAGACTCGACTTTGTGGTGGCTATTATCACCATATAAATTTTCAACATGTAAAGTTATTCCTGCTGCCTGTGAGAAAGCTTGAAACCATTCCTTAAATAATTCAGTGTCCATCTCTCCAAGTTTTTCGACTTTTAAATCTACTTTCCAAATCAAATAAGGTCTATTTGATACATCTATAGCTACTCTTGTTAAAGTTTCATCCATTGGTATCATTGCATGTGCGTATCGTTTTATACCCATAAATTTATTTGAAGCTTTCTTTAAACATTCTCCAATTGCAATGCCTGTATCTTCTGTTGTATGATGAAGATCTATATGAGTATCTCCCTTTGCTTTTAAATTAATATCAATAGAAGAATGTTTGGAAAGTTGCTCTAACATATGATCTAAAAATCCAATTCCTGTTTTAATTTTATATTTTCCCTTTCCATCAATATTTATTTCAACATCGATTTTAGTTTCTTTAGTTTTTCTAGTAATTTTAGCTTTTCGCTTCATAAATTTTTCATAGGTATATATTCATTATTTCCTTATATCAATAATAGTAATAAAGGGCTTGAACTATCAAAAATAATATCCATCTATACTCTATGACAACAATAGTTTTAGTAAGAAAAAATAAAAACGTTGTAGTTGCTAGCGATGGACAGGTTAGTATGGGAAATACCATAATTAAAAGCACTGCAAATAAAGTTAGAAAAATTGAGAAAAAAAATGTGATCGCTGGATTTGCAGGATCAACTGCAGATGCTCTAACTTTATTTGAAAGATTAGAGGCCAAACTTGAGAAACATGCTGGAAATCTAGCAAGAGCCGCTGTTGAATTAGCTAAAGATTGGAGAACTGATAAATATCTAAGAAGACTAGAAGCATTAATGGCTGTAGCAGATAAAGAAAAAAGTTTTATAATTTCTGGTACAGGAGATGTATTAGAGCCAGAGGGAGACGTTATAGGTATTGGATCTGGAGGAAATTATGCACTAGCTTCAGCAAAAGTTTTAATGGATACAGACTTAAGTGCTGAGGAAGTTGCAAAAAAAGCCATCACGGTAGCATCTGAAATATGTGTATTTACTAATAATAATATTGTGATGGAAAAAATATAATGGAAAAATCTAACGTAACAACATTAAAACCAAAAGAAAAAGTTGATAAAGACTCAATAATAAATTCTTTGTCACCAAGAGAGATAGTATCTGAGTTAGATAGATATGTTGTTGGTCAAAATAAAGCAAAACGTGCTGTTGCAATAGCTCTTAGGAATAGATGGAGAAGACAAGCTTTAAAGGGTGAAATGAAAGATGAAGTTTTGCCAAAAAATATTCTAATGATGGGTCCAACTGGAGTTGGTAAAACAGAAATTTCAAGAAGGCTTTCAAGATTAGCAGAGGCGCCTTTTGTAAAAGTTGAAGCAACTAGATTTACTGAAGTTGGTTATGTCGGAAGAGATGTAGAACAAATTGTAAGAGATCTTTTAGAAATTGCAATTGCAATGGAGAAAGTAAAAAAAAGAAAAGAAGTTCACGCACAAGTTCAAAAACTTGCAGAGGAAAGAGTATTAAATGCCCTTGTTGGTGAAAAAGCAAGTGTAGCAACAAAAGAAAGTTTTAGAAAAAGACTTCGAGATGGTGATTTAGATGATAATGAAATCGAAATTGCAATAAATGAAACTAATCAAATGCCCTCTTTTGAAATTCCTGGAATGCCGGGTGCTAATGTTGGTATGATAAATATTTCCGATATGCTTGGAAAATCAATGGGAAACAAACCTAAAAAGAAAAAAATGTCTGTAAAAGAATCTCATGAAATATTAATGAATGAAGAATCGGATAAATTAATAGAGCAAGATAAAATTATAAAAGCAGCAAAAAACTCTACAGAAAACAATGGAATAGTTTTTTTAGACGAAATAGATAAAATTTCTGCTAGAACAGATAGAGTTGGAGGTGATGTTTCCAGAGAAGGTGTTCAAAGAGACCTATTGCCCCTTATCGAAGGAACAACGGTGAGCACAAAGTACGGACCAATTAAAACAGATCATATATTATTTATTGCATCAGGAGCATTCCAATTAGCAAAACCTTCTGACCTATTACCTGAGCTTCAAGGAAGATTGCCAATAAGAGTAGAATTGGATGCTTTAAATAGTTCTGACTTTAAAAGAATTTTAAAAGAACCTGATAATAGTTTAATTAAACAATACAAGGCATTATTGAAAACAGAAAATGTAGATTTAGAGTTTTCAGAAGATGGAATTGATACAATTGCAAATTTAGCATCAGATGTTAATTCTAAAGTAGAAAATATCGGCGCAAGAAGATTACATACTATTATTGAAAGAGTTTTAGATGACATTAGTTTTACTGCAACCGATAGAAGTGGGGAAAAGATTATAATAGACTCTGCTTATGTTAAGAAAAACTTAGGAGAATTAGTTAAAGATATGGATTTATCTAAATTTATTCTTTAATTTTTTTTAAATATATTTCAAAACTTCCTGAGAAATTATTATCAATTCCACTATAATTAATTTTTTTAATTATCTTCATTAAATTTGAATTTGTTTTAATAAATTCAGGTACTGAATGTTTTAAAATACTAAACTTATCTGATTTATAAGGATTTATGGAACTATTTGATCTATTGCCTTTGCCAGTTATAACTATAATTTTACTAATTTTTTCTTCGTAACTTTTATTAATAAATCTTTCAATTATCTCATTGGCTGATTTTAAATTATATCCATGTAAATCGATTGTTTTTTCCAAATTGTTAAATACTTGCTTTTCATTAATTTCTTTATCAAACAATTTTTCTTTTTTATTTAGAAATTTGGTCCAATCTTTTTTATCTTTTTCTGTAAGTTTTTTTATCAATTATTGGTTTGTATCTATTAAAAGCCAGTTTGGATTTGATGATCTTATATCTTTTGAAAATTTCCAAGTATCATAAACTTTCTTAATTCTATCGGGATTTCCTGATATAATTTTTTTATCTTTATCTCTAACACAAGATATTATCTCACTTACAAAATCCACAGTTACCTCAAACATGTTATTTAATCTCTCATATTTTTTAATATTAGCCGAGCTTATTCCTATAAATGTTGTTTCAGAAATTATACCCTTTTCATTTCTTTCTTTTAATGCTGCTTCAAATTGATTAAAAACTTTATTGTCTAATAAAGATTTAACTTCTTTTAAATTACCTGCAGAAAAACTAGTAATTATATTTTCATATGCAATTTTAGCACCATTTAAAAAATCACTTTTTTCTTTTTCATCAAAATTATTTTCATCTAATTTTTTTTTAATGTTTTTTTGAGGAAATTCATGTGGAAAACTAGTTGATATATCTTCTTCATGCCCTGTCCTTTTTCCTAAAATACCTCTTAATCTTAGGAAAATAAATCCTGCAATCATTGCTAGTAGTATTATATCAATGTATTCAAAGCTATAATTCATACCTTTATAATATTTACTATGTTGCCTAATTTCAACTAACAATTTAGACTAAGGACAAATGAACTCATTATTGTTACTAATTATATCAATTCCAATTATAGAAATATATTTGTTTATAAAAATTGGAAATTATATTGGAGCATTCAACACTATTTCGCTTATTTTTATTACAGCAATTATTGGTGTTTGGTATGCAAGATATGAAGGTTTTAATACGCTCAGATCTGCAATGTTACAACTAACTAAAAATGAGATGCCAGTATATGAAATTATTTCTGGTGCAGCATTAGCTTTTGCTGCGTTACTATTGATATTGCCTGGATTTGCAACAGATTTTTTAGGATTATTAATTATTTTTCCTATTACTAGAAAGATGATGTTTACAAAATATACAAAAAAAAAATCTAAAAACTTTATTGAAGGAGAATACGAAGATATAGATAATAAAAAATAATTTTATGTCAGAAAATTTTACAGTATTTGCAGAGTATATCAAAGATATGTCTAGTGAAACTCCATCAATAGATACATATCTTCATGTGAAGGATATTATAACTAAATATAACTTAAATATTTTTATAAGTTCAAAAGCTATTAAAGAAAATCTTATAGAAGTAAGTACTAAGTTAACATATCAAGATCCAGATAAAACAAGTGAAAAAAAAGCTTACTTCGAAATATTATACGCTTCTGTAATTAAGATAGATAAAGAAATTAAAGATAAAAAAAATATTGAAAAAATAATATTAGTAGATCTTCAAAAGAAAATATTCAAAAATGTCGAAAGTGCTTTTTTAAATTTAATTCATGACTCGGGATATAAAAATGTTAAATGGGAAAAGAAACCTGACTTTGAAAAATTATATCAAGAGAGACAAGATTAAAAATAATTTTTTTTAAGATTATTTTTTAAATAGTCTTTATGTAGTTTTAATTCTTCGGCAGTAGGAGATATTATTTTTTTGAAATAGTTTTTATTTAAATTATTAATATTTAAATTTTCAGTTTTTACATTAAAATTTAATGTTGGTTCTTTTTGATCAATTAAATTAATATAAACTTTATAAAGAAGCTCGCAGTCAATAAGGGCTGTATGCTTGGTTCTTCTAGAGTTGTCAATTCTAAATCTTTTACATAGAGCATCTAAACTTATTCCAGATCCAGGAAATTTATCTCTAGCCAAATCTAAAGTATCAATAATATTAGTTTTTTCTATTTTTTTTTTCCCTATTATTCTTAATTCATTATTTAAATGTGAAAGATCAAAATCTGCGTTATGAATAATTAATTTTTTATCTTTAATAAATTCTAAAAATTCATCTGCTATATCTTTAAATTTTTTTTTGTCTGACAAAAATTCGTCAGTATATCCATGTACTTCTAAAGCTTTTTTTGAAACTTTTCTTTCAGGATTTAAATAACAGTGAAATTTATTTGATGTTGGATTAAAATTATCTAGTTCTATACACCCTATTTCTACAATTTTATGTCCATCTTGAACCGATAGTCCCGTTGTTTCAGTATCTAGAATTACTTCTTTCATATTTTAAAATTTTACTTTTTAATATTCTAACATCTTTTTTTATTTTTATACTTTTAAAATTATTTTTAATTATATATTTTGCTTTTTTTTTCTTCTTATTTAATGGAAGTTGAAGTTTTTCTAATCTTTTTAGTATTTTTATATTAAAGTTTGGTCTTTTTTTTAATCTTTTATATATTTTTTTTTTTTCAGCCTCGACGAATATTAAAATATCATTTTTTTTATTTAAATCATTTTCAATTAGAAGTGGTATATCCATTGTAACTATTTTTTCATTTTTATTTTTAATAAGAAATTTTTTCATTTTTGAACGAACTTCTGGATGAACTATTTCGTTTATTTTTTTTATATTATTTTTTTTTTTTAATATAGCTTTTGCTATTTCAGTTTTTTTAATTGGAAATGAACTTATACAATTTGGAAAAATTTTTTTTAATTTTATAAAACATTTTTTATTTTTTTTATAAATTTTATTTACTTCTAAATCTGCATCAAAAACTGGAAATCCTAATCTCTTGGATACATAACTTTTACCTGATCCAATTCTTCCAATAATTCCTATCCTGATCATATATCTAGCAACTTAATTGTCTCTTCGTCGATTACAGGCATAATTTTATTCCAAATAGTAAATGCTTGATGAGCTTGATAAATAAACATCATTTTTCCATTTTCAATTTGATTTCCATGCTGTTTTGCCTTTGATAAAAATTTTGTTAGTTGTGGGTTATAAATAACATCAAAGAATATTTTGTTTTTTCCTATATTTTCATAGTTTAATTTGATTTCATCATTACTGCTTAGTCCAATACTTGTAGCATTGATTATCATTTCGAAATCAGGGATCTGGCCCCAATTAACTAGCTCTAATTGTGGAAAAATTAATTTTAAATCTTCAGCTTTTTTTTTTGTTCTATTTGCCAAAATAATTCGACCTACTTTCATTTTTATTAAAGATAAAATTATAGAAGGCACAACTCCCCCTGCTCCTAAAATAAAAATAGTTTTACCATTTAAAATATAACCTTTTTTTCTTATAGCTAACTCGAATCCGCTTATATCAGTGTTATGTCCTAAAATTTTATTATTTTTTTTATAAATGGTATTTACTGATTGAGTTTTTTTAGCTTCTGAGCTTAATTCATCAATAAATGGTATTACTGATCTCTTAAAGGGAACCGTAACATTTATTCCATTAATTTTTTCTTTTTTTAATTCTATTATTATTTCCTCAATTTCATCTTCATCTATCTGTTTTTTTTCATATATTGCTTTAATATTGTTTTTTTTAAACCAAAAATTGTGAAGTTTTGGAGATAAAGAATGATCAATAGGATTTCCTATAACTAAATATTTTTTCATTTTTTATTCTCTATAATTTTCTAAATATTCTTTAATTTTTTTTATTGGTAATCCCATAATTGTATCTTCATCTCCTTCAATATTTGAAAATAAAGCTCTCCCCTTTCCCTCTATTTGATAAACATTATATGCATATAGTGTGTTATCCTCAATTTCAGACAGGTAATTTTTTAAATCTTCTTTGGTCATATCTTTCATTGTCAAAGATGCTTTATCGGTATAATTCCATACCATAGAACCATTTTTTGAAATGCATACTGAACTTATCAAATAATGTTTTCTACCATTTAGTTTTAGCAAGATGTTTATGGCTTCTTCTCTATCGTTGGGTTTTGAAATAATTTGACCATTTAAATCAATAATACTATCAGCACCCAAAACTAACTTTCCATTTGTTTTTAAACTAACTTTGTTAGCCTTTAATTCAGCTAGATTTTTTGATATTATTTCTGGCGATGCTCCTTCTTTTAAAAGACTTTCTTTAATTGGCTCTTCATCAACATTAGATGGAACCACTTTGCATTTAATATTGTTTTTTTTGATTATATCTTCTCTAACTTTGCTTTTTGAAGCAAGAATAATTTCAAGCATTTTTTTTACTTATCTCATGAATTTTTATTATAGATGCTGCTGTTTCTTCAACTGATTTCCTAGTTACATCTATTACAGGCCATTTGTATTTTCTAAAAGTTTTTTTAGCATTCTCTATTTCTTCAGTTATTTTTTCTATATTGGTATATTCTATATTTTCATTTTCTTTTATTGAGCTCATTCTATTTTTTCTTAAATCAATTAGCCTTTTAGGTTCTGTAGTTAAACCAATAACACAGGTTGAGGAATAATTTTTTTTTAAATATTCTGGTAGTGAATTTTCATTAACCAACGGTATATTAGATATCTTGTATCCTCTGTTTGCTAGATAAATTGAAGTAGGTGTTTTACTTGTTCTGCTAACTCCTAATAAAATAATATCTGACTTGTTTATATCTTCAATCATATTTCCATCATCATGATTCATTGTAAATTGTATAGCCTCAACTCTTTCATAATATTCTTCATTTAAAACATGTTGCCCGCTTGGTAAATTCGTTGCTTTTTGGTTTAAAAGTTTTGAAAATTTTAAAATTAAATCTCCCAGAACACTAAAGCATGGTATTTTTCTTTTTATTGCTTCGTTGCTTAAGAATTTACTTAGTTTATTATCTACAATTGTATACAAAATTACTGCTTCATCATTGACCTTTAATTCATCTAAAATTTTTAAAATTTGATTTTCCGTTCTAGTAAAAGAAAAATGGTGAACCTCATATACAAAATTTTCAAATTGTGCTTTTAGAGCCATAAATATTCTATCAATTGTTTCTCCTGTTGAGTCTGAAATTAGGTATATGTGGTGTTTATTGTTCATGTATATGACGTTTATAACTTATTAACATATTAACTAAATATAATTAATGGTAATTTAGTGATATTAAATATGTAAAAAGCTTAATTAATTAACATAAATAAACTTGTAGAAAAAATTTATACATTTTTTTTAATAAATCTAAAAATAAACAAAAAAACTATTAAATTGCTTATAAAATACGCATTTTTATATTGTTGATAAAAACTGAATAAATTGTGACAATAAAATAATTTACATTATTCACAGGATATTAAACAACTAATACAAGATATATTTATTAATTAATTATGAGTCCAATTCAACAGTGTATTAAAAATAAAGATCTAAAAGTTAAACCTATTTGGATAATGAGGCAAGCTGGTAGATACTTACCTGAATTTAGGAAAATTAGAGAAAAAAATTCAAATTTTATTGAGTTGTGTTTAAATAAAAAATTAGTACCTGAAATTACACTACAACCTCTAAAACGTTTTGATTTTGATGCTGCAATAATTTTCTCAGATATATTAATGGTACCATATGGATTGAACCAAGATGTAAGATTTGAGAAGGGATACGGCCCAAAATTAGGAGAATTAAATTTAGATCTAATAGAAAAAGTTGAAATTGAATATTTCGAAAAAAGACTTTCACCAATTTACCAATCCATAGAAGAAGTAAAAAAAAATAATCTTGTTTTAAATAAAGATTTAATAGGTTTTATCGGTGCACCCTGGACAGTTCTATTTTATATGTTGAATAAAAAATCACCAAAAAAAGAAATAAATTTTAATAAATTTTTAAATGATGAAATTATGGTTAAAAAATTAATAACTATTTTAGAAAAATTTCTTAAGATTCATATCAAAAAGCAAGTTGATAGTGGATCAACAATAATTCAAATATTTGATAGTTGGGCAGGTTTATTAAATAACAAACAATTGGAAGAACTAGTTTATGAACCAACCAAAAGACTAGTTGACTACACAAAATCATTAGGTGTTCCGGTAATATGTTTTCCTAGAGGAATTAAAGATTATAAAATTTTTGAAAAGGAAACGAAACCAGATGTTTTAAATATAGATTATATGGTTGATCCAAATCAAATTTCCAGAGATATTTCATGTGTTATACAGGGTGGTTTAGATCCAAAGTTTTTATTAATGGAAAAAACAGATATGAAGAAAGAAGCGATTAAATATCTTAAAATCTTCGAAGAAAAACCATATATTTTTAATTTAGGTCATGGCGTGCTTCCCGAAACCAATCCAGAAATGGTAGATTATTTAGTAAAGTTAGTGAAAGAATATGGAAAATGAAAAATCATCCAGAAATAAAATTTGGCAAAAATGGGGTTTTGATAATAAATTTAGGTACACCCGACTCTACCGGATGGTTTGATATAAGAAAATATTTAAAAGAATTCTTATCGGATAAAAGAGTAATCGAATTAAATCCGTTACTTTGGCAAGTTATTTTAAATATCTTTATTCTAACATTTCGACCCTCTAAAACTGCTAAAGCATATAAAGAGATATGGATGAAAGATAAAAACATGTCACCACTAAGGTACTATACTGAAGCACAATCTAGAAAATTAAAAGAAATGATTGGATCTGAAAATATTATTATTGATTATGCAATGAGATATGGAAATCCAAGTATAAAAAGCAAGATATACAAACTGAAAGATGAAGGTTGTGAAAATATAATAGTTCTACCCTTATACCCACAATATGCATCAGCAACCACCGCTACAGTTTGTGATGAAGTTTATAGATGTTTGAGTGAGATGAGGTGGCAACCAAGTTTACAAATTGTTCCACATTATGAATCTAACCCACTTTATATAAGTGCCATAGTAGAGAGTATAGAGGAAAAAATTAATGAAATAAGCTGGAAACCAGATTTAATAATGGCATCATACCATGGAATACCAAAAAAATATTTTGATAAGGGCGATCCTTACCACTGCTACTGTCAAAAAACTACAAGACTAATAACCGAAAAATTTTCTAAAATCCCTATTATTACTACCTTTCAGTCTCGGTTTGGACCCCAAAAATGGCTAGAACCTTACACTGATATAACTCTTGAAAAACTTCCAGAGGAAGGGAAAAAAAATTTATTAGTTATTTGTCCAGGTTTTGCATCTGACTGTGTTGAAACTTTGGAGGAAATAGCAATACAAGGAAAAGAAAGTTTTATAAAAAAAGGTGGCAAAAACTATGAATTAATTCCATGTTTAAATGACAGAGAGAGCCATATTAAACTTTTTAAAACTTTGGTTGAAAAATATTTATTCTTAAAATGAACTACTATCTTCTATTTAAGTCTTTACATTTAATAGCAGTCATCTCTTGGATGGCAGGATTGTTATATTTACCTAGAATATTTGTTTATCATTCAGAAAATATAGAAAATATTAATTCTTCTAATACTTTTAAAATAATGGAAAGAAAACTATTTTATTACATTATGACTCCAGCAATGATTTTATCTTGGATTTTTGGCTTATTACTAATACTCAATCTGGATTTTTCAGTTTTAAATCAGTTATGGATTCAAATTAAAGGAATTTTAGTTATTTTATTAACGGTATATCATTTTTACTTAGGAAAATGTGTTATTAGATTTTCCAATGATCAAAACAACAATTCATCAAAATTTTATCGAATTATTAATGAAATACCCACTGTTTTACTAATATTAATAATATTTATTGTAATATTTAAGCCAATCTAAGGTTGAAAAAATTAATTTAATATATATATTGTTAATATCTTAATAAAATCCCAATCATGAACATACAAGAACTAAAAGAAAAAAGCTCAGAACATTTAATTACCGAAGCAGAAAAGCTTGGAATTGAAAATGCTAGCACTCTTAGGAGGCAAGAAATATATTTTGCTATATTAAAAAAATTAGCTGAAAAAGGTGAAGAAATAACTGGAGGTGGAGTTTTACAGCTTTTACAAGATGGGTTTGGTTTTTTAAGAGCTATGGAATCTAACTATTTACCAGGAGCTGATGATATATATATTAGCCCAAGTCAAATAAGAAGATTTGGATTAAGAACAGGAGATACTGTTGAGGGACCGGTTAGAGCCCCTAAAGATGGTGAAAGATATTTTGCATTATTACAAGTAAGTAAAATCAATTTTGAAGATCCAGAAAAATTTAAACACAAGATAGCGTTCGATAACTTAACTCCTCTTTACCCCAATAAACAATTAGGAATGGAAGTAGAAAGTACAAAAATTGAAAAAAAACCTGATCTAACACCTAGGCTAATTGATTTAGTAAGCCCAATAGGAAAGGGTCAAAGATCACTTATAATTTCACCTCCTAAAGCGGGTAAAACAATGATATTACAAAGTATAGCAAATTCTATTTCAGCTAATCATCCTGAGTGTTATTTAATGGTACTTTTAATTGATGAAAGACCAGAAGAAGTAACAGATATGCAAAGAACTGTTAAGGGTGAAGTCATAAGCTCAACTTTCGACGAACCTGCTCAGCGCCATGTAGCGGTAGCTGAAATGGTAATAGAAAAAGCTAAAAGATTAACAGAACACAAAAAGGATGTGGTTATTTTATTAGATTCCATAACAAGACTTGGAAGAGCTTATAACGCAGTTGTACCAAGTTCGGGAAAAGTTTTGACAGGTGGTGTTGATGCCAATGCCCTTCAAAGACCAAAAAGATTTTTTGGTGCTGCAAGAAATATAGAGGAAGGTGGTTCATTGACTATTATTTCTACGGCATTAATTGACACTGGAAGCAGAATGGATGAAGTAATTTTTGAAGAATTTAAAGGAACAGGAAATAGTGAATTAATATTAGATAGAAAAATTTCTGATAAGAGAATCTTCCCAGCTATTGATATAACAAAATCGGGAACTAGAAGAGAAGAGTTGCTTTTTGATAAAAATGATCTTCAAAAAATGAATGTTTTAAGAAGAATTATAGCTCCGATGGGAACCATGGAAGCAATTGAATTCATAAATTCAAAATTAAAGAACACCAAAAATAATGCAGAGTTCTTTAATTCTATGAATAAACCATCATAATTCTTATTAATTTCTATTAAAATTATTTAATTTAAATTTAAAAAAACTATATTTAAATTAAAATAACTTGTTGTGAAAAAAGATTTAAATACAATAATTTCAAATATTAATTCTTTATTAAAAGATAAAAAATTCAAAGAATTGATAGATGAAATTAATATCAATTTTGATAAAGAAAAACCCCCAGTAATATTAAATATATTAGGGGGTGCAAAAATATTTCAGCCTAATGCAACAAAAGAAGATAAAATTTCAGGTGCAAATGATTTTAAAGAAGCATTTCAAAAAGATAATTCATTTATAAATTCTTTAATTAATTTGATTAGAATAAGCATAGAATTAGGAGATTTCAAAGATGCATTAACCTTAGCAAAGCAGTACGAAAAAAAATTTGGTTATCAAAAAGATATATTTAGAGGAATAGCAAGAATTAATTTTAAAACTGGAAATGTAAAGGAGGCTGTAAAATATTTAAATCAAGTTCTAAATAAAAATGAAGGAAGTAGTACAAATTGGACACAATATTTAATAAGACTTAATTATGATTATTTTATAGATCAAAAAGAATTTCTAAAAAAATGTATAAAATTTTCTGATAGTTTAGAAATTATTGATGAAAGATATTTAATTCCTATTAAAAACGAAAAAAATAAAAAAATTAAATTAGGATTTATGTCTGCTGATTTTAGAAGACATCCAATATCCTACCTATTATTAGAACTGATAAAAACTTTAGATAAAAATAAATTTCAAACTTTTGGAATTTCCAACACAGAAAAAAAAAAATATGACAGTGAAACAGAAGTATATAAAAAAGCATTTAATGTTTGGTCAGACATATCTGAATTAACTGATTTAGAAGCTGTAAATTCAATTAGATCTAACAACATTCATGTCCTAATACATTTGGGAGGTTTTTTTGATAGAAGCAGATTTGCTGTAATTAAGAATAGAGCTGCACCAATTCAGATATCATGGATGAACATTAACACAACAGGTGTTAAAAACATGGATTATTTAATTGCAGATAAAAATTTAATAAAAAAAGATGAAGAAATAAATTATTCAGAAAAAATAATTTATATGCCAAATATATGGAATATACATAGCGGTTTTAAAGAAAAAAAATTAATAGATAGTTTTAAAGAATCAAAATCAGACAAGGAAATAACATTGGGGTCATTTAATAATTTTGATAAGTTATCAGACAAAGTAATATTGGTATGGTCTTCGATATTAAATAAAATAAAAAAATCAAAGCTAATACTTAGATCTTCAAATAGAATGAATACAGAATACATTTATTCAAGATTTAAAGAATTTAATGTAAATGAAAAAATTGAGATTCAAAATTTAATAGAAGATGAATTGACTCATTTAAACAGCTATAAAAAAATAGATATTGCACTTGATACATTTCCAACGCCTGGAATGATTACAACCTTTGAGGCACTATGGATGGGTGTCCCAGTTATAACAATGAAAGGTTTCAACCTTTGTTCACGTGCAGGTGAAAGTATAATGAAAAACATTAATATGAAAGAATTAATATGTGAAAATGAAGAAGATTATGTTTCTAAGGTTGTTGAATTAAGCAAAAATATAAATAATTTAAATTTAATAAAAAAAAAAATATATTTTGAAGTTAAAAATTCAAGATTATTTAATTATGAGTTATTTAATCAAGAGTTTGAAACTGCAATTATAAATTTAACAAAAAAAAATTAAATTGATGACAATTTATGCACTTTCATCAGGACCCGGACTATCTGGAGTAGCAGTTGTTAGAGTTTCAGGCCCAGAAACTAAAAATGTAATTGAAAAGCTGACTAAAGGTGAATTTCCTCGGCCTAGAATAGCTACCCTCAAAAAAATAAACAATATCAACACAAATGAGCTAATTGATGAGGGTATAATAATATGGTTTCCAGGTCCACAGAGCTACACAGGCGAAGATTTAGCTGAATTTCATGTGCATGGTGGTAAAGCAGTTGTAAAAGCTCTCCAAGATGCAATCTCAGCAGTAGAAAATTGCAGAATAGCCGAGCCAGGTGAATTTACTAAACTAGCTTTACAAAATAATAAAATAAATTTGTTAAAAGCAGAAAGTATAGGAGATCTCATAGCAGCCGAAACCGAAATACAGAGAAGACAAGCACTTAGAATAATGTCGGGAAAGACTTTAGAAAAATATAATCAATGGAGAGAAGGTTTATTAAAAATTTTGTCAAAAGTAGAAGCCAAAATAGATTTTCCAGATGAAGATTTACCAGAAAATATTTTAAAAAGTATTAAAGAAGATTCTGAAAAAATTAAATTAGAAATTATAAAAAATCTAGAAGATCAGCAAGTTGGCGAACGGATAAGAGAAGGATTCAAAATAGCAATAGTAGGTCCGACGAATGCCGGTAAATCAAGTTTACTAAACTATTTATCCAAGAGAGAAGTTGCAATTGTTTCAGAAATAGCAGGAACCACAAGAGATGTTATTGAAACACATTTAAATATAAATGGATATCCAGTAGTATTATCAGATACTGCAGGAATAAGAGATTCAAAAAATGAGATTGAAAAAAAGGGTATAAAATTAGCTTTAAAAAAAGCAGAAGACGCTGATTTAAATATAGTAGTTATTGAACCAAAAAGTAGCCATTTTACTGGCTTTTTGAATGATTTAATTAATAATAAATCTGTTCTTGTTGTGAATAAATCAGATTTGGGAATTGATAATATGGTTAATGAATTTAAAAAATTTAATCCAATTTATATATCATTAAAAAAAGAAAATAATATTGATGAATTACTAATAAAAATAAAGGATAAAATAAAAAATCAATTTTTAAACTCAGAAGAAGTTTTAATTACTAGGGAAAGACATAGACAGCATTTAAAGCAAGTAGTTTTAAATTTAGAAAATTTTGAAAACAAAAAAGAAGTTGAGGATTTTGATAAAGCGGCAGAGGACCTTAGATTAGCGACAAGACATTTAGGAATGATAGTTGGAAAAGTTGACGTAGAGGAGATATTAGGCAGTATTTTCAACGATTTTTGCATAGGTAAGTAAATAGCTATTTTCCTGGATTTTTCGTGATTTTTTATCAATTTTTGTTGATAAACCTAGCTCATTTGCATTTTTTTATAGAGTACTTGTAAATATTTCTATGAAATATAAATTCACAGCATGGAATACGATCTAAAATTTGATGTAGTGGTAATAGGCGGAGGTCATGCAGGATGTGAAGCTGCAGCTGCATCTGCTAGATTAAATGTGAACACAGCACTATTTACTCACAAGATAGAAACCATTGGAGAAATGTCATGTAACCCAGCCATAGGCGGGTTAGGCAAAGGACACTTAGTAAGAGAAATTGATGCATTAGATGGCGTAATGGGAGATGTAGCTGATAAGTCAGGCATTCAATTTAGACTGTTAAATAGGAGTAGAGGACCAGCAGTTAGAGGACCTAGAACACAAAGTGATAGATCATTATATAAGAAATATATGCAAGAAAAACTCCTAAACTACTGTAATCTAAGCGTTTTTTCAGATCCTGTAATAGAGTTTATATTTAAAAATAATGAGATAAATGGTTTTATTACTAAGTCAGGTAAAAAAATTAGCACATTTAAGCTTATACTCACAACTGGCACTTTTTTAAATGGTTTGATACATATAGGAGAAAAAAAAACTCCAGCTGGTAGATACAATGAAAAACCTACAATAGGATTAAGCGAACAATTAAAAAAAAATAATTTTAAAATCGGAAGATTAAAAACTGGAACACCCCCAAGGCTGGATTCAAGGACAATTAAATTCGAAAATTTAGAGGAACAACACGCTGACGATAATCCATACTTTTTTTCTTTTTTAACGAAAAGTAATTCTAACAGACAAGTTTCTTGTAGGATGACATATACTAATTCTGAAGTTCATAAAATTATTTCAAAGAATTTAAAAAGAAGCGCCATGTATTCTGGCAGCATTAAAGGAGTTGGACCCAGGTACTGCCCATCTATAGAAGATAAAGTAGTTAAGTTCTCTAATAAGCTGAGGCACCAAATATTTCTTGAACCAGAGGGTCTAAATGATAATACAATATATCCAAATGGTATTTCAACTTCTTTACCCGCCGATATACAACAAGAAATATGTAGTAAAATCAATGGTCTAGAGAATGTATCTATAATAAGACCAGGCTATGCTATCGAATATGATTATGTAGATCCTAGAGAGTTATTTCTGACACTAGAAACTAAAAAAATAAGAAATTTATACCTTGCTGGCCAAATAAATGGAACTACTGGTTATGAGGAAGCGGCTGCCCAAGGTCTTATTGCTGGAATTAATGCTGGACTATCAGTAAAGAAAGAAGAACCATTTATCCTAGATCGATCAGAAGCATATATAGGAGTTATGGTTGATGATCTAGTTACAAAGGGAGTTGCTGAACCTTATAGAATGTTTACTTCTAGAGCAGAATATAGATTATCATTAAGAGCAGATAATGCAGATTTAAGATTAACTAATAAAGGAATTGATATAGGCATTGTATCAAAGAGCAGAGAACAGATCTTTAAAGAAAAATCAAAAAATCTGGCTTTAATATCTGCAAAAATGGACAAACTGTCTATTTCTCCTTCTAAAATCTCTAATTTTAACATAAATATTGCTAAAGATGGTGTTTTGAGATCTGCATCGCAAATACTAAGTCAAAGAGGCGTTAACATGAATAAAATAAGAGATGTATGGCCCATAATTCCATATATTTCTAAGGAAATTGATGATCAACTTGAAATTAACGCTCATTACAAAGGTTATTTAAATAAGCAAAATGCTGATATCTTAGCTTTTAAAAGGGATGAAAGTCTTAAAATACCAGATAATGTTAATTATGACAATTTAAGCGGTTTATCTAATGAGGTTAAAGCAAAATTTAAGGAAATTAGACCTAAGACTATGGGCCAGGCATTAAGAATTGACGGTATAACTCCTGCAGCAGTATATATTTTGTTGTCACACGTCAAAAGAAGGTCTATTAAGCATATAGCTTGATTGATTCGAACATTATAGAATATTCAAAATTAGAACCTCTAAATGTTTCACGTGAAACGTTTCCAGAGTTGGAGGAATTTAGATCCCTTATTTTAGAGAAAAATAAAGACTTTAATCTTATTAGCACGAATTCAGAGCATATTTCAAGGGAAAGACATATAATAGATAGTGCACAAATAATTGATTTTATTGATAAAAATGATAAAGTATGTACTGATGTGGGTTCAGGATCTGGACTGCCTGGAATAGTTTTGGCAATTATAATGAAGTATAAAAAATCTAACATGGAATTTCATTTATATGAAAAAAGTTTCCATAAAAGTAATTTCCTAAAGGAAGTATCTAAAAAATTTAAACTTAACACAAAAATTTTTCAAAAAAATATTTTTGAAGAAAAAAATTTAGAAACAGACATAATTGTTTCAAGAGCTTTTAAACCACTACCTATAATTTTGGATTTAGCAAATAACAATTTTAAAAAATTTAAAAATATAATCATATATTTGGGAAAAAATGGTAAAGAAGTATTAAACAATACTTTAGGCAATTGGCAATTAGAATATAAAGAAAAAAAAAGTTTAACTAGTAAAGAGTCTTTTTTAATAAAAATAAATAAATTAAAAAAAAAATGAAAGAAAAAATTATTTCAATAATCAACCAAAAGGGAGGAGTAGGCAAGACCACCACAGTAATCAATCTAGCTGCTGGGTTATCAATGAAAAGTAAAAAAATTTTAGTTATAGATTTAGATCCACAAGGAAATGCTACCACAGGTCTTGGATTATCAAACACAGATAAATCAAACGATACTATTTACAGTGTTCTTAATGGAACAAAAAATATTTCAGACGTTATATGTAAAACTAAATTTAATAATTTAGATTTGATTAAATCAAATGTAGATTTATCAGGTCTAGAGGTTGAAACTGCCGGTGACAACCGTAGAGCTTTCATTTTAAAGGATCAAATAATGGCGTATTTAAATGATTCTGGAGCATCATATGATTATGTCCTTATAGATTGTCCTCCATCGCTTAGTTTATTAACTATAATGGCTTTAGTAGCTTCCAATTCCTTAGTTGTTCCTTTACAGACTGAATTTTTTGCATTGGAAGGACTAACACAACTTATGAAGACAATCGAACGTATAAAAAATAATTTAAATCCAGAATTAATAATTAGAGGAATTCTTCTCACCATGTATGACAAAAGAAATAAATTATCTAGTCAAGTTGAGAAAGAAGCAAGACAATATTTTCAAGATAAAGTTTATCAAACTGTTGTTCCTAGAAATGTAAGACTTTCAGAGGCTCCATCCCATGGTGTTCCCGTATTGATATACGATAAAAATTGTCCAGGAAGCAAGTCATATTTTTCTTTCACTGAGGAATTTCTAAATCAAGAAAAAATTATGGAGAGTGCTGCTTAATGAATAATCCTTTAAAAAGAGGTTTGGGCCGAGGTTTATCATCTCTAATTGGAGATGTTGGACCAAATTTAAGCAATAATAAAATATCTATAAGTTCTATAGTTAGAAGCAAATATCAACCAAGGAAATCATTTAATAAAATAAGTTTAGAAGAATTAACAAGCTCGATAAAAGAGAGAGGAATAATCCAACCAATTGTAGTGAGAAAATCCAATGATCAAAATAATAAATTTGAAATTATTGCTGGAGAAAGAAGATGGCTGGCAGCACAAAATGCTGGTCTACATGAGGTTCCTGTTGTAGTTGTTGAAGCTGATGACTTAAAGTCACTAGAATTTGCAATTGTAGAGAATGTTCAGAGAAATGATTTAAATCCAATAGAAGAAGCAGAAGGTTATAAAAGACTAATTGATGAATTTAGCTATGACCAAGAAAAAGTTGCTAAATTTATTGGAAAAAGCAGGGCACACATTACTAATTGTTTAAGGCTATTAAGCTTACCAAAAGACGTTATTATATTAATAAAAGAAGAAAAATTATCACAAGGCCATGCAAAGATCTTAGTGGGTTTAGAAAACTCATTATTTATAGCAAAAAAAATAATTGAAAAAAAATTATCTGTAAGGCAGTCAGAAACCTTAGTTAGATCTCTCAAAAGCACAAAGAAGCTTAAGTCAATTATTAAAGATCCAAATTTGAGAGATTTAGAAGTAAATTTACAAGATAAAACAGGAATAAAAGCGTTCATCAAAAATAAAAAAAATAATTCTGGATTTTTAACCTTTGAATATAAAGATTTAGATCAACTAAATAGATTAATAATGGTAATCAAAGCTAATTATTAGTTTTTACTAGATGTGTTCAAAATAAAATCTGAAATAATACTTAAAGAATTTACAGAATTTTTTTTTATTAATAACTCAATATCACTTATTTTATTTACAAGTTTTTCAGCTTCATTTTTTTTCCATGCTAAAATTTGACTCTTTACTATTGTTTTATCTTTCCAAAATATAGGTGGCTTAAAGCCTGATATTGCATCATCTATGTTATTTTCATTTTCACAAACTTTTTTTAATTCTAAAATTCTTTTTAATTTTATAAGTAATGTTCTGGTTATTTGCATACAGTCATCAGATGTAAAATTATTTTCGTTTAATATTTTGACAGTTTTTTTTACATTTTTTGATAAACAATTATCAGCTAGTTCAGAGATACTATAATTCTCCGCTAAGTTAGTTAATTTTTCTATTTCTTCCAAAGTTATTTTTGATTCTCCATTTAAATAAATTGAAATTTTATTTAATTCATTTTCTAAATTTTTTCTGTCGCCGTTACATCTTTCAGAAATTAAATTTATAATTTCTCTAGAAATACTAACATTTTTTTTTCTAAAAAATTCGTTAGCGAGTGAACTTAAAGTATTTATATTATCTGAGTAAAAAGGAATACAAATTAAGTTTTTTTCCTTTTCAAAGTAGTTTCTAAGTTTTGATTTTTTTTCTAAAATACCTGAATTTAGTATTAGTAATATTTTATCATCATTTTTTGAGAAAATTTCTTCAACTAGGCTTAAAATTTTATCTGAGGTTCTTGATATTATTATTATTTTTTCATCATCAAAAAATGACTTATTTAGGAGGTTAGATAAAAAATTTTCATAATTATTTAAAATTTCAATTTCATCATATTTTTCTACTTTTTTATTTTTAAATTTATTAATAAAATGTTCTACAATTACTTGATTTTTGAAACCTTCATTTTCACCATAAAGTAAAATTATATTTGCTTTTTCTTTGTTTAGTTTATTTAGTTCAAAGGATTTAATTATCATTCCAAAGTTCCCAAAGATAGAATCAAGTTATCAATTATTCTTTCTACAAGTTTTTTTTGTATATCTTTTTCATACTGATTTAATTGGAATTTATTTTCATTATTTTCGTAACTAAAGTTTTCGGAAATTCTTTTGTTTTGTATCGTTATATTATTTTTTAATATATTTATATCAGCAGAAATGGACATTTCTAAAATTTTGGTATTTCCCTTTTCATCTTTTGATACTGGGTTAATTTCTAATGAAGAATTAATTTTTAAATCATAAATTAAGTTACTCGAATTTTCTTTTAATCTTGAAATTTTTTTTAAAATAATTTTATTAATTTTTTTATCTCCAGTTACTTCAATGTCATTAAGTTTAAATTTAGCACTTCCTGTACTATATATGGGTGTATAATCGCAAGCATATATAAATATAAACAAAAGTATGATTAGTATTTTTTTCATTTTATAATTAAGTTAATTAATCTATTAGGAACAAATATTTTCTTTATTATTTTATTATTTCTTAAATATTTATTAATCTTATCACTTTTTACAATTTGTTCTAATAGTTGATCTTCAGTTATATCTATATTTGTTTTGATCAAATCCTTTTTTTTACCATTAATTTGAATAACAATATTAGTAAATTTTGAAACTAAATATTTTTTATCTACCAATGGCCAGATATATTCTTTTTCTTTTTGAATATCTTTTAAACACTCATTTGCAAAATGTGGAATAACTGGAATTAAAAGACTTAATATTTTAATATAATTTTTTTTTAAATTATCTGGATCTATTTTTTTATCTATAATCTTAATTATATAATTGTACATCTCATAAAAATTAGCAATAATTACATTATAATGGAAACGTTCTATATTAGTGTTAATTTTATTTATTAATTGATTTGTAAATTCGTTTAAATCTATATCTGGTTTATCAATTTTAGTTTCGCTTTGAACTTTTTTAATTATTTTTTGATGCATTAGCCAAAGTTTTTGAATAAATTTATATGAAGCCTGCATACCTTGTTCAGACCATTGTACATCTTTTTCAGGAGGGCTGTCAGATAAAATAAATAATCTTACAGAATCTGCGCCATAATTTTTTATTATTAATTCTGGATCAATTGTATTTTTTTTTGATTTTGACATGGACTCCGAGGATCCTACAGTAATTTTTTCTTCTTTATTACTTTTTAAAAAAAAATTTTTTTCATCATCAGAATACACATCTTCAGGACTTACCCAATTATTATTTTTATCTTTATAAGTTTCATGACAAACCATTCCTTGAGTAAATAAACCTTCAAAAGGTTCTTTAAGTTTAAATTTATCACTCTTGTGTGACAGAGCGTGCATAAAGAAACGTGAATATAACAAATGAAGTATAGCATGCTCAACACCTCCAATGTATTGATCAACAGGAAGCCAGTAATCAATTTCTTTTTGGTCGAAACCTGAATCATCTTTTGATGCTGAGCAAAATCTTAAAAAATACCATGAAGAGTCCACAAAAGTATCAAGAGTGTCTGTTTCTCTAAAATGCTTTTTGCCATTAATTCTAATTTCCTTCCATTTTTTGTTAGAGTCTAATGGATTTCCTTTTACATTTAAATCCACTTGTTCTGGTAACAAAACTGGCAATTCATTTTTTGGTATTTTTACAACTTCATTTTTTTCATTATATGCTATTGGAATTGGGCATCCCCAGTACCTTTGCCTGGATACTCCCCAATCTTTTAATCTAAAGTTAATTTTCTTTTTCCCTAAATTGTTTTTTTCTAGATAGTCTATAGTTTTAACTATTGATTCATCAGGAACTTTTAGACCATTTAAAAATTTTGAATTAAAAATTATACCTGTACCAGTATAAGCTTCTTCAGATCTAAAATTATCATTACTATCTTC
Organism: uncultured Pelagibacteraceae bacterium; assembly: GCA_902532195.1. GTDB lineage: Bacteria > Pseudomonadota > Alphaproteobacteria > Pelagibacterales > Pelagibacteraceae > Pelagibacter. The sequence goes on along the minus strand of CACAHE010000005.1, from coordinate 6,047 downwards.
AGGTCTTACAACCCAATTAATATTTAATTTATATTTTTTTGCAAAATCAAAATCTCTTTGATCATGAGCCGGACAACCAAAAACTGCACCAAATCCATAATCCATAAGAACAAAATTAGCAAAATAAACAGGAGCTTTAATAGAACTATCTAAAGGATTAATTGCAGTTAAATCGGTTTTAAAACCCAGCTTATCAGCATTTGCAATAGACTCTTCTGTTGTTCCAGTTTTGCCACATTCGTCTTTAAATTTTTTAAAATTTTTATCTTTTTCATATAATTTAGCTAAAGGATGATCAACAGATAGAGCTAAAAATGAAAATCCGAAAAGCGTATCAGGTCTTGTCGTAAAACACTTTATTTTTTTTATAGTTTCATTTCCCTCAATTTTAAAATCTACTTCACAACCAAAAGATTTTCCTATCCAATTTTTTTGCATAGTTTTTACTTTTTGAGGCCAATTATCCAATTTTTTTAAACCTTCTAATAAATCTTCTGAAAACTTAGATATATTGAAAAACCATTGATTTAATTTTTTTCTTTCTACAACTGCACCAGATCTCCAGCCTCGTCCATTAATTACTTGCTCATTTGCTAGAACAGTTTCATCAACAGGATCCCAATTAACATAATTTTCTTTTCTATATACAAGGCCTTTATCATATAAATCTAAAAAGAAAGATTGTTGGTGTTTATAATATTCGGGGCTACATGTAGAGATTTCTCTATCCCAATCTAAAGATAAACCAAGTTTTTTAAGCTGCTTTTTCATCATCAAAATATTGTTCTCAGTCCAACTTTTTGGATGTAGATTATTTTCTTTAGCGGCATTTTCTGCAGGCATACCGAACGAGTCCCATCCCATTGGATGCAATACATTAAATCCATTCATAGATTTGTATCTAGCCAATACATCACCTATTGTATAATTTCTTACATGACCCATGTGTATTCTACCCGAAGGGTATGGAAACATTTCTAAGCAGTAAAATTTTTTTTTATTTAAATCTAAATGAGTTTTAAAAGATTTATTTTTTTCCCAATTATTTTGCCATTTTTCTTCGACAATTTTAAAATTATATCTTTCCATTAAAATAAATTATTAAATTAAAACTGCATTATTTATTTAAATTAATTTTTTGGTATTTTTCCCGAACTATCCAAAGTGATGCCTCTTTTGTTAGGATTATTTTTTGCATCCATTCTTTCAATTTCTACAGCTCTTTTAATTATTGCTAATTTAATTTCGTTTCCAATATTACTGCTTGAATTTATCACTTTGCAGTTTTCAAAAATTTTACAATTTTTTCTAAAAATAGAAACCTCTATACCATCTGGTCGAATCTCATTACTTAAAAATCTGATAGTTATTTTTATCGACTCATTTTTATTTTCATCAGGAGAATACCAATCAGAAATTATAATTCCACCGCTGTAATCTGCATTTGCTAAAGGTAAAAAATTTAGTGTTTCAAGCGATGCTCTCCACATTGGGTTAGAAGAGGCAAACTGAAAATCACCACCTCTTTTGGAGTCACCCATAATTTTTATTCCTCTACCTTCTTCGATATTTTTTTTAACTCTTTCTGCTTCATTAACAGGAATTTTTCTGCTATCCACGGGGCGATATATTCCACAAGCATTTAACAACGATAATAGAATTACAGAAATAGTTATAATTTTTAATAATTTAGTCACAAAATATCCTCAGAATTTAAGCCAAAATTGATTTGTAAGGCTATTTTCATAAAAATAAATAAAAAACAGCAAAAAACACAAATTAATGGCCAATTTATTAATAAATTTTATGTTGTAAAATTATCACAAAATTGAAAAAAATAGGGTATTTTATTACTTTCAAAAACATCAATTAGTAAGATCTGATAAAAATCCGCTATTCATAATAATTATTAAGAATAAAAAAAGGAGACAATTATGGACAAACTAAGAAAAGTAGGTCTTTCAGCTTTAGCTGGTTCTTTAGCTATGTTTTCTGCACATGCAGATGTTAGCTTAACTGGTTCAGGTGAATTTACTTACACAAACTCTGGTGGTACGTCAGACGACACTGGTAACCCATACGGTTTATCTCACACTATATCAGTAACTGGTACAGGTGAAATGGACAATGGATGGTCTTACTCAGTATTTACTGGCTTCGCTGGTCAAGATTTAGCAACAGACTCTAACTCACTTAAAATTACTATGGGTGATATGGGTACGTTCTCATTTGACCAAGGTGTTGGTATCGCTGGTATAAATACATTGAAAAACGAAGTTCCAACTGCTTATGAAGAAGCTGGTCACGGAGTATCTGGATCAGGTAACTCATTAAACGGTGCTGGAAATACAAGTGTGTTAGGATATGCTTCTCCATCATACGGTGGATTATCATTATCACTAGCTTACCATCCAAGTGTATCTTCTACTAGCTCACAAGCTGGTGGAACATCAGGTGCTGGAGAAACTTCGTCTAACGTAAACTACGCAATTACATATGCACCTTCTATGATAGAAGGTTTAACATTAGCTTATGGTTCTAGTAAAACTGAAGTTATGTCAGCTGCTACAGCTAACGATGACACAGAAATGACTATGGCTATTAACTATGTTAACGGTGCATTGTCAGTAGGTTACCAAGTATCTGAAGTTCAAAGTGGAGCTGCTGGTGCTAATGGTAACAATGTTGAAGAATTCGGTATAGCTTTTGCAGTTAACGAAAATCTATCTGTTTCTTACAACCAAGCGGATAACGAAGATGATGCTCCAAGTGGATCAAACATAACAGAAGATTCTTCTGGTATAAGTGCTGCATACACTATGGGTTCTGCATCTATCAGAGTAGCTGCTAACGAAGCTGATAACGTAAACGGTGTTTCTGCTGAAACAGATGAGAGTTTAGAACTTTCAGTTAAATTATCATTCTAAGAATAGTAGATATTTAATTTAAAAGGCCCCGATTTTTCGGGGCCTTTTTTTTTACATAGAATTTTTTAGACCAGAATATAGTTCAGAGAATTCTTTTTTATAATTAAACTTTTCGCTTTGTTTTAAAGAACTTTTATAAATTGGCTTTCTTACTTGGATCATACTTAAAGTTTTAACAGGAGATTTATTTTTGTGAAAATTGAGACAATTATCTTCATATTCTAAATTACAGAAATTTAATAATTTTTTGATCTCATTTTTTGAATCACTTACTAAATTTTCGTATTTTACTTCATATATAAATGAACCTAATTTATTTTTCCAAAATTCAACAGTTTTGACATAATTGTTGTAAAAGAATGCAAGATCTTGTTGATTATAAGTAAATGGCAACCCACCTTCGAAGTGGTTTTTGAAGCAAGATATACAGTTCTCAAAAGGGTCTCTTTTTACGTTTATTATATATGAATTTGGAAATAATAATTTTATAAATCCTATCCAAACAAAATTTAATAAAGATTTATCAATGATAATTTTTTCTGGGTTAAAAAAAGATATGTTTTCTTCATACTTTTTATAAATTTCTTCAATTAATTTATTGTTATTTAAGTCAAATTTATTTGAAAAAAATTCTTTTTTAAGCTGATTTTCAAGCAGTGTTGTTTCCCCAGCCCCATATGTTTTGCTGTGAGATGATAATATCTGCTCAACCAAACTTGTACCTGATCTTGGCATTCCGACTATAAAAATAATTTTTTTATTACTATTTATTGTTTTTTTAAATTTTTTGAAGTCAATATCTTTGAACTCTTCCATAACCTTTTTTATACTTTGGATATGTTCTTCAACTTTATATTTAATTCCTTCTCTAACTATTTTGTTACCTTCAATTATATTTTTAATAGATTCATCATAATTATTTTTATCTTCATAGGCTTTTCCTAATATAAAATGATAAATTCCTTTGTTTAAATTTGATTTTGTAGATTCTAATTTCGACTCTATTTCGTAAATATGACTATCATCTAAATTATAATCTGTTGCATTAGATATTAATTTGTCTGCAAAGGAAAAATCAGGTTTGATCTCTAGAGTTTTTCTTGCATATTTAATGCCATTTTCTTTGTCATTTAATTGCATATATGCTGTTGCTAAATTAAAATTTCCCTCCCATGTTCCTTTTTTATAAGGATCAAGACTTATTGATTTTAAAAATAAATCTATTGCTCCCACATGATTATTTAATTTCAACTTAAGTTGCCCATAATTTATAAGGCATTGGATGTAATCTGGTTTAATATTTAAAGCTTTGTGGTAGTTTTCTATTGCTTTTTTTAATTCATTTTCAGATTCATAAGTATTTGCGAGATTATTTATAGCTGCAAAATTTTGAGGATTAATTTTCAAAGAGCTAAGAAAATATTTTTCTGCAAAATCTAATTGACCCATAGTTTTATATATAAGACCAATGTAATTATCTAAGAATGAATTTTCATTATAAGTTTTTTTTAGATTAAGACACTCTTTTAAAGCTAAATCGAATTTTCCTTTATTTAACTGTGAATTTAATTCAATTATTTTTTTTTCTAAGTCGTTCATTTAATGAATTATGTTTGATATATAAGCCAAACTTTTACAATTTACTAATTTAAGTTTTTTTAAATTATTTTTATCTACTCCTCCTAAAGCAACTATTTTACTGTCTGTTAGTTTAATGACTTTGGACAGATTATATATATATACCTTTTTATTATTACCTTTATCTATAAAAATCGGAGAGTAAAAAATGTATTCAACATTTTGCATTTCTTTTTGTCTTATCTCTTTTATATTATGAGCAGACCCTAGAATCTTAAAATTTTTTTTAACATTATTTTTTGAAACTATCATTTTTTTATTAAATGATGGGATATAAACTCCATCTAAATTATATTTATTTGCAATTTTAAGGCTATTAGCAATATATAATTTAATATTATTACTTTTACAGTAATTTCTTAAATTAACTAATAATTTATAATTAATTGGTTTTTCATAATTTCTATAAATAAGGTTTATTTTTTTATCCAATTTTCTTATATAGTTTAATTCAAAAGAATTAATAAAATGAAAAATTTTAAAATTATGTAAATGCATTATACAATCAATAACTTATTATCTGTAAATAATGAAATTGAAAAAAAAAGCAATAATAAAACAAATATAATTGCCGTTTCTAAAACTTTTCCAATAGAAAAAATTATGCCGTTAATTGAACATGGCCATGAACACTTCGGCGAAAATAAGGTACAAGAGGCTGTAGAAAAATGGTCCAATTTGAAAAAAAATTTTGCTAATATTAAATTGCATCTAGTTGGAAAACTTCAAACAAACAAAGTTAAATATGTTGTAGATTTGTTTGATTATATTCATTCGGTTGACAATATAAAACTTGCAATGAAAATTTCTAACGAACAAAAAAAATTTAATAAAAAACCAAAAATTTTTATTCAAATTAACATTGGAAACGAAATACAAAAAACAGGTATTAATAAAAATGAATTAAGAAATTTTTATAATTCTTGTATAGAACTAGGTTTAGATGTAATAGGAACAATGTGTTTACCTCCAGATGATGGAAAATCTGAGCTATATTTTTCAGAGATGAAAAAACTTAATGATAATCTAAATCTTAAAGAGATAAGTATGGGGATGTCGGCAGACTATTTAAATGCAATAAAACATGGTTCTACATTTATAAGAATAGGATCTAAAATTTTTGGTCCGAGATCTTAACTTATAAAAATTCTGCTGTTTTTAGTTAAAAGTTTAGCAACTATTAAAAAATCTTTTTTTTTCAAAGCGATGCATCCAGCAGTAGGTTTATAGTTATTAGTTAGATGAATAAAAATAGCGCTTCCTTTAAATGGTTTAATTTTATTTGAATTGTATTTTATATTTATGAATAAATTATATTTATAGTCTTTACGATAAAGTTTTTCGGCTTTAATTTTTTTAGTTATATTAATTTGTTTATTATAATGTTTGCTTTTAGAGTCATTACACCATCCCATATTTTTTTCTATTTTTATACACTTTAAATTTGTTTTGGGTTTTTTTACTCGATCTGCTCTATAATAT